>CAYWCJ010000030.1:17906-23787 GCA_964456595.1 uncultured Gemmatimonas sp. | reverse complement strand
AGCACGATACGCGCGGAAGGCCGTCGCGCGTCTGCCTCGCGCAATGCCCGCGCCGCAACTTCCGCGACGACTGTCAGTCGATGCGCGACGTCGCTGCTGCTCAGTACCTGCGCGGCGGCGATGGACGGTTGGACTTCGCGTGGCGCAGCCGCTCCGCGCGGAAAGCGCCGAGCGCGGAGTAGCAGGGGGAGAAGCAGATGGCCGGAGAGCCAGGCAGCGAAAGGTGGCACCAGCAAACGCATGCTCGCGCCTCTCGTCGCAGCGTCCACGCCAAACTCGTAGGCGAGCACCACGTGCAGCGCCTCCTCAGCCGGGCTCCATTTGCCGGCAGCGTGGCGCGTTTGCCATGCTGACTCAGGCACCTGCCCAATCGCACCGACGCATGCGGCGACTGCTTCGTCGTGCTCGGCGCACGCGTTGGTCCATAGGCGCTCAGTCGTCACGGATACTCCGTCCTGCTGCAGCGCGAACTCGGTTGACCAACCTCGACGGACGCGCGGCGCTACACGGTTCAATTCTCAGACTCCGCTTGTCCTGTGCAGAACGACTCCTAAATATACCGGCTCGGAAAGCGGAGTCACGATTCGGCCACCACACTGAAACTGCGGCGTCCTTCGCGCCCGTTGGTCGTAGGAGTCGCGGGTTTGCATGGCAGGGTTGATCCCCGCGCGGGCTCTCCAGCTCATCGGCTCCGTGATCCGCCCCGTCATCCTGACTCACTCACGACCGAACCATGGCTGCACGCATCGACGCTTCGACCTCCATCGGCGCCCAGGCCTCGCGGGGCAGGCGAGGGCTCCTCCTTGGCGTGCTCGGCGGAGCAGCCACGGGGGTTGTGGGCTACGTCCTTGGCGGACGAATGGGCAGCGCCATGCGCGGCGCTCGCGAACAGGGACTACAGCTGGCAGGCGTCGAGAACGCAGCATTGATCGCAGCCTGCGTGTTGTCGCTCTTCCTCGTGCTGCTGGCACATGAACTCGGACATCTGTTCGGCGGTCGGCTGGTCGGCTTTCGCGCGTTTCTGCTCATCATCGGGCCGTTTCGCTTCGAGCGGCAGCAACACGGCTGGCGCATGCATCTCAACACCAACGTCGCACTGGCTGGCGGGATGGCCGGATCCGCACCGACGGATACGCACGACCTTCCGCGACGCAGCGCCGTCATGGTCGGCGCTGGTCCGTTTACCAGTCTGATGCTTGGCATCGCGGCCCTCGTGTTGTGGTGGCAATTGAATCCAGTCGGACTCGATGCCTCGTCGTCGTTCTCGCGCGTGCTCGTCGTCTTCGTGTCGCTCACCCTTGGCGGTGCATCACTCGCCATAGCGGTCGTCACCATGCTCCCCATGACGACCTCGGGGTACCTCACTGATGGTGCGCGTCTGCTGCGTCTCTGGCGCGGTGGACCAATCGGTGAGCGTGATGCGGCCGTGCAGGCCGTGTATGGCGCGAGCCTCGGCGGCCAGCGTCCGCGCGATTGGGACGTCGCCCTCCTGGCGACAGCGCGACAGCCAGCCGACGGCTCCGCGTTCGAGCTGGTCGCGTGGCAACTGATGCAGATGCATCTCGCCGACAGCGGGCGTGATGCGGACGCGCGTGAATGGCTCGCACGCGTCATTGCACATGCCGACCGGCTGCCACCAACGTCGCGGTCGGGTGTGCACTACGACGCCGCACGTCAGTTCGCGCTGTGGGGTGATGTGACAGCGGCGCGAGCGCAACTGGACCTGGCACGAGGGCCGGCGATCGGCGAATCATATCTCAAGCCACTGGCCGAGGCGGCGCTGCTGTTTGCCGAGGGCAAGGCGACCACGGCGCGCCAACAATTGCCTGCGCTGCGAACGGCGCTCGCGGAGTCGATTGATCGAGGTGGATCGCAGTGGCTGGCGTCGTCCATCGACGCGATGGACGGCGGCGCTGTATTGTAGTGAGACCATGACTTCCCACTGTGCCGTGTTCATCGCCACCAGTCTCGACGGCTTCATTGCGCGCGCCGATGGCAGCATCGGCTGGTTGAACGACGCCAACGCGCGCATTCCTGACGGCGAGGATTGTGGCTACGCCGCCTTCATGGCCAACATCGACGCCCTCGTGATGGGGTGGAATACCTTCGAACAGGTGTCGTCCTTCGACGAGTGGCCGTATGGCGAGCTGCCGATCGTCGTGCTCACGCGTCGCACGCGCACGCGGGTGCTGCCGACAAACGTGCCAGCCACCGTCTCACTCTCGGCCGACGATCCCGCCGCACTCATCACGCGATTGGCCGAGCAGGGATTGCATCGCCTGTATGTGGACGGTGGCGTGACGATTCAGCGCTTTCTGTCAGCGGGGCTGATCAACGAGCTCACGATCACCACCATTCCGGTGCTGGTGGGAAACGGCAAGACGCTGTTCGGTTCGCTGACGAAAGACGTGCCGCTCGAACTGGTGGCCACGCGCTCGTACCAGTTCGGGTTCGTGCAGTCACACTATCGGGTGCTCACAGCGCCGCCGGCTGCGTGAACCCTGCCGGTTTGCGCTTGCGCGACAGCACGCCGGCGCTCACCAGTGCGATGAGCAGTCCAACCGGCAACGGCTCGAGAAACGTCATCCCGATGTTGAACGCCGGATTCTTGTACAGCTGACCGAACTTCTCCATCTCCACGCGTTTGGCCTCGAGCTGCTCCGCCGTCGCCCCCGCCGACTTTGCCTTCTCCAGCACGCGCGCGCTGTATTTCTCCGCGAAGTCGGGCATCACGCGGTAGTAGATCACTTCCCAGGTGGCCACATAGCACACCGAGGCCACGGCCACTATCAGCATCCCGACCTTGAACGCGCGTCCAAAACCGATCGCGCCATCAAGCGCTGTGTCGCGATACGACCGCACGCCGAAGTACACCATCAGGAAGGCCGCGACCATCGTCGTGTAGCCGATGACCTCCGCGTTCTCGGTTGCCATCACGTCCATGACGGCGATGGTCATCACCATCGTGATTGACAACACTGCGCCGGCGATCAGTCCAAACGTCCATACGATTCGCTTCATCAGACGTGCTCCCTGAGGGTTGAGGTCAACGCGATGATGCAGCGGCGCGGGGCGGATTGGCGTCACCCGTTCGGGTGATTTTGCTCCGAAATGGCGAAAATCACCCCTTCGGATGACGGCACGGGCGTCTCACGGCAGCAATCCCAACTGCTTGCCGATCTGGACCGCCTGCGTACGCCGCCTCGCCCTCAGCTTCTCGAACAACCGGCTCGAATGCGTCTTCACCGTGTTCTCGCTGACATAGATCCGTTCGGCGATCTCGCGGTTGCTCAATCCGGCCGCGATCAGCTCCAGAATCTCGAGTTCGCGCTTGGTGATGCCGAGCGTGTCGCGGCGCTCCAGGTTCGGGGCGAACGGGACCGATGACGACGCGACGTCCACGCCGCCGGTCGTGTGAGCTGCAGCGACCACCGTCGGCGAGGCTGCCACGTAGCTGTCGTTCGCGTAGCTGTCCTTCTCTCGGGTCTCAGCGCGTGCCCCACGACGAGTCAGCGTCAGTCCCAACCAGATCCCCAACGAGGAGAACAGCGCCGCGACCAACCCGCCATACAGCTCGACGGAATGCTCGACGACGAGGAATCGATACTCGACGACTTTCAGCAGCGCGATGAGCGCGCCGCCGAGCAGTCCGTAGATCAGGACGTGCTTTCTCACCGAGGTTGACTCCGGCCGAGGACCGCTCGCGAAACTGGAGTGCAGTTCACCGGACGGGACCGCCAACCACGCGCAACGCCTTGCCGCCGCAGATGATCTGCACGACGACCGGCATGCACTCGTGGTACTGCTCGAGGGCTTCCTTGGTCGCGAAGTGCAGGTACCGCGCTTGACGCGAGAGGCCGGCGGCGCGCGCCAGATCGTCCATCGAAGTCTTACGGAACCCGTAGCGCGGGAAGACGCCGGCCGCGGCATGGAGGAGAGTGTCGCGGCGGTCATCGGCAGGGTGCAGAACTTCGGCATGGTAGTCAGAACACGTCGACACTGTCAAGCGATCCGGAATAGCTGCTGTTCAGCGTGTCGGCACGACTGGCGAACCTGAAGTGAAGAAGGCGGTGAACTCGGGCTGCGCGACCAGGCAAGCGGCCGGCGCCGCACCAGCGAAGTCGCGGAAGTCGCGCACGAGATGCGACTGGTCGAAGTAGCCGCCTTCGGCCGCCACGCGGGCGAGCGATCGCGGGTCGTCGCGCCAGCCGCCGAAGACCCGATCGAAACGCGTGATGCGGGTAAGCAACTTGGGGGAGATTCCAACTTGCGCCGCAAAGAGGCGCTGGAGTGTTCGCGTGGTGGTGTGAAGCTGGCGCGTCAACGCATCGAGCGCGATGACGCCGTGATTGGCCCGAATGGCCTGAACGGCGCGCACCACGCGAGGGTCCGCGATGAATCCGGCGGCTTCGTGCAACAGCTCTGTGAGAGCCTCATCCAGGAGGGCGACGCGCGCTTCGCGGTCAGCAGTTGCCAGCAGCGCATCGCGAAGGACCGCCAAGCGGTCGCTGATGGCCGGCGAGCGGAGCCCTGTCTGGATCGGTCCAGCCGTCCGTCAGGAGCGACACGGGGGGGTGCAGCAGCGCCGCGCCGTACGATTGCAGCCGTACGGCCACCAGATCGACGCGACCGGTGGGCCCGACCACGAACGGCGCGCTGATCTGGCCGACCAGCATGATCGGCGGCTGCACCTGACCGACGCCTTCCACGGCAAAGGCCTGAAACGGATCGGCCAGATTGAAGATCAGTTCGGGCGAACCATCGGGAAGGGCCGGTACAGCGTCTACGTTCCGCGCCCGCACCCCGCATCATTCACCGGCGCCCGGGCGCCCACGAGGACGTTATGCTGCCACGATGGATTTCAGCGTTGGCCCTCTCGGCGACGCTCGCCGGAGCCCACCTGCCGATACCCCGCCTGACGACAGCGCGCACCGATGGCGTCGCGCAGTTGCGCTGGTTGGCCGGCTGCTGGGAGCTGCGTTCGGCCACGCGCGTGACCCACGAGCAATGGATGTCGCCGCTTGGTGGCATGATGATGGGCGTCAGTCGAACGGTCGTGCGCGACACGGTGCGCGAGTACGAGCAGCTCCGCATCGAAACGCGAAATGGCGTCGCGACCTACATCGCCAAACCGTCTCGACAGGCCGAAGCGTCGTTTGCGGCGACGAGTGTGAGTGACACCGCCGTGGTTTTCGCCAATCCGGCACACGATTTCCCGCAGCGCATCAGCTATCGACCGGCCGGCACCGACTCGATCGTCGCGCGCATCGAGGGGCCGCAAGGAGGCCAGACGCGCGGTATCGACTTCCCCATGCGTCGCGTGCGCTGCGAACCGTAGCCCAGCGCCGCCGGTCCGAGCCGCCGAGTGAATACCGCGCACACCTCCCGGGGGCTGTGCTGCTCCACTCTCACTCGCGGCTGAGTACTCGACACTCAGCACAGCGAAAAGCGGGGTTTGCGGCGTCGCCCCGAGTTGGGCTTTTCGCTGTGGTGAGTGTTGAGTTCTTGGTCTCCCGTCAGAGTGGAGCAGAGAACAACTTTCGAAGCCCATCGCCCCAGCTCACGACGCGACTGTGGGAGGCTATCCCCTCCCCCTCGCGTACAGCACCGCCATCACAATGAATGCGAGCGTGGACACTGCTGCGACGGTCCACGGAATCCACGACGGAGCATTCGACATCCGCTCCATCATCGGGCCCCCGCCCGAATGCCGTCTGGGCGTGTTGGTGTCGAGCGACTGGACGATCGCGGTTCCGGTCGCGGGACGCTCGTCGGGGCGCTTGGCGAGACAGCGCATGACGACCGCTGCCAGCGCGGCGGGAACGTCGGCGCGCTTGGCGCTGAGTGGTTCGGGCAGCTTGTTCGCGTGGGCGTCGATGAC
>CAYWCJ010000030.1:4419-17896 GCA_964456595.1 uncultured Gemmatimonas sp. | reverse complement strand
GATGACCACCTGCGGTGAACGACTGGCGAACGGCGGATGCCCGGTGATCATCTCGTACGCGACGACGCCGAGCGCATAGAGGTCGGCCCGATGATCGAGTGACGGGTCGCCCGCCGCCTGCTCCGGCGCAACGTACGTGGGGGTGCCGAGTGCCATTCCCACCTGCGTGATACGCATGACTTCGGTTTCCGCGGTGGACGCGCTGACGAGTGCCTTGCCGATGCCGAAATCGAGGACGACCGCTTGCCCGTGAAAGAACATCACGTTCTCGGGCTTGATGTCGCGATGCACCACACCTTCCTCGTGCGCATAGTCCAGCGCGCGCGCCAGCGCTTCGAGAATGGTGATGATGTCGGCGAAGGCCATCGGACGTTCGCGCTCCATGCGCGTCCGCAGCGACTCGCCGTCCACCAGCGGCATGGTGTAGTACAGGTGCGGACCGGCCAGTCCGGCGTTCAGCAATGGTACGATGTGCGGATGCTGCAGGCGAGCAGCGAGTGCGATTTCGCGCTTGAAGCGTTCCGCCGAGAGAGTGGCCGCCAGTTCGGGCGAGAGCACCTTGATGACGACGCGCCGATGGAGCGCGATCTCGGTGGCGACGAAGACCCGCGACATGCCACCGCGCGGCAACTCACGTTCGAGTGAGTACGAGTCGCGAAGTGCCTCTTGAATCTCTGCCTGCAGGGAATCATCCGGCATGCCGTCACCCGTGCGAGAAGTGCCCCGAATCTACGGTGTCGGGGGCGGAAGTACAGCACATGCTCGTTCCGCTGGGCGCGCATGCGGCGTAACCTTAGGCTTGCCCGGCCGATGGGTCGGTTCCCCCAGATCCTCCACCCGATTTCAGACCATGCGACACGCCCTGATGTACGTCGGTGCCTTCGAGCGCAACTTCCCCAACCTGACGACGGCGACCACGTCATTTCAGGGCAGCGATGGGCAGATGCATCCGTATCCGGCCTGGCCGACGAGCGCGAACGGATTGCGGATCAGCTACATGGAAAAGTCGGGGAAGAAGTTCGTGGCCGTGCGCGTGGCCGACGACACCAGCGATGTGGTGCTCGTGAACGAGATGGTGATGGTGCCGGGCGAACATTTCAGTTTCGGCACGAAACTCAGCGGCGAACCCACGAGCGTCGAAGACAACATTGCGATCATGAAGATGCTGGAAGACATCATCAAGAAGAACATCGATGACAGCACCGAGCTGCTGGAGATTCGCGCGCGTTTCAAGGCCGCGGCAGGCAAGAAGTAGGCGCGTGGTCTGCGCGTTGTTCACGACCAGACTTGCCGTAGTCGGCGCCCTGCTCGCGGTCACCGCGCAGGGCGCCGTGGCCACTCGCGGCGTGGCGCAAGGACCGGCGCCGTTGCCGATGCGCCTCGATGCTGCGGTCGCCGATTCATTCGCCCGCGCGGCGCGTGCTCGTGCCAGGCCCGTCGCGTCGGCGCAGCGCATCACCACGCCGCCGACGATCGACGGCAAGCTCGACGAGGAGGTGTGGCGCAGCGGTACGCCGATCTCCGACTTCGTGCAGCGCGAATTGAACGAAGGCGTACCCGCGTCGGAGCGAACGGAGGTCCGCCTCGCCACCGACGGGCAGTACCTGTACATCGGCGCGCGCATGTTCGATCGCGAGCCCAGACTGATCGTGCCCGGCGAGAAAATTCGCGATGTGCAACTCGCCAACAGCGATCACATTGCGTTCATCTTCGACACGTATCACGACAGACAGAACGGGTTCGTCTTTGCGACCACACCGGCCGGCATCGAGTACGATGGCCAGGTGATTCGCGAGGGTGAAGGCGGCGGCGCGAACGTGGCCGGACAGAATCGCATGCAGGCCGGCGCCATGGGTGGCTTCAATGTGAACTGGGACGCCAGCTGGGCCGTGGTCACCACCATCGATTCACTTGGCTGGACGGCCGAGAGCCGCATTCCCTACTCGACGCTGCGCTTTCAGTCGGGGAGCGAGGAGCAGACGTGGGGTTTGAATGTGTCGCGCAACATCCGTCGCAAGAACGAAGAGCTGTACTGGTCCTTCATTCCGCGCCAGTTCAACCTCTATCGCCTGTCGTTGGCTGGTGAACTGAGCAAGCTCACGGTGCCATCGCGGCGCATTCAGACGGTGACGCCGTATGTGCTGACGTCGGCGCAACGTGGCTGGCCCGATCGTATCGCGACGTCCACCTATCCCACCGAAGTGGGTGGTGAGATCAAGTACGGCGTCACGCCCGCGCTCACACTCGATCTCACCTACAACACCGACTTTGCCCAGGTGGAAGTGGACGATCAGCGCGTGAACCTGACGCGCTTTCCCATCTTCTTCCCCGAGAAGCGCCCGTTCTTCCTCGAGAACGCAGGCATCTTTTCGGCGGGTACGCCGCAGGCGGTGGATCTCTTTTTCACGCGTCGAATCGGCATCTCCGACAACGGCACGCCACAACCGATCATCGGCGGCGGACGCCTGTCAGGACGTATCGGCGGGACGACGATGGGGTTGCTGCAGATGGTGACCGACGCACCCGATTCCAGCAGTGAAGGGCAGTCGTTCACCGTCGGTCGAGTGACGCGCGAACTGTCGACACGCTCGCGTGTCGGCGCGATGGTGGTGCAGCGACTCTCGATGGAGGATGCGGCCGATGTGAACCGCACGTTCGCATTCGACGGTCGCATCGGACTGGGTCAGCGGTGGACGAGCGATCTCTGGGCTGCCCGCACCACCACGCCCGGTCGCGATGGCGATGCGAATGCGTTCAGTGGACGGCTCGCGTATCAGACCAACGTGTGGAATCACAGCGCGCGCGTGGCGCAGATTGGCACGGACTTCAATCCCGAAGTGGGATTCATGAGCCGGCCCGGGGGCTATCGCGCGTACGATGTGTCGGCGATGCGACTGGTGCGGAAACCTGAGTGGGCGTGGTTCCGGCAGTGGAATCCGCACATCAGCCATCGCGGCTTTTACGGCACGTCCGACAACTTCTACCAGACGGGGTATTGGCATCTCGATCTCACCGAGATCGAGTTTGCGAACAGCTCGCGTTTCGGTCCGGAGTACAACATTTCGCACGAAGGACTGCAGGAACCGTTCACGATTGCGCCAGGCGTCGTCATTCCGCCGGGTGCGTACGACTGGGGAACGCTCGGCTTCGACTATCAGACCGATCCAAGCGAGAACCTGTGGGCAACTGGGCGATTCGACGTGGGCGAGTTCTGGACGGGACGACGCACTGGTGGCAGTGGGACAGTCACGCTGCGTCGCGGTGCGACGTTCTCCGGTTCACTCACGGCCGACTACAACGACGTGCGGTTGCCGCAGGGCAACTTCATCAGATCATTGCAGGCGGTTCGACTGAACTACTTCTTCTCGCCGCGCGTGTTCGTGCAGACGCTGACGCAGTTCAACAATCAGCAGAAGATCTTTTCTGCCAACGTGCGCTTCGGCTGGCTCAACACTGCCGGTACCGGTCTGTTCGTGGTGCTGAACGATGGACGCGAAGCGACCAACTTTTTTGAGTGGGTGCGCCCGCAGCAACGTTCGGTGTTCGTGAAATTCACGAGGCAGTTCGGCACGAGCGGCTGACGTTCGCGGCGTGCGAGAAAACCGAGGGGACCGGCCGATGCACTGGCCCGTCCCCTCGGTCACGTCAGTAGTGGTGCGAGGCACCGCTTCACGCAGCGTGCACACCGACATCACGGCGCGTGCTCAGCGACGCGCGACCGGTTCGAGTCGGAAGATCGGTGAGCCCGTGCCGTCCTGCTTTTCCGTCGCCAGGTAGATGAAGCCGTCGGGACCCTGACGGACGTCGCGAATACGACCGCGCTTCTTCACGAGCACATCGACCAGTTCGACTTTGTTGGTGCCATCGATGGTGAGACGTGCGAGCTGCTCACCAACCAGGCCACCAACGAAGACGCTCCCCTTCCAGTTGGGGAACTTGTCCCCGGTATAGAACATGATGCTCGACGTGGCGATGGACGGCACCCAGAAGAACATCGGCTGCTCGAGACCGGCTTTGCGCGTGGAGGCGTGAATGGTGTTTCCGGCGCCGTAGTTCACGCCAAAGCCGATGATCGGCCAGCCGTAGTTGAGCCCTTTCCTGATCAGGTTGAGCTCATCGCCGCCCTGCGGACCGTGCTCCGTCTCCCAGACATCGTCGGTGGCGGGATTGATGGCGAGCCCCTGGGGATTGCGGTGCCCCTTGCTCCAGATCTCGGGCTTGTAACCGGCCTTGTCCACGAACGGATTGTCTGCCGGTACGCGGCCGTCATCGTACAGGCGATTGATGGTGCCCTGGTGATTCGAGAAGTCCTGCGCCGGGTGTGCCGCGAGATCGCCCGTCGGCGGCGCCTGCCGATCGCCAACGGTGACAAAGAGAAAGCCCGACTTGTCGAAGGCGAGGCGCGAGCCGAAGTGCCCGGGCGCGCCCTTGGTGTCCGCGACGAAGATCTCCTGCACCTCGGACAGCGCGTCATTCTCGAACTTGGCGCGCACCACCGCAGTGGTGGCCAAATTATCGACCGGCTTGGAGAAGCTGAGGTAGATGTAACGGTTGCGGGCGAAGTCCGGATGCAGCGCGACATCGAGCAAGCCTCCCTGACCGCGAGCAACGACAGCGGGCACTCCTACGACCGGCGTCGGGAGCAGCGCGCCTTTGCGGACGATGCGCAGCCGGCCCGGGCGCTCGGTGACGAGCATGTCGCCGTTCGGCAGGAACGCCATCGACCACGGATTGATCAATCCGTCGACGACCTGCACGATCCGATAGTCGTGCTGCGACGAACGCTGGACGGGCTCGGCGATATTGGCCTGCGCCCGCGCGACGGCGGCGCCGAGTATGAGGCTGGAAATCGCCGCGATGGCGTGTGCACTTCTAATCATCACCTGCTCCTTGCGTGCTGTGGCTGGTGCGTGGTCTCGCCGGAACAGCGAAACCCCGCTGCCGGCAGAAGATATCGCATGCACATCTCTTTCCGGTAAGGCTTCGGTACAGCGGGTGGAGACGATGTGGCGTTCGTGCGGGTACGGCGGCGGCGTTTCGGGTACCACGAGAGGCTGCGGGCGTGGTACGGTGCGCGAGTGCGAAACAGCGGTCACGGAGAAAGCGGGAGCCCAATCGGAGAACCGCGAACAGAGCCGACCCATGACGGAAACCAAGACAACCAACGGCCACAGCGAACGGCCACAGCGAACGGCCACAGCGAACGGCCACAGCGAACGGCCACAGCGAACGGCCACAGCTGCACAGAGAGAAGCAGGAGAAAATTGGGAGAAAAACAAAAAAAGGCAAAAATGGAATGGCTCCGACTGTCCGCTGCGGCGGTTCTCCCCGGTTTCTCCCGTTTTCTCCGTGACCGCTGTTTGGCGGTAAAGCTGTTCGGTTGTCCAGCTACCCATCACTGTCCACAGGCCAACACATGCCCGGTCCGCTTCGACCTGCACTCCCACACGCCGACATCACCGATCGCATCCTTCGGGCGTTTTTCACGGTGCACACTCGAATGGGCCACGGGTTCGCCGAATCGCTGTACGAGCGCGCGCTGGATATCGAGCTGTCCAGGCTCGGGCTCCCGCTTGAACGGCAGGTGCCATTCAAGGCGCGCTACGATGGTCACCTGATCGGTGAGTACCGCGCGGATTTGATCGTGTCCGGTCTCGTGCTGGTCGAAGTGAAGGCGGTGCCGAAGCTGGCTGACGCGCACCGCGGGCAGGTGGTGAATTATCTGCGGATCGCGGAGTTGCCGCTTGGGTTGCTGCTCAACTTCGGGCCCAGCGCGGAGGTACGACGCGTCGTGATGTAGCTACCGCAGGCCCGCTTTGCGCACGAAGGCCTCGAAGCGCGGCTCGCCCTTCACTTCCGAGAAAAAGAACGGGTCGCGCAGATGGGCGACGTAGCGCGAGTCGATCGAAAGCGCGAGCTCGAGCTGCGCGAGGGTGCGTTCGACGTCGCCCATCTGCGCGTACCAGGTGGCAATGAGCCCCGGATCGAGGTAACGACCGCCTGACCGGGCGCGCAGCGTCGAGTCGAGCCGCGCGCCGCGACGACGGGCCTCGTCCTGTCGGCCAAGTCGATGAAGCGCCACGCCCTGACAGGCGTGATCGAGACTGTCGCAGGTGGCCTGATACTCTCGCCACTGATTGGCCACACGGAGCTCCATGCGCAGGCAATCGAAGGTGTAGGCAGACGAATCCACGTCTACAGCACGACTGCAGACGGCGCGGAGCGGCTCCATGCGTGCGACGCCGGCCAGCAGCGGCGGTCCGTATCTCGCCACCACGGGCGACATCGGGTCGATACGGGCGGCGCGTTGCAGCACCGCGACTGCAGAGTCGGCCTTGCCCAGTTGCAACAGCAGGTCGGCGTACAGCGGCGCGAGGGCGTTTGTCGAGTCGAGGGCAAGCGCGCGGGCGAACTCGCGTTCGGCCTGCGACAGGTCGCGCGCGTGCAGGAACAGGCGGGCGGCTCGAAGGGCGATCGCTCTGCTCGACGTGGAGTCGAGCGCCCACCCACGCTGCTCGGCGGGGCGCGCGGCCGTCACTGCCTCGCGTGCTGGCATGAAGTCGTCGGCCAATCGACGCCACGCGTCCACCAACCCGGTCCATGCTGGCAGGTAGCGTGGCTCCAGCGCTGCCGCGCGCTCATACAACGTGACCGCCTCGCGAAGCGCGCTGTCGCTGAACTGCTCCACCAGCAGGTTTCCGCGCGTAACCAGATCGTGCGCCTCGAGATTGGCGGTGCGCATCGGATCGCGATTCTCGCCCGACAAGGGCGGCAGGCGAAACGCCTGCGCGACCGCGCCGGCGATGTCGTCTTCCAGGCTGAAGAGTTCGCGCGCGTCGCGTTCGAACGATTCGCGAAAGAGCGTCGACCCGTCAGCCACTTTGGTGAGCAGCGCCGTCATGCGCAGACGATCGCCGTCACGTTGCAGACGTACCTCGAGCACCGCTTCCACACCCAGACGCGCACCGTAACCAACCGGATTGTTCACGTCGCTGAGTGGCGCGTTTCGCGTGGCGCTGCGCGCCGTCACCTGCAGTCCAGACAGTTGTGCGACCAATCGGGTCAGCTCGTCGGTCATGCCGGCAGCGAGGTATGAGGTCGCGGTGTCTTCGGCGGCATCCGTCACCGGCAGCACCGCCATCGTTCGCAGACCAACGGCCGCGCCGCGCGCTGCACGCACATCTTCAGGCGTGCGCAGCAGCATCGTGGCCACGACCGCAACGATGGCGAGCACCGCGACGGCGACGCCGAGAATGAGTGGGCGGCGTGATGTCGTCTTTGGTTCGATCAGGGGGGTGCTGCCGGACGGCCCGCGCAACACGTTGAGCAGCGATCGGGCACCAGCGGGACGCTGCGTCGGGTCAGTCGCCAGGCACTGCATCACCAGGCCCTCGATCACCGGCGAAAGCAACGGCAGCCGTGCGCGCAACGGGATCAGCGGATCGTCTCCCGCGTCGGCGTTCGCTGCAAACGGATGCACACCCGTCAACAGTTCGTACGCCATGACGCCCCAGGCGAACAGGTCGGCGCTGGCGTTCGGCACCTGACCGACCACCTGCTCGGGGGCAATGTACGCTGGCGACTCGAGCGTCCCCGCTTCGCGCGGTGCGGTGCGTCTGTTGCCGCTCGTGCGCGCCCGCGCCTCGTCCGCTACGCGATCGGGCGTGCGTCCGGTAAAGGGCGCGGGTCCGGTCGTCGCTCCCCGGGCGAGGGCCAGCGCGCGCACCACACCAAAGTCGGTGACCATTGCCGTATCGCCATTCAGCAGCACCCGCTCGGGACGCAGATTGCCGTGCACCACGCCGCGGGCGTGCGCGAAATCGAGCGCGCCGGCCACATCGCGCAGAATCGCGATCGTCTCGCTGATCGGGAGTGGGCCCTCCTTGATTCGCGCACGAAGCGATGTCGCGCGCACGGCCGGCATCGTGTAGTAGGGCGTGCCGTCATCGAGCGACGCCACCATCAGCACTGGTACAATGTTCGGCGACTGCAGATTGGCGACTTTGCGCAGTTCGCGGGTGAACTCGTCGGGTGAAACGCCTTGGGCAAGCGCTGCCCCCAATACCTTCACGGCGACTTCGCGATAGAGGGAGCGGTCGCGGGCGAGAAAGATGCGCGAAGACCCGCCGTCCACCTCGTCTTCGAGCGAGTACTGATCGCCGAGGGCGCGCGCGAGTTGCTGCTTGAGCGCGTATTTCACGAGCGACAACGGTGAGTGGGCATCGTAAGGAATATGACGACCCGGCGTAGTACTGTCACCCGAGTGTGCGACCGATCACGCCCCTGTCGCACGAAGGCGGCGACGCGTACGCTTGTGGAATTGTTCCCTCCGTATTCCATCGCGCTCATCCTCGCGCATTCCATCGCGCACACCCGCTGGAGCATCGCATGACCGCCCCCCCGTCGTCACCATCCGAGAGTAGCAGACCGCGTTGGACCGACGCGGTGTGGTTGGATGCCCTGCGTCGGCACGGCGATCCGGTGGGTGACGAGTGCGCGCGTGCGCTCAAGGCGTCGGGGATCGCGTCGGCAACAGTGCGGCGGGTGATCGCTCAGATGAAGGCCAACGATCGGCGCGTGCCAGCCGACGCGCCGCAACCGCTCAAGGACTTCTTCGCCGAAACCTACAAGTTCTGCGACACGTGTGGCTCGCCCGAGCTCCCGTCGTGGGTCGATCGCGACCGGGTGCTGCGCGGACAGCAGACCTTCATGACGCATTCGCTCCCGGCCGTGCTGGCGATGCTCTGCAAGAGTCTCCCCGAAGGGTACGCGGCGCCCTCCATGGCCATCGTCCTCAACCTCTCGAAGGAGTTGCGTCAGCGTCCGTTTCATCGATTGATGGGCACCTTGCAGCTGCTGCTCGATGTCACCGCGCCATACTCGTTCGAACGCATGGGCATGGGCGCCGTGGCCGGTCAGGAGATGCGACTGCTGCATGCGGGTGTGCGTACCAACGTCGCGCCCGACGTCATGGGGGCCGACGCGCACGCCGCGTTCCTGGAGCAGTACGGAGTGCCGATCAATCAGGAGGACATGGCCGGCACGATCATCGGCTTTTCGCTGTGCGTGGTACAGGGGCTCGAGACGCTCGGGCTCGCGCTCGATCCGCAGGTGGCCGAAGACTACTACTACGTCTGGCGCGTTTTTGCGCATCAGATGGGACTCCGTGCGCCAGGGCTCCCCGATGATGCCGATTGCCTGCCGCAGACGCTGGCCGAAGCCAGCGCGTTTTACGACGTATACAAGCGCCACTATGTCGGCCCCACCGACTACGCGAATGGCTGGCGTGACCGTGCGCTGGCCGCCAATCCCGATGGCGTGGCCCTGGCCGATGCACACGTGCGAATGCTCGGCCGCTTCATTGCCGGACAGGATTCAGGACAGCGCGCGGCCAGCGTCGATGAACAGGACGCGACGAGCTTTTTGGGACGGATCACCGAAGACGCCGGCATTCACGCGGCGACCAAGTACGTGCACCTGCTCATCGGTGACGCATCGAGCGCACGCATCGGGCTCGAACCGCTCGAGCACAACCGGCTTGGCGATCTGCTCTCCAAGTTGCCGAAGTGGTGGGAGAACGTGTGGAGCAAGACCGATCCAAACGTGCACATCGCGGCCAGCGAATGGCTGTTCGGCAAGCTCGTGCGCGAGACGTACCGCAAGGGCGTGGTCTATCCGGTACCACTCTCCATCGCCGATCTGCACGAGCTCGCGCGCGAGGGATACTGATCGCTACTTATTGAACCAGTACGACGCCTTGATGAGGAACGTGTTCATCGGGTGCAGGTCGAACAGCCCGGAGAAATCGCGCTGCAAGCTGAAGTCCGTTGCGCGCGGGTCGTTCGCCTGTCGGCCCTGCTGCCACACGAAGAAGAGCGTTGACGCCGGACGGTACTCCCAGCGCACGACGGCGTTGGAATTGAACTGCCGCACGTTGAAGCCGCCGGGGTTCGTGGTGCCGTAGCGCATGTAGCGCCCCGCATACGCTTCGGCGCGCGGATCGTCGAGTTCCTTCCAGTCGGTGTACGTGCCCGTGCTGACGAACGGCTGCGCGTACAACTGCACCGAGAGCGTCGGTGACGCCGTGTAGTTGACTCGGCTCGTCATGCGCAGCGTCGTCTGGTCGAGTCGCGCGAAGGTGTAGCTCGTGGGGCCGCCCACTGTCGGCGTGACGTTGGAGTGCCACTGGTCATCATCGATGTTGTGCGCGTAGAACGCAGCCATCGATGCGGAAAAGCGCGACGAGACGCGGAACTGCAGCGACGGCTCCATCCACCATCCGCCCGAGCGTCCTTCGTCGCTGCGATTGGTGCACGCTGCTGCGCTTAGTTGCGTCTGATCGTTGTAGACGTAGAAGTCACGCTTCACACCAGCCGGATTAACGACGAACCGATACGCGGTGCGTCGATCGTGATACGAATCGATGATCAGCTTGAGCTGTTCGCTTTCGGTACGGATATCGCGACGCGAGTGCAGCGAGACGATGCTGTCGGGCGCGGGTCGTGCATGCGACCGAGGATGTAGAGATACGTGTCGTCGTAAAGCACGCGCACTTCGGTACGGAATCGCGGCACGGCGCCGGTGTTGGGCTCGTACTCGAGAAACTGGTCGATGACGCGCGCAGACTTCCAGACATCATCGTTGTCGCGCCCGTCGAGCACCGACGCCTGCGCAGCGCGGGCCGCAGAGCCGAACATCGCGGGCGATCGCGCGGGAGGCGCGGATGTTTCGCGCGTGACAGGCACAACATTGGGTTGTGCGACCGCGCGAGCGGGAAACGCAAACGTGGAGGTCGCGAGCAGGGCGACTTTGCAGTGGCGCGTCATCGATCGAGGCATTCGAGGGCCATACGAGGGAGGAGCCGTGATCGCTGCGGAGGCAATTGGACTTCTGGACAATCGTGCTGTTCGACCACACGAGTTTGGAAATGGTTGAAAGGCCACGAAGGCGCATTCCCCACGCGCGATCCCTTGCTGTGCTGTGCACGAGGCCGCAACATCGAGACTGTCCGCGCGTCGTACCGCGATTACGCTGCTCGTCCCAGTCATCACACGGTGCGTGCGAGGTGCGCGCTTCGTGTCCCCACGTCTACGGGAGTCATCACGAATGTCGACAGTCCGAGCCGCCAGTGTCATCACGCTTGTCTGCGCCATGTTCACGTCGGCGGTCGCCGTCCCGTCGCTTGCAGCGCCGACGGTTAACCCGCGCTTCGGCCGCTGGCTGCTCAAATCCGATGCGCCCGCACCGGCGAGCAACATCATGACGTACGAACCCTTTGGAGCGGCGGGGATGAAAGTGACGATCCAGGCCGTGAACGCCAAAGGCGACACGACGCGCTGGTGGTACACGACGGATTTCGACGGAACGGATATGCCGGTCACCGGGAACGCCGGTCAATCGCACGCGGCGGTGCGTGTGGTGAATGCCGCCATCAACGAGATCATCAACAAGAAGGACGGTCGCATCACCACGCGACTCACCAACGTGCTCTCGCCCGATGCACAAACCATTGCCGTGATCTATATGCGCGATGACGGCGCGGGGCGGACGACTGGTGTCACTTTCGCCACGTACGAGCGTATGCGGTGAGGCGCGACTGCTGCATTCCGCAACTGCGCCCACGCGTGCACATTCACTGGCGAAGCTCGACACTTGGTGGTTACGCCCTCCGAGGAGTATGCATGCGTCGTCTGTCCCTGTTCAGTCTCACCGCGGTCACGGGCGCGCTGATGCTCTGTGGCACGAGCGCAGGTGCCCAAACACCGCCTGGCGGTCGCGGCGGTTTTCGTGGTGCGACCCCTATCAAGCCGGGCGAGGAGTGCCCTCAAGGCACCACCGAGATCCGTCCGAACAACTGCATGGCGCCTGAACTTCCGGCGCCGAGTATTCTCGACTATCGCCCAGTCTCCACACTGGTCAGCACGGCCAACATGCGAAAGACGGCCAAGTTTCCGGCCATCGATTTCCATGGACATCCGTCTGGCTTGCTCGGCTCTGCGGAAGGCATCGCACGACTCGGTGCATCGCTCGACAGTCTGAACGTGCGCATGATGGTTGTCGCTGACAACGCGTCGGGTGACCGATTGAAGAATGCGATGGCGGTCATTCGCGCCTCGCCGACGATGAAGGATCGCGTGCGCGTGCTGGCTGGCATCAGTTTTCAGAATGTCGGACCGGGTTGGGCTGAGAAAGCGGTCGCGCAGCTTGAAGACGATGTCGCCGCCGGTGCGGTTGGCGTGGGCGAGATCGGCAAGGGGTTCGGGCTCTCCACGAAGAAACCCGACGGTTCGCGTCTCCGGCTCGACGATCCGGAGCTCGATCCGATCTGGGCCGCGTGCGCGCGTCTCAAGCTGCCGGTGTTCATTCATACCGGCGATCCGCCACAGTTCTTCAAACCGCTCGACTACAGCAATGAGCGGTGGCTCGAGATGTCGCTCTTCCCCGAGCGTCGCTACGCGCCGGACAGGTTTCCGACCTTCGAGCAGTTGATCGTCGAGCGCGACAATCTGTTCCGCCGCAACCCGAAAACGACGTTCGTGACCGCGCACATGGGGTGGCAGGCCAACGATCTTGGCGCGCTCACCAGGCTGCTCACCGACATGCCCAACGTACACACGGAACTGGGCGCGGTGTTGTACGAGATCGGACGGCAGCCGCGTGCGATGCGCGATTTCTTCGTTCGATTTCAGGATCGCATTCTCTTCGGCAAAGATTCGTTTCAGCCCGAGGAGTATCCGTTCTACTGGCGCGTGTTCGAAACGCGGGACGACTACTTCGACTACTATCGCGGCTATCACGCCTTCTGGAAGCTGTACGGCATCGACCTGCCGGACGCCGTGCTCAAGAAGGTCTACTACCAGAACGCGCTGCGCCTCACGCCGACGTTACCGCAGGCGGGATTCCCGAAGTAGGCAGCAGTCTGCGACGGACCACCGTCGCCGTCGCCGCAGTCACAGCGGCATTGCGTGCGCCGTCGGACCAATCACCGTGACCATCGGTGCCTGGAGACCGGCGGCGTTCGCGATTTCGGTAATTGTTGTCAGTGCACCGCGCGCCACGCGCTGGCCCGGCATCGAGGCGCGTTCAATGCATGCCGCCGGCGTGTCGGCCGACCGTCCTGCGGCAACGGTGCACACGGCCTCGTGCGAGTAGGCGTCGACGCAGTGGTCCGTGTCGAGCGCAACCGCCGACTTGAACTTGCGGGGCAGGTAGCTGGTGCGGCGCGCATCACACGACCGTAACGTTGTCCGTATGCTCCCCGTCATCCCAGCTGGAGTAGCCCATGCTCAAGAAGATCGGTATTGGGATCCTGCTCGTGCTCCTCGTCATCGTTGGACTCGCGTTCACCAAGCCTGACTCATTCAGTCTCGAGCGCAGCACCACCATCAACGCACCGGCCGACAGCATCTTTCCGCACCTCAACGATTTTCACAACTGGGGTGCCTGGTCGCCGTGGGAGAAACTCGATCCGGCGATG
>CAYWCJ010000030.1:0-4319 GCA_964456595.1 uncultured Gemmatimonas sp. | reverse complement strand
CAAGGCCGTCAGCGAGCAGTGATCGACGCGTAGCACAGGTCCAGTCGGCGCCGCGGCGCCGGTGCCAGTCACTCGGTCAGTCACTCGGTCGCGTACGCGCGTGCCACTCGCTCCATCGATCACGTCGTATGGGCGCCGTGTTGAGGCCCATGGCCGCCGCGTGAGACCTGAGCAGCGGATCCTCCGTGTGCTGTGCGAGCGCGATGGTCATGGCTTCACGCGCTTCGTCTGTGCGCCCGAGCTTGAACAGCGACCACGCCAGCAGGTCGTAGCCATACACATCTCGCCGGGTCTCAAGTTCCGTGCGCACACGCGCCAGAATACTCGCACGCTCGCGCGGCGTTCCATGATCGAGTACGAAGAGCCCCCATGCCCGATGAATCGGGCCGGGCTGCTTGAGCGCTGAGTGCCAGCACGATGCGATTGGGGTGCGATCCGGGGAACGCATACACATCATTGATATCGAAGCGGGGGGCGAGCTCAACTTCCGGCGTATCCTGATGGTCCGATGCCATCAGCATGCGACCGGTCAGTGCGAGCCCGACGAGCGCGCCTGCGGCGAGCACGCCCGCCGCGCGCGAACGCGGTGAGAACGGGATCTTCATTGCTGCTCCAAAGCGAGCGGTGGGGCTTCGGGAAGGGGGCGAAGCGAGTGCACTCGGCGTACTACGTCACCAAGTGACAGCTGGATCTGTAAGCTTGAGTCGAAGCGCTCCCCGCAGCAGTTTGTGCATGTGGCAGATTCCCAGACTACCCGCCGCTACGACCGCTCCATCATCGATGGACCCCTCACGAGTGCCGTCTGGAAGATCGCCTTCCCCTCGATGCTCACGAACATCATCGGCGGCTTGCAGGGGATCGTCGATCATGTCATGGTCGGCCACTTTGTCGGCTTCAATGGCAACGCCGCGATCGGCGTCGCCTGGCAAATATTTCTCGTCGTGATCGTGTTCATCTCGTCGTTGTTCACCGGCATGAGTGTGCTGGTGGCGCGATTCGCAGGTGCGGGCGACGAAGGCAAGGTCGACCGCGTCGTGTATCAAGCGTTTCTCACGGCGATCGGACTGTCGATTTTCGTGTTTGCACCGCTCGGCTACGTACTCTCGCCGTACCTGCTCGACCTGGTGAACTCGGCCGATGCAGTGAAGGCGGAGGCGCTGCCGTTCCTGCGCACCATGTTCCTGTTCAGCAGCGGCATGATGGTGTTCTTCATGCTCGGAGGCGCGCTGCGTTCAGCGGGCGATGCGAAGACGCCGATGCGACTTGGCATCGCGATGACGCTCCTCAATATCGCGCTGAACGTGATGCTCATTCGCGGGCTCGGACCGATTCCCGCGTTCGGCACCAAGGGTGCGGCGATGGGCACCGTTCTCGCGTCCGGCATTGTCGCCGTGTATTCACTATTCAAGCTCACGCGCGGTGGCTGGGTCGTCTCGTTCCCGAAGGGCGGGTCGCTTGGCCCCGATTGGGAGATCATCCGCTCGCTGTTCCGCTTCGGTTTGCCAACCGGAATTCAGGGGATCGCGATGAACATCGGGGGCGTGCTGATGCTGTCGTTCATTGGTTCGCTGGCGCAGAGTGCAGCGGCACAGGCCGCGTTCGCGGTCTCGTACTCGCAACTGTTTTCGTTTGTCACATGGACGTCGGTGGGGCTCATGGGCGCGGCGGCAACGGTCGCCGGACAGAACCTCGGCGCGGGGAAACCGGAGCGCGCAAACGAAGCGGTACATGTTGCGGCGCGTATCGGATTGGGCGGTGCGGCCACGCTTGGGCTCTTCTACTTCTTTCTTCCGCGAACGCTGCTCGGCGTGTTCGGTCTCAACGAACCGGCAGTGGTGGAGATCGGCACGCAGCTGCTGCGTGTGTTGAGCGTGTCGGGGCTGTTCATCGCCGTCGCACTCACGTACACCGGTGGCCTGCAGGGCACGGGTGATACCAAGAGCCCACTCTACATCTCGGTCGTCTCACAGGTGGCTGTACCGCTCGGCATCTGCTTCGCGATTCGTGCGCTCGGCACACTCGAGCCACTCGATATCTGGCTCGCCATTCTCGCTGGTCACGTCACGCGGTGTGTGCTCAGCATCTGGCGTTTCAACCAGGGACAGTGGCGAAAGATCACCGTCGAAATTGGCGCGAAGGCCTAATCATGGCGACGCTTCTCGCTCGGTGGCATTCAGCGGTCGGCGCGCTCCCCTGGCTTCGAGATCAACGACGCGTCGCGGTGGCAGGCCTCCGCGGATCCGACGTATTCCGCGAACGGGGCGAGCACGATCACCGATGGCAGCAGTCGCGTCGTGATCCTCTCGCTCGACTTCGACCGACGGTCGTTCCGCTCCAACCTCGTGCTGGGATTGGCTCCACGGCAGCGCCGCGTTCCTGATCTGACAGCAAAGCAGACGGCAGCAGATGGCCACCGGTACACTCATCTCACCGCGGGACCTGCTCGATGCGACGCGGGCGACCGGTCACAACATCCGTGTGGCCAAAGTCTCTTGCTGGTTCGGGGTGCGCCGACGCCGCCGACTCAGCTTGCGACCCTCGACAGCGTTGCGTCGACGCCATAGGCAGTGACGGCGCCGCAACAACTCCACAACGCTGTGGTCGGGAACGCCGGCAAGGAACAACCGTAACAGGGCGCCTGACGGCGATCGCAACTCTAAGTTCTGCAAGAGCTTACGTGGAAACTGTCACAGTCTGGCTCGGCGCTGGCACTCCCGTTGCCCCATTGGACGCTCAAACGAAGCGGTCGGCGGATTTCGCCGTCCCAATCACGAAAGTCCGCACCCACTGGAGCAACACCATGTCCCGCCATCGTCTCTCCGTCTTCGCGCTACTCGCCGGTCTGACCCTGGCGGCGCGCCCGGCCTCTGGTCAGGTGACCTTCGACTTTGCAAACCTCAAGTACATCAACAGCACGTTCAGCGGTTTCCTGCCCACGGACGGTGTGTTCTGCACGGGTGGAGATCTCTGTAGCTCAAACGTGAACGGTGGTGTGTTCGGTGATGACCTCACATACATCAACGGCGGACTGACCGTTCTCGCCACCGCCTACTACACGTCGAACAATGTCACCTCGCTCGTGTCGGCCGTGCAGGACCACGAAAACAGCTACAACGGCGTGCTCTATGGACGAAACACGAATGGCGCCGGACTCGGTGTGTATCACCTGAGCAACGTTGGCTCGGATGACAATATCACCGCTGGCGAGAAGCTCAAACTCAGTTTTCTCACGGCCGTGACCATCAACACCATCGGCCTGCGCTCAGAAGGACACAACACCACCGGCTGGTTGCAGGGCGCAACGTTCCAGTTCAGCACCGACAACATCAACTGGACGACCGCGCTGCTTCCGGCGAACTCCGGTCGCGTCGATCTCAATCTGACGGGCCAGGATTTCTACTTTCAGTACGGCGGCAACACGGCCGATCAGTTCTACCTCAGCTCCGTGACCGCGACTGGCGTCGTCCCCGAACCGTCCACGTACATGCTGATGGCCGTTGGTCTCCTCGGACTTGGCGCCGCCGCACGTCGCAAGCGCGCCTCGACGCTCTGAGCGAGCGCCGCCACGAAGCGGTTGCAGCCCGGCGGTGACGACGTGGCCGACACAACCCGGCAGGTGACGCGCTGACAACGGCCACACACTCGTCGCGAACGCCAAGGTGGCGCCGAGCGTGAACCCTTGCGGCTGCACGGGCGTCGACAATTATTGGGCAGCACTGCGGCCAAACGGGGACTCCAGGTGAGTCCCCGTTTCGCGTTGCTCGCCACAAAGCTCGTCGCATCGGACAACAGGAACGACGCCCTGCGTGACCAGACCACTGGTACCGCTGGACGCGCCGATCCCCACGGCTAACGTATGCCGTGTCGCCACGCGGCAGAACGCACTCCCCACCGCTCCCGGACCGCCGAGAGCGATCAGTGATCAAGCACTCACCGACCCATGGCCAAAATCAAAGTAGTGAATCCGGTCGTCGAGATGGATGGCGACGAGATGACGCGCATCATCTGGCAGTTCATCAAGGACAAGCTGATCCTGCCCTATCTCGACGTACAGCTCGACTACTACGACCTCGGAATCGAACATCGCGATGCGACGAACGACCAGGTCACCATCGATTCGGCCGAAGCCACGAAGAAGCATGGTGTGGCGGTGAAGTGCGCGACGATCACGCCCGATGAAGCGCGCGTGACGGAGTTCAATCTCAAAAAGATGTGGAAGAGCCCCAACGGCACCATCCGCAATATTCTTGGTGGGGTGATCTTCCGCGAGCCGATCATCATGTCCAACATCCCGCGCCTCGTGCCGGGATGGACCAAGC
>CAYWCJ010000029.1:19817-23804 GCA_964456595.1 uncultured Gemmatimonas sp. | reverse complement strand
CCATTATACGGCGACAGCGCCCCTGAACGCTCACGTTCTATGGCCGACGTGAAGGTTGCGTGCGCGACGGCCTCGTCTTCATGCCCGCGCGCGACCAGCGGAAAACCGGGTGTGAGCACCTGCTGCGTCGGCATTCGGGTGAGCAGGCCGTGCGCCACCAGCAGCGCCACGCGGCTCTCCTCGTCATCAGCTTCGTCGGCACCCTCACGCGCTGCAATCGCGGCCACGGCCGTGTCGATCACCTCGTCCACATACGACGAACGCGCCACTTCACGTCCGCTGCCATCCATCGACGGCCACGACAGTGTGAGCGACTCGCACGGGGCGGCGCAGAGCACGCGAAACAGTTCCTGCTCGCGCCCCCGCCATGCGTCCGGTCTGTCCAACGGCAGTCCGGCGTGAATGAGGGCTTCGCGGTCGCGCGCACCAAGCAGCGGTGACGGCTGCTGACGCCGAGGGAACTCGCCAGCCGACAGTCCCACCACGAACAGGTGGTCGACGCTGCGCCAGCCTGTCGCCAGCGCTTCAGCGACCACCACGCCGAAACCACTCTCGGGCTGCGCGACCGTATCCACGTTCAGCGCGAGGGCAAGTCGGCGCGCAAACGTGGCTGCATCGCGCATCACGTCCGGGGATTGCACTTCTCGAAGCGCACGGACCCACTCGCGCGCCACCGCTACCGTGCGGTCGCGTGCGGTCACTTCGGCGCGCCACACACGGCTATCGCCCGCCGGTGCTTTGGCCAGCGCTTCCGTCACACCCCAGGCCGAGTCGGTCAGGACCGCTTCCACCCACGCGAACCATGCCGACTCCACGCGCGCCGGCACCAGGCTCCGCGCCGTCGGCAACCAACGTTGCCACGCCTCGATCGTTGACTCCACGCGCGAAGTGGCGGGAACGCCGCGATTCGCGCGCCAGTCGTCGGGGGTGGCGTCGCGGTGCCGACATCGCTCGAGCAGGCGATCAAGGGAAGGGGACCACGCTTCCAACGATGCGTTCGGCGCAGACTGCCCAGCGGCAAACAGCACGTCGGCGTTGAGCGTGAACGACAGTAGGGGATGCTCGGCGACTTCGACGACCGCGTGTCGCGAGAAGTTCTCCGCCGCCGCGTTGAGCAAGGCACGGATGGCGCGCGCCGGACCCGTGTGCGCGAGCGCGGTACGCCGGCGGGCCGTGACCGGTACTCCAAGCGTATCGAGTGCCGACGCCATGCGATCGACGCCGGGACGTGCCTGACGCATGGTGACGGCGATGCGATTTGGCGCCGTGCCGCCGTCCACCAACGCGCGCACGCGCAGCGCGACCTGCTCGATCTCGCGCGCGGCGTCCGGTGCTTCGAGGAGATGCAGCATGCCGCGCAGATCCATCGCCGGCGGCGTGAGCTCCGCCGACACGGGGAAGAGTTGCCGCGCAAACGTGCTGGCCCCCGTCTCCTGCGTACACATGTCGTCAATCACGTCGAACGTGAGTGTCGGCGGCAGCTCGAGCCGGTGCGACGCGAGGAGCGTCACCGTGTCCAGCGCGGATGAACGACCAAGCGCCTCGAGCAGCACGCGCCAGCCACCACGCAGGTCGGCGAGTCCGACGAGGCGCAGGTCACGTCGCCCACCGAGTACGCTCGCGAACTCGTCGGGGAACGCGTCGATGAACCGCGCCACGCGCACGAGCGTGTCGCGTCCATCGCTCCAGTCGTTCTGCCGCAGCGCAAAGTGCCAGTCGTCGTAGATACGCCCCAACCGCTCGTCCCGATCACGCTCGAACGGGTCGCGCCGCGACTCTCCGCGCTCGGCCAGCGCGGCACGGAATGCTTCCGGTGTGATCCCCTCGGCGATCAACTCGCCGATCACCCGATCGATGGCCGGAATCCACGCGTCGGCGTTACCGTTGCGATGGAATACGCTCTCCTGCTGCCGCTCCGCGACCGCCGTCAGCAGCGCAATGCGTTCCACGTCAGCGAGTGGCCTTGGTCGCGGCACCCCCCATCGCGTGGCCAGTTCGGCGAACAGACAAACCGGCGGATCAAACCATCCCTGCACGCCGGCTTCGGCGGCGAGACGATGCAGATCGTCGCGCAAGCCGCCTTGGCGCAACACCAGCCACGCGCCGAGCGTCGGCCACGGCCGTTGCGGCGTGGCCGCCGGCAGCGGAAACAAACCTTCGGTCGCCCGGGCGAGCAGCGTCGCCGGATCGAGTGCAATGGAGAGTCGAAGCACAGTCATGAGGACACAATGGGGGAGGGGTCTGACATTCGCGACTGCTAGCTGAAGGTCTCCTCCAACCTCGCGCCCTTGGGCACAGCGTCCCATTCAGGCCGATGGAAGTACGACGCGTGCGCTTCCTCCGGTCGCTGCCAGGACGATGTGCCGTCGCTGCGGAGACAGGTGAGCGACACGGCGCCGTCGGTCGACTTCTTCCCTCGAAACGTGAGCGGCGCGGGCGTGGGCGTCCTGACGTGTCTCGCTGGGCAACGTGACGCGGAGCGTGTGGTCAGTTGTAGATCAGTGCAATACGCACGCGTTCCGTCCAGCCGGGCGCGGTTGTCCATTCGTGTACCATCACAGTGGAGACCTCGGTGTGCGTGTCGGAGAGAATCTCGCGTACCTCGCCGCGGCCGAACAGTCGCTCGAAGTGCCCTTCACCCGCGGGGTTGGCCGCGGTCGGATAGCGGGCCCAGTCAAAGTTCCTGCGATGCAGGCGCGCGATGATGGCGAGTAGCGTCAACCCGAGCGCCACCGGGCGCACCAAACGCGCATGCGTCGTGACGAGCCGAACGCCGGCGCACCCAATGCCCGCGTACGGAGCAACGTTGGGCGTGAAGGAATCCTGTTCGAAGCGCACCCCCGGCACCTCGAATTCACGCACCGCGTCGATCACCCTCGCTACGTCCAGCCATGGCGCGCCAACCAGCTGAAACGGCGCCTCGGTACCCCGACCGACGTTGAGATTCGTCGACTCAAAGAGACAAGTGCCGGGGTAGAGCAGCGCACTCTCGCCACTCGGCATCGCCGGCGACGTTGGAACCCACGTCAGGCCGGTCTCGCGCCAGAGCATGTCGCGACGCCAACCACTGCATGCGATGACGCGTAGTTGTGCGGAAGGAAATCGCTCCTGCTGCCACAAACGCGCCAGCTCGCCGAGCGTGAGTTGATGGCGAATGGGAATCGTATCTTCTCCGATGAAGGAGCGAAATGCGCTGTCGAGCAGCGGCCCTTCGCAGATCGTCAGCTCGCCGCCAAGCGGGTTCGGCCGGTCGAGCACCATCAGCGGCACGCCCGACTCCGCGCAGGCCGCGAGCATGTGAAAGAGCGTCCACGTATAGGTGTAGAAGCGCGCGCCGACATCGGGCACGTCGAACAGTACGGCATCGAGATCGCGAATGGACTCGGCATCGGGACGCATGCGTTCGCCGTACAGTGACACAACATCGAGCCCCGTGAGCGTATCGACGCCGTCCTCGACTGCAGCGCCATCGGCGGCCGTCGCAGTGAGCCCGTGCTCAGCACCGAACAGTCGCACGATTGGCACGCCCGTGCCGATCAGCGCGACGCGCGAATGCTCTGTCGCATTCCGTGCGAGTCGCGCCGCGTCGTTCGTCACGAGCCCCACACGCCGCACCTCGCCCAGCAGTGAACGGTCGTCGCACAACCGATCGACGCCAAAGCGCACAGCGGGTGTCATGTCGGAGCTCCAAGGCGTGCGCCGGTGTCGTATGGGAACGCGCCGGCGAGCATGCGGAGCGAGCGGACGGCGCCGCCAGCGCTGCCTCTGTTGTACATGCGCTTGACCTGCGTCGGAAGTGTGTCGGTCCACCGATGCGTGCGGTGCGCCACGCGCAGAGAATGTTGCGCGAAACCCGCGTCGCCCGCTACACTCGCGAGTCGATCAAGTCCGCGGCGGCCGCTTCGACGCCGGACGCGACCGCCAGTCACCATGTCGCACCCCATGTCGCACCCCATGTCGCACCCCATGTCGCACCCCATGTCGCAC
>CAYWCJ010000029.1:0-19717 GCA_964456595.1 uncultured Gemmatimonas sp. | reverse complement strand
GTCGCACGCGGCCTCTTCACGCATCAATTCCATGCGATATCCTGCGCGATACTCCGAGCGATTGGCGGATTGGGTGGCTCCACGATCTGCTCTGCAATCATCCATTCGCGCTGGCGCGGCTGATGCACGCCCCTCCCATGTCGGCGCACGATTCGCGTCGCGCGGTGCGCGCTTGATGGCCGCGTGCATGGCACTGCTCGCGTTCAACACGACCCCTGCGCGCGCGGTCGAGGCGCAGGGACGTCGCAGCGAGCGCGTGCCGGAGACGTTGCTGTTGCATGGCGATCGGCTGGTTGCCGCGCGAGCCCGCGTGCGGGCGAACGAGGCGGCGCTGCGTCCCGCGATGACGGCGTTGCGCGCCGAGGCGAACGCAGCGCTCGCCGCCGGTCCGTGGGCCGTCACGGAGAAGACGCTGATGCCCCCGAGCGGCGATGCACGCGACTACCAGAGCTTCGGCCCGTATTGGTGGCCCGACTCTACCAAGCCGAACGGATTGCCCTTCGTCCGTCGAGATGGCGTCGTGAACCCGGTCATGCGGCGCGAGTCGGACGCGCCGCGACTGTATGCGATGACCGATGCCGTTGAGACACTGTCGCTCGCCTTCTGGTTCACGGGTGATGAGCAGTACGCGGAGCGCGCCACGGTGCTGTTGCGACGATTTTTCCTCGACTCGCTCACCGGCATGCGTCCGCACCTGCGATACGGACAAGCCATTCCCGGTGTGACGCAGGGGCGAGGCATCGGTATTATCGACACGCGCGACCTGCCGCTGATTGCCGATGCGATCGTGTTGCTGCGCGGTTCCGGCGCGTGGACGGCGGCAGATGATGCGGCGATGCTGCAGTGGAATCGCGCCTTTCTCGAGTGGCTCCTCACGAGCCCGGAGGGGGTTGACGAACGCAAAGCCGAGAATAATCACGGCACGTGGTACGATGCGCAGGTGGTCGGGCTCGCGCTGTTCGTTGGTGACACGGCGCGTGCCGCACAGGTACTGCGCGAGTGGACGCCGCCGCGCCTCGCGCAGCAGTTGGCGGTCGACGGCTCGCAACCTGAGGAACTCGCG
Source organism: uncultured Gemmatimonas sp. (assembly GCA_964456595.1). Taxonomy (GTDB): domain Bacteria; phylum Gemmatimonadota; class Gemmatimonadetes; order Gemmatimonadales; family Gemmatimonadaceae; genus Gemmatimonas. Next base: position 18,654 of record CAYWCJ010000029.1, on the reverse strand, counting down.
CGCACACGTCCACTGCATTACAGCGTCTTCAATCTCGATGCAATGACGCGACTCGCCGAGATGGGGCGTCATGTTGGTGTCGACTTGTGGGCGTGGCGTGGCGCGAATGGCGCACAGCTCCGCACGGCAACCACGTTTCTCGCACCGTATCTCGATCCGGCAGTGAAGTTTCCGAAGGATGACGTTTCGCCGGTGCAACCGATCGATCTCGTGCGTGTGGTGCGTCGTGTATCGATCGCGTTGTCGGATTCGGCGCTCGGCGCTGCATTGCGCAAGTCGCCCGCCGCGCTGCGCGAGGCTGACCGGTCGCGACTCTACGTGGTGGTGTCGCCGACGGTGCGTCGCACAACTGGTGCATCGGCCGCGCGGGCTGCAGCAGCTCCAGCAGCAACTCGATCAGCAACTCGATCAGTAACTCGATCAGCGACTCGATCAGTAACTGCATCGGCACCTGAATCGGTACCAGTATCCTCGTCGCCGACGGTCGCGCGTTCGATGACGGCATTGGACACGCTGATTGGCAACACACTGCGCTTCGCGGCCGGACAGTTGGCGCGCACCGCGGACACGCGCGATCCGGCGAACGGGTGGCCGCGACATACGCGTGCCGATGGATCGTGGGAGGTGCGACCTGCCACGCAGTGGATCAGCGGTTTCTTTCCCGGTTCGCTCTGGTACATGTACGATCTGACGCGTGATGCCGTCTGGCGCGCGCGTGCGGAGCGCTGGACCGTCGGACTCGAACCGATGTCTCTCGTCACCAACACGCACGACCTGGGCTTCGTGCTCTTCGACAGCTTCGGCAACGGCAATCGGTTGACGGACAACGCCGCCTATCGCGAGGTGTTGCTGCGCGGAGCGGCGACGCTGGCGAAACGATTCAATCCGACCGTGGGTGCGATCAAGTCGTGGGATGTCGACAACGTCACCGATGGACGACGCGGTTGGGTGTATCCGGTCATCGTCGACAATCTCATGAACCTCGAGTTGCTCTACTGGGCGTCCAAGCACGGCGGCGACTCGGCGCTGGCCACCGTGGCCACACGGCACGCGCTGACATCGTTGGCCGGACACGTGCGAGACGATGGAAGCACGGCGCATGTCGTACTGTTCGACACGGCGACCGGCGCCCGCATCCGGCGCGTCACGTGGCAGGGGTTCGCCGACACATCGGCGTGGGCGCGCGGACAGGCGTGGGCCATTCACGGACTGACAGCGGCGTTCCGCGAGAGCAAGCGGCCAGAGTTGCTGGAGGGCGCACGGCGTGTGGCCGATTGGTGGCTCGCCCATCTGCCGGTGGACGGCGTGCCGTTCTGGGATTTCCGGCATCCCGGCATTCCCGACACCGATCGTGACGCCTCGGCGGCGGCGATTGCTGCGTCGGGACTGTACGAGCTCTCGAGCCTCGTGACCGGGGCCGAACGCGAGCGCTACCGTCGCTCGGCCGATGCAACGCTGACGACACTCTGCGCGCAATACCTGGCCGGCAACACGGCCGAGTCGATCCTGTTGCACTCGGTGGGCAATGCGCCGCAGGGCGGGGAGATCGACGTCGGGATCGCGTACGCGGATTACTACCTGCTGGAGTCGATTGTGAGGAGAAGGGCGCTGATCCGGGAGTGAATGGCCGGGGGCAAGGACTTCCTGAACGACCCAGTTGTGAGCGGTGAGTTTGAGTTCGGAGTCGGGGCAGGTCGGCTGCCTGCGCATGAGAAGCTCCGCCGCGGGGACCGCGCGCCTCGCCCCCCGACGCCACAACGGTCGACCTCCCCCGCTCATAGCTCGAACTCACAGCTCCGTACCGGGTGGTTATCGGTCCAGCCCCAGCGCACGATCGCATATTGACAATATCAATATGCCCGCCGTACTGTATCCCTCGTCACTCCGACCCTCCGGTCGCCCAACGACCAGCTGACGTCCTCCTCCTGACGCCGGCCGCTCTCGCAGTCTCCCGCTTCACGAGTCCCGCCGTGAAAATCGACGCCGGTGCGCCGACCCCGCTCTATCAGCAAGTCGCCAATAGCCTCCGCCGACAGATCGTCGACGGCACCATTGCCGTCGGTGACCAACTCCCCCCGCATCGGCAGCTCGCGACGCAGTTCGGCGTCTCCGTCATCACGATCAACAAGGCGCTCTCCGGCCTGGTGAGCGCGGGCGTTCTGAACAGTCGAGTCGGGCGGGGAACGTTCGTCGCCGTCCGACCGGCAGCGCTCCCGGTTCCCACTACCTGGCACGGCGATATCGCTCCCGCGACCAACGGACGAACACTCGGCTTCGTGTTGCGCGACCTGAATTCGCCGTTCTTTTCGATGGTCGCCAACCTCGCCGAGCAGCACGCGCATGCCCAGGGCTACGGCATGCTGGTGCTATCGAGCGGCAACGTCTTCGAGCGCGAGGACACCCAGATCCGGCGATTGCTCGAGGTGGGCGTTGAAGGACTCGTGGTCGTGAGCATGAGTCGCACCACGTACCGCCTCAGCGAAGCGCTGCAGCAATTGCAGTCGCGTCATTTCCCATTCGTGATGGTGTCGTACACTGCGGGCGAGGACGTGCCGTTTGTCGGCAGTGACTTCGGACGCGCCGGCACCCTGGTGGGCGAACACTTCGCGAAGCTCGGTCGGAAACGGTGGGGCTACATCACCGATCGCTTCGGATCGCTCTCCGGCGAAGCGCGATCGAACGGCTATCGCCGTGTGGCGCGCGAGCATGGCCTGTCGGTGGACGATGCCCTCGTCTTCGAGTACCCGTACGAAGGCGAGTGGAACGACTATCAGTCGGGACACGATCTCGCCGAATACATCGCGCATCTGCCCGAGCGGCCGGATGCGATGTACGTGTTCAACGATCTTGGCGCGCTTGGGCTGATCGATGGGCTGGTCGCCAGCGGCGTGCGCGTCCCCGAGGATATGGCGGTCGTCGGTTTCGACGGCATTGCCCTGGGCGCGCGCTCGCCGATCCCGCTCACCACGGTGCAGCAGTCGGTGGCGCGCATTGCGGCGCTCGCTGTGGACACCGTCATCGCGCAAGCGCGTGGGGAGAACGTGCCCACACGCCACATCATCGAACCCGAGCTCATCGTGCGCGCCTCCTGCGGCGCGGCGCCCGCCTTGCGCTCAACGGACGCACGACGCGCTGCCGCCGCTCCGAACCAGCTGCGGCCTCCGCAGTCGCTCGCCGAACATGGGCGCAGCGAGCGCGCCCGACTTGCCAAGGCGCACGTCGCCAACGGCCACACCGCCGTCGGCGCCCACACCGCCGCACGCGTCACCGAGCCACACCCGTGATTGACCACACCTCCCTCCCCTTCAGGCAGGAGCTCGTGCCGATGCAGTGGCTTCGCACCCTATTCACTCTTGGCGCATGCGCGGCGATGGCGGTTGTGCCATCGCCCTTGCGGGCGCAGTCGATCGCACGTATCGATGGCGTCGTGCGCGACTCCGCCACGGCGGCGCTGTTACCTAACGTGACCGTTACTGCCGTCGGCACGAGAGTCAACATCGCCACCAACGAGGCTGGCCGCTACTCGTTGCGCGTGCCTGCAGGCACCTACATCGTGCGCGCACAACGCATTGGCTTCGCGGCCGTGTCGCAGTCCGTCACCGTCGCCGCCGGCGCCACGGCGACGCTCGACTTCCGACTGCCGCCACGCGCCGTGCAACTCGACGCGGTCGTGTCTGTCGGATACGGTACGCAACGCAGGCGCGATCTCACCGGTGCGGTCACATCGGTCAACACCGAAGCCCTCGCGAACGCGCCCATTGTGTCGGTCGATCAGTTGCTGGCGGGCACGGCGCCGGGCGTGGCGGTGTCCAGCGCATCCAACGCACCTGGCGGCGGCATCTCGGTGCGTGTACGCGGCAGTTCGTCGATCACGGGCAATGCCGAGCCGCTGTACGTCATCGATGGATTCCCGATCGAGAATGATCTGGAAGGCTCGTCGGTTGGTGACGGTGGACGCTCGCGCACGGTGCCGGCGAATCCGCTCTCCGCGCTCAACCCGAGCGACATCGAGTCGATCCAGATTCTCAAGGATGCCTCGGCGACCGCCATCTACGGCGCGCGCGGTGCCAATGGCGTCGTAATCATCAACACGAAACAGGGGCAGGGGATCAAACCGCAGTTCACGCTCGATTTCTACACCGGCATGCAGCGTGTCGCGAAGACGTACGACCTGCTCGACGCGCAGGGCTACATGGACTACGCAAACGAATGGGCGCGCAACTCCAGCCTCGCGGAGCCGTTCCCCGATTCCCTCCGTCGGAACATCACGGCCAACACTGACTGGCAGGATGAGATCTTCCGCGACGCCGGCATTCAGAGCTTTCAGCTGACGATGCGCGGCGCAACGGCGGGCACCAATCGCACCCGCTATGCGCTCTCCGGCGGATTGGTCAATCAGGATGGCATCATTCTTGGCTCCGGACTGCGACGCATCTCCGGCCGCGCCAACGTCAGCCAGCAGATCGGCGCCAAATTCGAAGTCGGCGCGAATCTCACCGGCAGTCGGGTGAGCACGCGCTCCGCGGCGACCGACGGACAGCAGAATCGTAATGCGGGCGTCGTGAGCGGCGCGCTGCAGTATCAGCCGATTCTTCCCGTGCGCCGCGCCAACGGTACCTACTCGTACATCTTCACGGACATTCCATCGTCGCTCGGGCCGCCGGAGACACCGAATCCGATTTCGATGGCGCTCGACGTGGCCGACAGCCTGACCGATGCACGCCTGCTCGCCAACAGCTACGCCGAGTACGCGCTGTTTCCGTCGCTGCGCTTTCGGGTGAGCCTGGGTGCCGACTACGCCGATCGCGGACGCTACACGTACTTCCCGCGCACGACACTTCGCGGCTCGGAGACGAATGGCGAGGCGATTCGCGCGAGTGGACTGACGACGTCGTGGCTGAACGAGAACACCGTCACCTGGCAGAAGACGCTCGGCGCGCACGCGTTCACCGTGCTGGGCGGCTTCACGCGGCAAGCCCAGGAGCAGACGAGCGAGAATGCCAACAACACGCAGTTCGTCAGTGACATCAACGGCTACAACAACATCGGCGCCGGCACGCAACAGGGTGGACCATCCATTTCATCCGGACGCACCGCGTGGACGCTGATGTCGTACCTCGGTCGTGTGAACTACACGCTCGCTGATCGGTACTTGTTCACGTTCACCGGCCGTCGCGATGGATCGTCGCGCTTCGGCTCGGGCAAGAAGTGGGGCGTCTTTCCATCGGCGGCGTTTGCCTGGCGCGTGTCGGACGAGTCATTCCTCAAGAACTCGAAGGTGATCGACGACCTGAAGATCCGGACGTCGTACGGCACCGTTGGTAACCCGTCCATTCGTCCGTACAATTCGCTCGCGCGACTCAACGATCAGACGTACAGCTTCAACGGGAGTCTGGTGCCGGGCTACTACCCGTTTGCCGTCGCGAATCCCGATCTCACCTGGGAAACGACCACCGAGCGCAATGGTGGACTCGATCTGTCGCTCTTCGACCGCGTCACCATCACCGCCGACGCGTACACAAAAACGACGAAGGATCTGCTGCTCACCGTACAGTTGCCGCTCGAGACCGGCTTCAGTACAGCGCTGCAGAACCTGGGCTCGATCCGCAACAGTGGTGTCGAAGTCGACGTTGGCGTGCAGGTGTTCCGCCCGTCCGCAAAGGCCGTCGCGTGGCGCACTGCCGCCAACTTCGCACGCAATCGCAACCGTGTGCTCGAGCTGGGCGGAATTCAGGAGATTCAGGCCGCGTTCATCACGCAGGACTTCAACCTGCCGGGCTCACGCATCATCGCCGGTCAGCCGATCGGTACGTTCTACGGCTTCATCAGCGATGGTGTGATTCGCGATGCCGCGGACTCGGCGTCGTTCACCACGCTCAACTTCGCCACCGGTCGACGCAGTCGTCCGGGCGAAATGAAGATCCGCGACGTTGCCGGTCGCGACTCCGCTGGCAGGCTCGTGATGGTGCCCGACGGTCGCATTACGCTCGACGATCGTACGATCATCGGTGATCCGACGCCCAACTTCACTTTCGGCTGGAGCAACACGCTCAGCTGGCGCGGGTTCGCTCTCGTCGGCCTGTTGCAGGGCGTGCGGGGCAACAAAGTGCTCAATGTGAACCGGCTCCGCAGCGAAGGCAGCCCGCGATCGAACGCGCAGAAAGACCGCTACTTCGATCGATGGACGCCAACGAACATCGACGGCAGTTACCCGAGCATCGGGGAGAATCCGAATCAGGTTGGCACCAACAACTACACCTCCGATCTGCTCGAAGACGGATCGTTCGTTCGCCTGCGCGCGCTGTCGCTGAGCTGGAATGTGCCGGAGCGGTTGCTGAGTGCGCGCGGCTTCTCGACTGCGCGCCTCTACCTCACGGGGTCCAACCTCGTGACCTGGACGAAGTACGATGGCTTCAACCCCGACGTGAGCAGCGGCGGTGTTGGCTCGTCGAATCGCGGCGTGGACATCGGCGCCTATCCGTTGGCTCGTTCGTTTACGCTCGGTCTCACCGTCGGCTACTGACCATCGTGCGTCCGCCCGTATCGGTACGGACGCTTCCACTTCGGCATCCTCGCCAGAGGCGTTTCTGATGAAGCGATCCCTGACCGTCGCCGCGCTGAGTTGTCTCGCGCTGTCCGCGTGCAGTGACAAGTTCCTGACTGAATCCCCGATTGATTTCGTGGGACCCACCAACTTCTACGGCAATGCCGGCGATGCACTCGCGGCCACCAATGCGGCGTACGCGTCTTTCGTCACGCTGCCGTCGCCGCTCTCCAACGACGGCTACTACGGCCGCAACTTCTTCATGATCGTGGAGTATCCCACGGAAGTTGTCACCAATCGTTTGAGCGCGGGCAACGAGCGCAGTCTGTACGACAACTACAACCCGACCATGACGCCCGCGCACCCGTACTTGCAGTCGGTGTGGCAATCGGCGTATGCGGGCATCAATCGCGCGAACTCCGTCATCGATCGCGTGCCCGACGTGCCGATGGACACGGTACTCCGTCGTCGACTCGTCGCCGAAGCCAAATTCCTTCGCGCGGTGCACTACTACAATCTCGTGGGACTGTTCGGCGGCGTGCCGCTGCGGCTCAGTGAGACGGTGAAACTGGAGGATCTCGAGACGCCACGCAGCTCGGCCGACTCGGTGTATCTCCAGATCTTCAGGGATCTCGAAGCCGCCGCCGCTGTGCTCCCTGAGCGCTCGGCGTATGCCGGTGCAGACTATGGTCGCGCGACGCGCGGTGCAGCGCGCACCATGCATGCCAAGGCGCTGTTGCAGGCGGCTGCCGTTGGCGCAGCCCCTGCAACGAGCAACACGCGCGCCGCCGAACTATTGCGCCAGGTGATCACATCGAACGAGTACGCGCTCGACGCCAACTACGGCAGTCTGTTCGACGGATCGAACGAGAAGAGTCGCGAGATCATCTTCTCCCTGCAGCACATCCGCGTTGAAGGCGCTGGTGGACGTCTGGGCCAGTGGATCGCCCCCGCACCACGCACCGGTTCGGCGGTCTTTCCGGGCGCGCTGACGCACTTTTCGGTGGAGTGGCCGTTCTTCCAGTCGTATGCGCCAACCGACGTGCGCCGTAATGCGACGTGGCTCATGTCCTTCGTGCAGGACGGTCGGACCGTCACGTTCCCTGATGTGCTTCCGACCGTTGCCTCCGCGCGCACTGCGCTGAACGAGTCGTACGGCGGACAGACGGGTGGACCCGTGCCTCGCAAGTATCTTGACCTCGGCGCTGTCGACGGTGCGGAAGGCATCGACTACGTGTTGCTGCGCTATGCCGATCTCCTGTTGATGCTGGCGGAGGCCGTGAACGCGACGGCTGGCCCGACCACAGAAGCGTATGGCGCGGTGAACGCGGTGCGGGCGCGCGCGCAAGTGCCAGCGCTCTCGCCCGCGCTCGCTGCAACGGCCTTCAAAGACAGTCTGTTCGTGCAGCGTCGCTTCGAGTTTGCCGTGGAAGGCCATGGTGTGTTCGATAGTCGTCGGAACTGGACGTGGGCCAAGCGTCGCGTCGAAGCGCACATGGCGCTGACCGGCTCAACGGGTGTCGGCATCAACCGCACGACCTTCACCAGTCTGGTGCCGAAGCTCAACGCCACGCCCATCAACGACCGCTGGCAGCTCTTCCCGATTCCACAGCGCGCGATGGAGCTCAACAAGACGCTCGCTGGCAAGCAGAATCCGGGGTGGTAATGCGTACGTTATGCCGCCCCGGACACGTCAACGCGCTTGTCGCTGCAATCCTCGCGGCGAGCACCACCACGTTCGCGCGCGCCGACGCACAGGCAGTGTCCGCCGCAGTCGAGGCTGCGCGGTCATCGACGCCACGCACACTCATGCTGCGAGGTGACGCGCTCGTTGCATTGCGCGATCGCGTACGTCGTGGCGACGCGGCATTGCAGCCCGCGGTGGATCGGCTGCGACGTGATGCGGAGAAGACGCTCAAGGCTCCGCTCATTGCGGTGACCGACAAGCGCACGCAGGTCCCGCCCAGCAACGATACGCACGACTACTACAGTCTGAGTCCGTATTGGTGGCCCGATCCGGCCAAGTCCGACGGCCTGCCATACATCCGTCGCGATGGGGAGACCAATCCCGAGAGCAAGCGTGATCTCGATCAGCCGCGTTTGGCCGCGATGAGTGACAATGTGCAGACGCTGGCGTTGGCCTGGTGGTACACCGGCAACGTGGCTTTCGCCGAGCGGGCCGCGCTGCAGCTGCGCACGTGGTTCCTCGATCCCGCGACACGCATGACGCCACATCTCCGCTACGCACAACTCGTGCGGGGCAATGAGAAGGAGCGCGGTTCGGGGATCATCGACAGTCGTGGTTTTCTCGATGTCGTCGACGCGGCGATTCTGCTCGCGCAGTCCCAGGCGTGGACACCGAGCGACGATCGCGCGCTGCGCGATTGGTTTGGACAGTATCTCGCATGGTTGCGCACCAGTCCCAACGGGAAGACCGAGTCGGCCGCGAAGAACAATCACGGCTCGTGGTTCGCCGCGCAGACGGCCGCCTATGCGCTCGTCGCCAACGACAGCGTCGTCGCACGGGAGATCATCGCCGGCGTCCGCGATCGTATCGGCCGGCAGATCCTTCCCGACGGCAAGCAGCCGGAAGAGCTGCTGCGCACGCGCTCCTATCACTACAGTCTGTTCAACGTGGAGGCGCTCTCACGGCTCGCCGAGATGGGCCGTCACGTCGGGATCGATCTATGGCACTATCGCGCGCCAACTGGCGGCAGCCTCATCGCCGCCATTGATCGGCTGGCACCGTTCGTTGATCGGCAGGACGAATGGCCCGACACGCAACTCGATCCGGTCAGGCCGGAGTTGCTGCTCGCATCCTTCCGGAAGTCACGCATGGCGCTGGCCGACGCCAGGTTCGACGCGACAATAGGTCGATTCCCCACTGGAATTGCGCGCACCGATCGGTCGCAGCTGCTCTATCCCGCGTCGGCTGAGCCGCTCAACGCCAAGCGCACGCCATCCGCACCGCGAACGTCTGCCGCGCATCCAAGCATCTTCCTCAACGCCGCCGATGCCGCGCAGCTTCGACTGAACGGCGACCGATATCCGCTCATGGCGCGTTCGCTGGCCGAGACACGCACGGCGGTCGAACGCGCGCTGGGCACACCGATCGACGTGCCGACCCCCGGTGAAGCGGGCGGCTATGCGCACGAGAAGCACAAGCAGAACTATCGCGACATGCAATCGGCCGGCATGCTGTTCGCCATCACTGGCGAACGTCGCTATGCGATGTGGGTGCGCGATCTGTTCGAGGCCTACGCCAAAGTCTATCCGACACTCGGCGCGCATCCGCTGTCGAAGAACCAGGCGCCCGGGAAGCTCTTTCATCAATCGCTCAATGAGGCCAATTGGCTCGTCGGCGCGACCATCGCCTATGACTGCATCTACGATGCGCTCACGCCGGCTGAACGCGCACGTTTCGAGACCAATGTCCTGCGGCCGATGGCGGACTGGATGTCCGTCACGCAGGCCAGGGAGTTCGACCGCATTCACAATCACGGCACCTGGGCGACCGCGTCCGTCGGCATGCTGGGGCTCGTGATCGGGGATACCAGCTACGTGCATCGCGCACTCTATGGCACGAAGGGGGACAAGACCGGCGGATTTCTCAAGCAACTCGATCTGCTCTTTTCGCCAGACGGCTACTACATGGAAGGGCCGTACTACATCCGGTACGCGCTGTTGCCGTTCTTTCAGTTTGCCGAAGCTGTCGAGCGCAATCGTCCGGAGGTGCGCATCTACGCCTATCGCGACAGTATCCTCAAGAAGGCGCTCTACTCCGCGATGGGGACCGCGTTCCCGAATGGTGTCTTCCCGCCCATCAACGATGCGTCCCGCACCATGGCCATCGACGCGCCGGAAGTGGTGCTCGCGCTCGATCTCGCCTACGCGCGCTACGGCGCCAACAATAATCTGCTCGGCGGTGCGGCCATCCAGAATCGCGTCGTGCTGAGCAGCGCTGGGTTGCAGGTGGCGCGTGATCTCGCCGCACAGCGCTCCGCTCCGGCGATGGACTTCGGCAGCATCGAGTTCACGGATGGCTTCGATGGCAAGCGCGGTGGGCTTGGCATCCTGCGCAGCGGCAGCGGCCAATCCGCAACGATGCTGCTCATGAAGTACGGCGTCCACGGTGAAGGACATGGGCACTTCGACAAACTGCATTTCAGCTTCTTCGACGGTGGACGGGAGGTTGTTCCGGACTACGGATTCAGCCGGTGGATCAACATCGAGCCGAAATTCGGTGGACGCTATCTGCCCGAGAACGACTCGTACGCGATGCAGACGATTGCGCACAACACCGTGGTGGTGGATGAGCGCACGCAGAACGATGCCAAGGAGTCGGCCGATGAAGCGGTGTGGCCGGACCGGCACTTCTTCGAGACGTCGATGCCGCATCTGCAGGCAATGAGCGCACGCACCGACAAGCACTACGCTGGCACGAGCATGCAGCGCACGATGCTGTTGGTGCGCGACGCGCGACTGCCGTATCCGGTGGTTGTCGACCTGTTCCGTCTCGGCAGCAGTGTGGCGCGCACGTACGATTGGCCGCTTCACTTTCGCGGGCAGTTGATCTCCACCAACGTGAAGACGAACGCAGCCGCCCGCGCACTGCAGCCGCTGGGGACGAAGTTCGGCTACGAGCATCTCTGGCGCGAGGCGGGTGGTGCCAGCGACAGTACCGTGCAGGTGACATGGCTCGATGGCAATCGATACTACACCGTCACGTCGTCTGCGTCGCCGGGCACGCAGCTCCTGCTCGCGCGAACCGGTGCCGGTGACCCAAACTTCAATCTCATCTCCGAGCCGATGATGATCTTGCGCCGTCGCTCGGCCGACCAGCTGTTTGCTTCCGTCATCGAACCACACGGCTTCTTCAGCGAGTCACAGGAGCGCTCGGAGCAGGCGCGTCCCCGCATTCGCAACGTGCGGGTGCTCGCCAGCACAGCCGCCGGTTCCGTGGTGGAGATCACCGGCGATCAGGGGCTGAATTGGACGGTGATGGTCACCAACGAAGCCGCCTCACGAACGGCCGCGCGCCGCATCGTCGCCGACGGCGGCACGTGGGAATGGACCGGCAACGTCTCCGTTCGTGGCGTGAGCGTACCACGCTGAGTGATCCACTCTCCCCGCATCACCCCCATCATCGTCGTCGGGGCATGCGTACTCCCGAGCGAACGACGAAACGAATGCGCGCGATTTCCCTCGAGCGTCCTACATACAGAGTGTGACATGCCGAGTGTGACATGCAGATGAATCTCGCAGGAAAGGTCGCCATCGTGACCGGTGGTGCACGCGACATCGGATGCGCCATCGTGCAGGCGCTGGCAGCATCCGGAGCGGCCGTCGTCATCAACTATCGGGAAAGCGCGACGGCGGCCGATGCGCTGGTGGCCGAACTCACCGCCGCTGGTCATCGCGCGATAGCGGTGCAGGCCGACGTCACGATCCCCGCTGAGGTGGAGAAGCTCGTGGCGACGTCGCGTGCGGCGTTTGGCGACCGTATCGACATTCTCGTCAACAACGCGGGTGGCATTGTCGCGCGGAAGACCATGTCCGAGATGGACGTCGACTTCTGGCGTCAGGTGCTCGATCTCAATCTGACGAGCGTCTTTCTCGTCACGCAGGCCGTCCTGCCCCACATGCCATCGGGGAGCGCGATCGTCAACCTTGCCTCACTCGCGGCCCGCGATGGCGGTGGTGGTGGCGCGCTCGCGTATTCCGCGGCCAAGGGTGCCGTCCTCACGCTCACGCGCGGACTCTCCAAGGAACTCGCCTCGCGTCGCATCCGGGTGAACTGCGTCTCGCCTGGAATGATCGACACCACCTTTCATGACACCTTCACCAAGCCAGAAATTCGGCAGGCGGTGGCGGCGCGCACGTCCGTTGGCCGCGAAGGCACGTCTGCCGATGTCGCCAACGCGGTGCTCTTTCTCGCTGCCGATTCCGCTGCGTACATCACCGGCGAATCCATCGAGATCAACGGTGGCATCTATTTCAGCTGAGACAGCGGCCGTGCAATCGTCCAACCGTGATCGCCCGTTCGTGCACAGCGCGGATTCGCCATGGGAGCGTGTCGGAGCAGGCGTGCGCCGCCAGATTCTCGCGCACTCGGCGGACTTGATGCTCGTGCGCGTCGAGTTCGACGCCGGTGCGGTCGGCACGTGGCATCATCATCCGCATCGTCAGGTGACGTACGTGAGTGACGGTCGCTTTCGTGCGCAGGTGGGCGACGAGACGCGGGAGCTCACGCGTGGCGATTGCTTCCTCGCACTCGCCAACGTGCCCCACAGTGTGATCGCACTCGAAGCGGGCACCTTGCTCGACAGCTTCACACCGGCGCGCGAAGACTTTCTGCTCGCGCGCACGTGAGCACGGCGGTGGCGACAGTGCGCACCGTGCGAGGACTGCGTTGGTGGATCATGGGCATGATCTGTCTGCTCACGATCATCAACTACATCGATCGCATGACGCTGTCGGTACTGGCGCCGACGATCATGGCCGAGTTCAAGATGACCAACGTGGACTACTCACGAGTGGTCACCACGTTTCTGCTGGCCTACACCATCTCGCAGTCGTTCTCCGGTAAGGTACTCGATCGGGTCGGCACGCGTGTGGGCTTCATGATCTTCGTGAGCACGTGGACGATTGCCTCGATGTTGCACGCCACGGCGCGCAGCGCGGTCCAGCTGTCGGCATTTCGATTTCTGCTTGGCCTCGGTGAGGCAGGGAACTGGCCCGGCGCAGCAAAGGTGGCCGCCGAGTGGTTTCCGGTACGCGAGCGAGCGTTCGCGATGGCCATTTTCAACAGTGGCGCGAGCATCGGTGCGGTGGTCGCACCACCGCTGATTGCGTGGGTCGCGCTGAGCTTCGGTTGGCGGAAAGCATTTTTCATCGGCTCCATCCTGTCGGCGATCGTGATGGTGCTCTGGTTCATCTTTTTTCGTGCGCCGGCCGAGCATCCGCGGCTTTCAGAGTCGGAACGCCAGCATATCCTCTCCGATGACAACGCGTCCACGCCGGTGGCCGGCCCGCCACGCCCTTGGCGCAGTCTCTTCGGCTATCGGCAAGTGTGGGCGCTCATCGCTGCGCGCTTCTTCACCGACCCTATCTGGTGGTTTCTGATCTCATGGCTACCCAACTACCTCAAGAATGAACGCGGCTTCAGTCTGGCGCTCATCGGGCTGTTGGCGTGGATCCCGTTTCTATTTGCGGACATTGGCAATCTGGTCGGCGGCGGCGCCTCCAGTTTGCTGATCCGGAAAGGCTGGTCGGTGGACCGCGCGCGCAAGACGGTGCTCTTCGGCAACGCGGCCCTCGTCCCGGCCGGAGTATTCACGATTGTCTCGACCAGCAGCGACGCCCTGGCCATCGTGGCCATCAGCATGATCGCCTTCGCCTTCCAGGGGTGGATCGTGAATATCCTGACGCTTCCGTCCGACTGTTTTCCGAAGCAGGATGTAGGGTCGGTGGCGGGGATCGGCGGCACGGCGGCCGGTGTCGCCAGCATGGGCTTCACCCTGCTGGTGGGCTGGATCGTCGATAACTTTTCGTACACGCCGGTCTATGTGCTGGTTGGCATCATGATGCCGGTTGGCGCCTTGCTCTTCCTCACCATCATGCGTCGCATCGAACGCGTTCCGGATCTCGCACCCAACCGCTGACCGGTTGGCAACGTCCTGACGCGCGCGTTATGCTGTCGGAAGCAACTCGCGTCCGACTGACGCGTTCGTCTCACGCGTGACACTCACCACTTCCGTTCAATCGAATGCGTTACCTCCCGCATGCCACAACTGCGCGGCGCATGGATACGACCGAACTCCGCTCGCATTTCCTCGTGTCCAATTTGTTTGTTGCAGGAACCATTACGCTCGAACCGGTCGATCTCGATCGTGTCGTGCTCGGTGGTGCTGTACCGCTTGCGGAGCCGCTCACGCTGCCCACGATTCCGCTGCTGCGCGCCAGCTACTTCTGCGAACGGCGCGAAGTCGGCGTGCTGAATATCGGTGGCACTGGCAGCGTGACGGTCGAGGGCGCGTCGTTCCCATTGGCCGCACACGACGCGCTGTACATCGGACGCGGATCGCGTGACGTCAGGTTTGCGAGTGATAACGCCGAGACGCCGGCCCGCTTCTATCTCGTCAGCTATCCTGCGCATGCGGACTACCCGACGGTTCACATCACACCTGCCGACGCTGACGTCCTCGACCTCGGCAGTGACGAGATGGCCAACAAGCGTCAGGTGCGTCGCTACATCCATCTCAAGGGCGTGCGCAGCGCGCAACTCGTGATGGGCGTGACCGTGCTCGCGCCAGGAAGTGTGTGGAACACCATGCCGGCCCACGTGCACGATCGTCGCTCGGAAGTCTATGTGTACTTCGATCTGCCGCCGGATGCGATGGTGGTGCACCTCATGGGAGAGCCCACCGAGACGCGGTCGATGATCGTGCGCGATGGTGATGTGGCGCTGTCGCCGGGGTGGAGCGTGCACAGCGGTTGCGGCACACGCGCCTACGCGTTCTGCTGGGCAGTGGGTGGTGAGAATCAGGACTACGCGGATATGGACCCTGTCAGCATGGAGACGCTGCGATGAGTACGCCCCTGTTGAACACACGTCGGCGGAGTACGCCCCCGGCGGCGCCTGTTGCATTTGCGGCGCTCACGCTGGCGGCGCTCACGCTGGCGTTCGGTGCACCGTCACTCGGCGCACAACCGTCGCCCAGACTGATGTTGCGCGCAGAGAACCTGCTCCCCATCGAGCGCCCCGAGGAGATCGTCAGCGTACCATGGTCGACCGTCACGTCGAAGCTTTCCGGCGCATCGGCCAGCAAGGTGCGCGTGACCGACGCCGATGGTCGCGCGGTGCTCTCGCAAGTGGTGGACAACGACGCCGATGGGATGCCCGATGCGCTGATCTTTCAGACGTCGTTCGGGGCGAAGGACACCCGTCGATTCACCGTCGAGGCTGTCGCGCCGCCGGCGATGCCGTCGCGTGTCTTCATCCGACACGACGATCCGCGCGATGACATCGCGTGGGAAAACGATCGTAGCGCGTGGCGCATCTATGGCGAAGGGCTCAAGAAGACGTCGTCCGCGATGTCGAGCAGCGGCATCGACGTGTGGAGCAAGAAAACGCGTGCACTCATCGTCGAGAAATGGTACTCGAAAGGCCATGACTCCTATCACATCGATATGGGCGAAGGTGCCGATTTCTTTGACGTCGGTGAGACACTGGGTGCGGGCGGCACGGCGGTGTGGAAGGGCGACACGATCTATCGCGCGGACAACTTCAAGGCGTGGAAGATTCTCGCCAACGGACCGCTCCGCGCGACCTTCGAGTTGCGCTACGATCCGTGGAACGCGGCCGGAACGTCGGTGAGCGAGATCAAGCGCATCAGCGTTGACGCCGGACAGATGCTCTTTCGCGAAGAAAGCACGTTCAAGGTCGAGAATGGCGGCGCGACAACGGTGCCCTATGTCATCGGTCTGGTGAAGCGTCCCGGACTCATCGGCAGCACCAGTCGCGTTGGACCGTATGCGTGGGTGTCAGGCTGGGGGCCGACGGCGCCGAAGAATGGTGGTCATGGCGAGATCGGCACCGCCGTGCTCTTGCCGCGCGACAAGGTCACCGACTGGAAGGAAGTGCACGGTCACTATCTCGCCGTCTCGAGCGCCACTTCCGGCACGCCAGTGGTGAACTATGTCGGCTCGACGTGGACCGCTGGCGGCGACATCACATCGCCGCAGGCATGGTGGCGCTACCTCGATGCGTTCGGGCAGCGACTGGCCACGCCGATCAAGGTTTCGGCGGAACCTTAGGCGTTCGCGTTCGTCGTTCGGCGCAGTCGCATGACCTGAATCTGCTGGTTGATCTTTCCTTCGTGATACGGCGTGGTGGTCGACTCCACGATTTCGAGGCCGACCAGCGGCAACTGCGCGAGAAAGGTCGCCAGCGCCACGCGCCCCGGATCGGCAATGAATGCTTCGCCCGTGGGGGAAAGTGCGCGCGCTATGCACTGCGACACCAGCAAAGCGTATTCCTGTTCGTATATCACATCGGCCGCAACAATGACATCGAACGGGCCGAAGTCGTCGGGCCACGCACGCCAGTTCACCATCCGCACCGCCGGTTCGCGACCAAGATTGCGGCCGGCGTTTGCACGGGTGACCTGCAGCGCGTCTTCGTAGTAGTCGGTCGCCGTGACATCGAATCCGGCGCGCATCGCCGTAATCGTCGGCAGCCCCAGCCCACAGCCGAGTTCGAGCAAGGTACGTCCCGCGCCCGACTCGCCCAGCAGTGTTGAAGCCAGCTGACGCGACGACGGCCACAGATCGGCCCAGTATGGCAAACGCTCATCCATGACGTAGTCCGCTTCGCTGATCAGATGGTCGGCGTTGGCCGGTTTGCGCAGTAGGAACGTTTCGCTCCCGACAACAACCGTCTCATCCGCCAGCATGAAGCGACGCGCCAACGCGTCATCCAGCGCGTCGCCGTGCAACGTGGTGATGCCATCGCGCACGATGTCACTCCACTGCTCAGACATTCGTGCTCCGATTCGCTGCGAGAGAAGACATACGCGCGGGCTCGCTATCCGCGGCGTGTGCGGGTTCACGCACATTCGCAATTGTCGCTCCAAGAAAATCAGCGCCAGGCAACAGCAGCACCTGCAGTATCATGCCCGCCGACACGCGAGAGACGGACTCCGGCACAACGAGCAGGGCGTGGGCAATCGCCATCGTGCGCAACAGGTTTGACCCCTGTGGTCCGGCGGACGACGCGAGCAGTACACCGTCGTCGCCGACGGAGAGTCCGACACGCACGAAGTACGTGAGCGGCGCGACTGTTTCGATCGCCTCGGCCACGCGAACAGGCAGCAGCACATGATGATGCGCCCGATGTCCGCCCATCAGGCGGATCAATGGCCACGCGAAGAGTGCGCCGGTGACCATCGTCGAAACGGGATTGCCTGGCAAGCCGAGCCATGGGATGCCAAGCACGCTCCCCGTACCGATCGGGCCACCGGGGCGAATTCGTGCACGCCAGAATCCGAGCGTGCCGCCCAGCGCCTCGAGCGCATCACGCGTGTAGTCGTGCGCACCGACCGAAACGCCACCGGTCGTCACCAGCAGATCGCACCCGGATTCCACGGCGTCGCGAATCGCGTTTGTGACCGCCTGTGGATCGTCGGGGAGTAACGGCAACACCCGCACCTCTGCGCCGGCCTGACGAAGCAGTGCAGGGAGGGCGTAGGTACTCGACGATACGATGCGTCGACCGGCCAGTACTTCGTCGAATCGCTCGACGGTCACCAGTTCGTCGCCACTCGAGAGCACCGTGACCCGCGGACGACGATATACGCGCACGCGCGCGGCACCGATGCTGGCCAGCGTGCCCAGGTGTGACGACCCAATCGTGGTCCCCGCCTCGAAGACGACGGCATCCCGGGCGATATCCTCGCCGCGCGGTCGCACGTTGCCGCGACCAGCCAGATCACGATCGTTCACGATCTGCACGACATCGAGTCCGCGATCGGTGTCCTCGATGCGCACCACGGCGTCTGTCCCCGGTGGCACCGGCGCGCCCGTCATGATGCGCATGGCGGTGCCGGCGGCGAGCGCGTCCAACGTCGAGATATCCGCGCCGGCTGCAATCGAACCACGCACGCGCAACGTCATTGGAGAATCGGACGTCGCACCGGATACATCGCTCCGACGCACCGCGTAGCCATCCATGCCCGCGTTATCCCACGGCGGCAACGCGAGCGGACTGTGCACATCCTCCGCGAGCGCACGACCGAGTGCATCCGTCAGCTCGACTGTCTCGACCGCCGACGCGCTGCCCTGCGCGAGTATCGCGCGCAAGGCCTCGTCGTAGGACAGCGCAGACGAACGCGCGTTCGACGGTGTCGTCGTCGTCGATGGCGGCGGTTGGCTAGCGTTCACGCGCGACACCGACGCTGCCGGCACGCGATGCGGCGATGGTCGTTACCAAGAGATCCTGCACGCGCTCCACTTCACGATTGGCCACCGTGTAGTTGTTGCACAACAGCGAAAAGAGCACCAGATGACCATCGGCCGTGGTCACATACCCCGACAGCGCGCGCGCCTTG
>CAYWCJ010000028.1:0-24186 GCA_964456595.1 uncultured Gemmatimonas sp. | reverse complement strand
CCGACGCCGGCGTCGGTGAATCGTGTGCCGAGTGGCGTGCCGAGTGGCGTGCAATTCGGCCTGTCATGACGGACGCGATGACCGGGCTTGCCGTCGACCCGCCGCGCGCGGTGCGCGTACACGACGACGATGACGTGGCGGTCGCGCTGCGTCCGCTCGAGGCAGGCGAACAGGTGCACGTCGGCGGCATCTCGATCACACTCATCGAGCCGATCGGTGCAGGACACAAGATTGCCCTGCACGACATCGACGCCGACGACACAGTGCACAAGTACGGTGTGCCGATCGGCCGTGCGACGACGTCCATCAGCGCTGGTGCAGGGATTCACTCGCATAATCTCGCCACGCGCCTCACTGGTGAAGCTGGCTACGTGCGGCGCGTGCATCACGAGGTCGGGCGCGCGGCACGTCCGTCGGTCATGCCTACGTTTGACGGCTACCGGCGCGCCGACGGTCGTGTGGCCACGCGCAACGAGATCTGGGTGCTCAACACGGTGGGCTGCGTGAATACCGCCGCCGAACGCATCGCGCGCGCGGCCGCGGAACGATTCGCCGGCATGGTGGATGGCATTCACGCCTTTGCACACCCCTACGGCTGCAGTCAACTCGGCGACGATCTCAAGTCCACCCAGGCGGTGCTGGGCGGCCTGCTGCGCAATCCGAATGCCGGTGGCGCACTGGTGCTCGGACTCGGCTGCGAGAACAACCAGCTGCCGGCGTTTCTACGCGCCTCGGCGCACAGCGATTCGACACGCGTGCGTTCGTTCAACACGCAGGATGTGCAGGACGAGATTGAAGCGGGCGTGCAGGCGATCGGCGACCTCGTGGATCGGTTGTCGAGCGACCGACGCGAAGTGGTGCCCGCGTCGTCGTTGGTCCTCGGTCACAAGTGCGGAGGCTCGGACGGCTTCAGTGGACTGTCTGCCAACCCGTTGCTCGGCCGACTGGCCGATCGTATCACGGTGCTTGGCGGAACGGTGGTGCTCACCGAAGTACCGGAGATGTTCGGCGCCGAGCAGGTGTTGCTCGATCGCGCAGTGAGCGACGATGTGTTCGACGAGGTGACGTCGATGGTGGACGACTTCAAGGCGTACTTCGTGCGGCACAACCAGCCCGTGTACGAAAACCCGTCGCCGGGCAACAAGGCCGGCGGACTCACGACACTCGAAGAGAAGTCGGTGGGCGCCATTCAGAAGGGCGGACGTGCACCGGTCACTGGCGTGCTGCGTTATGGGCAGGCAGTGCGCAGTGGCGGCGGCCTGCAGCTGCTCGAAGCACCGGGCAACGACGGCGTGTCGTCAACGGCGATGGTGGCGAGTGGTGCGACGATGTTGCTGTTCACTACGGGGCGCGGCACGCCACTCGGATTCCCGGTGCCCACGCTCAAGGTGTCGTCCAACTCCGACATCGCGACGCGCAAGCCGCATTGGATCGACTTCGATGCAGGTCGCGTGTTGTCGGGCGAACGCTCGATGGACGCGTTGACCGACGACCTGCTGGCGCTGGTACTCGAAGTGGCCAGCGGACGCACGCTCGCGCGCAACGAAGTGCACGGCTATCGCGAGATCGCGATCTGGAAGCATGGGGTGACGCTTTAGCATGTCGTCGCGACGCAGACTTTCGCAGGCCGTACTGGCCGATCTCGATTCTGCGCGCACCGGCATGAAACGACCATCGGCCGCGGCGCGTGTGTTGCCCGAGCGCGCCGTGCAGTTTGGCACCGGTGCATTTCTGCGCGGCTTTGTCGACGCCTTTATCGACGAGGCGAATCAACGTGGTACGTTCAACGGTCGAGTGGTGGCCGTGGGTTCGACGGGGAGCGGAAGGGATCGCGCCTTCGCCGATCAGGATGGGCTGTACACGCTGGTGGTGGCTGGTCGTCGATCCGGCGCGCTGGTGGACGAGCGCCGCATTGTCGGCGCCGTGAGCCGCGCACTGGCGGCGAGCACGCAGTGGCCCGAGGTGTTGGCAGTGGCGCGCGATCCGAATATCACACTGGTGTTCTCCAACACCACGGAAGCCGGAATCTCGCTCGACGCACGCGATGTCGCCCATGATGATTCGGATGCGATCGCGCCGCACTCATTTCCCGCCAAGCTGACGCGTTTTCTCTTTGAACGAGCGCGGTCGTTCAACTTCGACGCGCGCATGGGCGTGGTCGTTGTGCCGTGCGAATTGCTCGAAGACAACGGCCCACGGCTCGAGGCGCTGGTACGTGAGCAGGCAGCGCGCTGGTCACTTGGTGACGCATTCACGCAGTGGCTTACCGATGCCGCGACTTTTTGCAACACGTTGGTGGATCGCATTGTGCCGGGCACGCCCGACGCGGTGGAGCACGAACGGATTGCACTCGAACTCGGCTACGACGACGCCCTGCTGACGATGGCCGAGCCGTATGCGCTGTTCGCGATCGAAGGTGATGCCGCGCTGGCGGAACGACTCGGTCTCCTCGACGAGCATGAGGCCATTCAGGTGGTGCCTGATGTGCGCCCCTATCGCGAGCGTAAGCTGCGGCTGCTGAACGGTACGCACACGGCGATGGCGGCCCTCGGCCTGCTGGCCGACGTGCGCACCGTGTACGAGGCGATGGCCACGCCAGCGCTCTTCGGATTGCTGCAGCAGCTGGTAAAACGAGACATTGCGTCGGTGCTGGACGTTCCCGAGGCGGAGGCGTTCGCCGACATGGTACTGCAGCGCTTCGCCAATCCCCAGGTGCGACACCGACTGACCGACATCGCGTCGCAGGGCACGCTCAAGTGGCGCGTGCGACTGCTTCCCGTGCTGCGTCGCTACGACGCGGCCGAAGCGGCGATTCCGACGTCGATCGTGACGGCACTGGCGGCGCAGATCTATCTCGCGCACCCCGCCGAGCGCGCCCGTCGTGCGGAGAGCGGCATCGCGGCGTTCACCGACGACCTTGGTGAACTGGTACATGCGCACTGGAGACGACATGACGAACGTGACGTTGCCGCATTCGAGTCCGTGGTGCAGGATGTGCTGGCCAATCGTGCCATTTGGGATGACGATCTGCGCGATGTTTGTGGATTGGCGTTTTCCCTGACCGACATGCTGCAGCGTTTGCACCGCGCGGGCGTGCAGGCGCTCCTCTCCCCCGCCTTGGTGACGTCATGACCGCTGCACAGCCGACTGTCGCCGCCACGGCCAAAGAGAAGATCGGCAAGTATCGCTGGACGATCTGTGCGCTGCTCTTCTTCGCCACCACGATCAACTACATCGATCGTCAGGTGCTCGGCATTCTTGCGCCGACGCTGCAGAAGGAGATTGGATGGAGTGAAGTGGACTACGGCAACATCATCTCGTGGTTCACGGCGGCGTACGCGATCGGATTTCTGGGCGTCGGCCGCATGATGGACAAGCTTGGTGTGCGCACGGGCTTCGCCATAGCGATCGTGACGTGGAGTCTGGCGGCGATGGGGCATGCACTGGCGCGTGGTGTGGCGAGCTTCAGCGTGGCGCGTTTCGCCCTCGGCCTTGGTGAGTCGGGCAACTTCCCCGGCGCGATCAAGACCGTCTCGGAGTGGTTTCCGGCACGTGAGCGAGCGTTCGCGGCCGGTGTCTTCAACGCCGGGTCGAATGTAGGCGCCATCATTGCACCGATCGTCGTGCCGATGATCGCGTTGCGCTGGGGATGGCAGGAAGCGTTTGTTGCCACCGGCGCGCTGGGGTTCATCTGGCTTGCGTTCTGGCTCGCGATCTATCGCAATCCGAGCGAGCATCCCAAGCTCGGCGCCGCTGAACGCGCGTACATCAACGAAGGAATTACGACGCAAAGTCGCTCAGTACCGTGGAGCGAACTGCTCAAGCATCGCCAGACGTGGGCGTTCGTGACCGGCAAGGCGATGACCGACGGCATCTGGTGGTTCTATCTCTACTGGCTGCCGAAGTTTCTCGATGCGCGGTTTGGTATTCAGCTCGGCAAGATTGCGGCGCCGATCATCGTCATCTATCTCGTGGCCGACGTAGGATCGGTTGGTGGCGGTTGGCTGTCGGGGGCGTTCCTCAAGCGTGGCTGGACGCTCAACAAGGCGCGCAAGATCACGATGCTCATCGCCGCGCTGCTCATTGTGCCCACGATGGTCGCGCCGGCCATGGGGAATCTGTGGGGCGCGGTGGCTGTCGTCAGCGTTGCGGCGGCGGCGCACCAGTGGTGGTCAGCCAACCTGTTCACACTCACCAGCGACATGTTCCCGCGTCACGCAGTGGCCTCGGTGGTTGGTGTTGGTGGATTCTTCGGCGCACTGGCCGGCGTCGGCTTTCAGCGACTCACCGGCGTCATTCTCGAGAGCAACGGAAACAACTACGCGCCGATCTTTGTCATCTGCGGTCTCGCGTATGTGTCGGCGCTGTTGATCATCCACCTGCTCGTGCCGCGACTCGAGCCGGCGGCGTTGAAGGAGCGCTGATGTTCATGCGCACGCACGCAGGGCACGTCATCCAGCGTCTCGGACACAGGGCGGCTCGGCTTGGTGTCTGCGCATTGCTGGTCGCGTGCGTGTCGCCACCTGGGGTGCGTGCGCAGGCGAACGGAAGTTCGGGGACCGCTGGCGCGTCGAGTGCGGTCGATGCGGCGGCGATGTTGGCACCGGCGCGATTGCGCACGCTGCCAGACAGTTCGCGCCGAGAGTGGGAGGCGTACGTCGCGCGCTCGACGCAGGCACAGGCCGTTGATCGGGCGTTGCTGGAACGCGAGATGCAGGCTGCCGGCACGAAGGCGATGACGCGCGCGCCGCATGTTGCGGCGAGCTTCACGTACGAAACGCCGAGGACCGACGCGTGGTTTTCGACGGACAGCGCGCGCCGCATGGTGGCATCGATACTGAGCTACCAGACGCCGTCTGGTGGATGGTCCAAGCACGTGGATTTTGCAGGTGGACCGCGTGCCGCCGGACAAAGCTTCTTTTCCGAAAGCGACAAGTGGCAGTACATCGCGACCATCGACAACGACGCCACGACCGCCGAAGTGCGGTTCCTGATGCATGCGGAGCGCGTGCAGCGCGACAGTGTGGTGCAGCGAGCGATCGCACGCGGCGTGGAGTATCTGCTCAACGCGCAGTTTCCCACTGGATGCTGGCCGCAGGTGTGGCCGCTGCAGGGTGGGTATCACGACGCGGCGACGTTCAACGATGGTGCCGTGGTGACGGTGCTCGAGCTGCTGGACCAGGCGGCTCGCAGCAATGCGACTGAAGTTCCGGATGTCCTGCGCGTGCGCGCAGCCGGAGCCGTGACGCGCGGTGTGCAGTGCATGCTGAATGCGCAGGTGCGAGTGGGTGGCGTGCTGACGATCTGGGGCCAGCAGCACGATCCGATCACGCTCGCACCGACGAGTGCGCGCAGCTACGAGCTCACGTCGCTCACGAGCAAGGAAAGCGCGGGCATCTTCGATTTCCTGTTGGTGCATGTGTCGAGTGACACGCGCATTCCCGGCGCCTTGGCCGCAGCGGCAGCGTGGTTCGATCGCACCGCAATCGCGGGCATGCGTTATGACGGCAGGAATGGGCTCGTGCCCGACGCGAGTGCCGGCCTGCTCTGGGCGCGCCTGTACGAGATCGGCACCGACCAGCCGATGTTCTCCAATCGCGACGGTATCAAGCGCTACTCGTTCGGCGAGCTCACCGATCGACGCGCGGGGTACGGTTGGTACTCCGATCAACCGGTGTCAGCGCTCAGACGCTATCGCCAGTGGCTGACAACGCGCACCACGCCCAAGCCCGCAAGGGAGTGGGACCGGTGAGTCAGCACGCGACGCAGGGCGAGCATGACGAGCATCATGAGCCGCAGGCCAGCGTGAACGTATCGACGAATCGGCGTGCCTTCCTGCAGCGCGTGGCATTGGGCGCGCTCGGCACGGCGAGTGGGGCGGCGTGGTTGTCTGCGTGCGGGAGCGCCGCGGGCGGCGTTGCCGTTTCCGCGGCAGGGGGTATTTCGCCACAACCACCGGCTTCCGCGTGGCAGCCAGGTTGGTCGCAGGTGCCTGGCATTCTCGCGCGTATCAGGGCGCCGACGTTCCCTGCGCGCACGTTCGATATCACGACGTACGGTGCGGTGCCCGATGGTGTGACCGACAGCAGCGCCGCGATCACGAAGGCGATGGCCGCATGCAAGGCGGCCGGTGGCGGGCGCGTACTCGTGCCGGCGGGCACGTTCCTCACCGGCCCCATTCATCTGTCGAGCAGCATGGAGCTGCATGTCGTGCGTGGCGCAACGCTGCTCTTTCACACCGATCCGGCGCGGTACCTGCCAGCGGTCCTCACGCGATTCGAAGGCGTGGAGTTGTACAATTACTCGCCACTCATCTACGCGCTCGATGCGGACGATGTGGCGGTGACCGGCGAAGGCACGCTCGATGGCCAGGCGGATCGCACGCACTGGTGGCGCTGGAAGGGCGGCAAGGAGTGGGGGAACGGACCGCAGGACCAGGCCGCAGGACGCGCCAAGCTGCTCGACATGGGGGAGCGCGGCGTGCCCGTCGCCGATCGTCGCTTTGGCCAAGGCGATTATTTGCGCTCGTCGTTCGTGCAGATGTACCGGTGTCGCAATGTGCTGATCGAAGGCGTGACGATCCTACGCTCGCCGATGTGGGAGATTCATCCGGTGCTGTCGCAGAACGTGATCGTACGCAACGTGACGATCTCCACGCACGGCCCCAACAACGACGGTTGCGATCCGGAATCGTGTCGTGATGTGCTGATTGAAGGGTGCACCTTCGACACTGGCGACGATTGCATCGCGATCAAGTCGGGGCGCAACGCCGATGGTCGTGTTCTGAATGCGGCCACCGAGAATGTCATCGTGCGCAACTGTCGCATGAAGGACGGACACGGCGGTGTGACCATCGGCAGCGAGATCTCGGGGAGCGTGCGCCACGTGTATGTCGAGAACTGTCAGATGGACAGCCCGGCGCTCGATCGCGCGCTCCGTCTCAAGACCAACGCCATGCGCGGCGGTGCATTGCAGCACATTTACATGCGCAACGTGACGGTTGGTCAGGTGGCCGACTCGGTACTCTCGGTGGACTTCACCTATGAAGAGGGCGCCGCTGGTTCGTTCATGCCGGTAGTGAGCGATATCGAACTGCGGAATGTGACGAGCACCAAAAGCAACTACGGTCTCTATCTGCGCGGCTTTGCCAACGCACCGATTCGCGACATCCGTTTGATCGACTGTCGCTTTGACGGGGTAGCAAGGGCGGATGTGCTGGAGCACGTGCAAGGACTGACGCGAACGAATGTCTCGGTGAACGGCACGAAGGTGGCTTCATGACCTCTGCGACTCGGCGTGTGCTTGGGAACGCATCGCGGGTTGCATGTGTCGCGCTCGCGCTGTCGATGCCTGCACGGCTCACCGCGCAGACCATGGCGCCACGAACAACAACCGCACGTGCGTCGGCGCCGACGTCCAGCGCGTGGTCGGTGCGCATGACCGACGCTCTCATGGCGCGCAATCCCAACACCAGCACGCGCTGGGACTACACGCATGGGATGCGAGCCGTTCACAGCCATGGGCCGACAGTCTGCGTGGCAACTCGCCCAACTTCTGGGGGCGTGCGGTCGGGTGGTATCTGATGGCCGCGATGGATGTGCTCGATGAGCTGCCGACGAATCATACCGATCGTGGCGCGCTGCTCGCTGTCGTGCGCGAACTGAGCGCGGCGGTCGCGCGTGTGCAGGATCCGGTGAGCGGGCTCTGGTATCAGGTGCTGGATCAGCCCGGTCGGCCGAGAAACTATCGGGAGGCCTCGGCGTCCAGCATGTTCGTCTACGCGTTCGCCAAGGGCGCACGCAACGGGTGGCTGGAGCCGAGATATCGAGCGTTGGCCTCGCGCGGTTTTGACGGGCTCGTGCGCGAGCTGGTGAAGACGGACAGTGCGGGACTGCCATCGTTGACGGGTATCTGTCAGGTGGCGGGGCTTGGCGGCAACGCGCGTCGCGACGGAACGTTCGCGTACTACGTGAGCGAGCCTGTCGTGGCGGACGACTACAAGGGCGTGGGCCCGTTCATCATGGCGGCGCTGGAACTGGGTCGATGACTTCGCGTTTCGATTTGACGGGCAAGCGTGCGTTGGTGACGGGAGCGAGTCGCGGTCTTGGTCGCGCGGCGGCGATCGCACTCGCGGAGGCTGGCGCTGATGTGATCTGTGCCGCTTCAGATGCGGCGCGCGCTGCGGAAACGGCGGACGCGGTGCGTGCACTTGGTCGTTTGGCGTGGACCCTTGGTGCAGACCTTGCAACTCCATCGAATGCCGCGGTGTTGGCTACGGAGGCAGAGCAGGTGGCCGGCCCGATCGATGTGCTGGTGAACAATGCAGGGACGATTCGTCGACATCCCGCCGTCAGCTATCCGATGGAGGACTGGGACGTCGTCATCCGTACCAACCTGGATTCGACGTGGGTGTTGTCGCAGGCGATAGGCCGCCAGATGGTGGCGCGCGGAAGTGGAAAGATCATCAACATTGCATCGCTGCTGTCGTTCAGCGGAGGTATCACCGTGCCCGCGTACACTGCAAGCAAACATGCGGTTGCTGGACTCACGAAGGCGCTCGCCAACGAATGGGCGTCGAGCGGCGTGCAGGTGAACGCCATCGCACCTGGTTACTTCCGTACCGACAACACGCGGCACCTGCAGGACGACGCGCAGCGCTCGCGCGACATCAGCGCTCGCATTCCGGCTGGCCACTGGGGCAATCCTGACGACATCGGTGGAGCCGTGGTGTTTCTTGCGTCGACCGCGAGCAACTACGTGAACGGACACGTGCTGGTAGTGGACGGCGGCTGGATGGCGAGATGATCGCCGCGCTGCTGTTGGTGCTCAGTGTGGCGAGTACGGCAGCGTCGGCTGCGACAACGATCGCGATCTCGACGACCGCGCATCGCGACCGACCGAGCACATCGTCCACCACGGCGGATGCAGACACGCTACCGTGGGCCGGTATCGTCGATGCGTCATACACTGGCGCCGCAGGCGCACCGTCGCCGTCTGGCATTCCGACGTTCCGCTCCATTGGTGATGCGCTGACACGCCTGCCAGTGAACGGCGCCACCCGCATGGTCATCTTCATCCGAAACGGTCGCTATCGCGAGAAGCTGACCGTCGATCGGCCGCGGGTCACGCTGCGCGGTCAGACACGCAACGGTGTCGTCATCACCTACGACGCCACGGCCGACACGCCCTCACCCGGCGGCGGCACCTTCGGCACGCGCGGCAGCTACACACTGCGCATTGTCGCACCGGATTTTCGCGCCGAACATCTGACTATCGAGAACGCGTTCGATGATCCGGCCAACGCCGCGAAAGCCAACGACGACCGCACGAAGATCCGCCATCCGCAGGCCGTTGCGCTCATGACCGACCTCGGCAGCGATCGCGCCGTGTTTGATGATGTGCGGATCCTCGGCCATCAGGACACGCTGTTCACGAACAGCGGACGCGCATGGTTTCATGCCTGCGAGATCGTCGGCAGCGTCGACGTCATCTTCGGCGCTGGTCAGTCGGTGTTCGAGGAGTGCGATATCATTTCGCGGGATCGTGGCAGTGCGTCCAACAACGGCTACGTGACCGCGCCGAGTACGGATACGTCGCAGCAGTTCGGCTTCCTGTTTCTGCGCAGCCGCTTGCGAAAGGAAACGGCGGAGATGGCGAAGGCGTCGGTGACGCTTGGTCGCGCGTGGCATCCGTTTGCCGACCCACGCGCGGTCGGCAGCGCGGTCTTCATCGGCTGTGAGATGGACGATCACATTGGCGCCAAGGGATGGGATCGCATGTCGTCCGTGGATTCGACTGGCACGCGTATCTGGTATGAACCCGAATCGGCGCGATTCTTCGAGCACGGCACGACCGGACCGGGCGCGATCAGGAGCGAATCTCGTCGCGTACTCAGCAAGGCCGACGCAGCCATCTTCACACGCGTCTCGGTTCTGGGCGGGTGGAATCCGCAGCCGTTGCTGGAGACCAACGCAGCGCAGGATCGCGAGGACGAGCGCTCCAGTTTCAAATCACGCGACGGCAGCGGGTGGATAGCCAACCAGCGCGATCTCGAGTCACGCGGCGGCGTGTCGCGCGTGGAAGAGCTGTTTGAAGGACGATTTCCCGGCGTGCGCGTGCTGCGACTGCCTGGCGGGTTCTCGATTCAGGTGCGCGGCGCAACCACGATCAACGGCAACACGTCGCCACTGTACGTGATCGATGGATTTGCGATCGACGCCGGACCCGACGGACTGATCGCGCTCAATCCGGGCGACATACAGCGAATCGAGGTGCTGAAGGACGCAGCGTCGCTGGCGTATTACGGCGTGAGGGGAGCGAACGGCGTGGTTGTGATTACGACGAAGAGGCCGAAGCAAAACTGAGTACTGAGGAGGCCCGAGCAGTGTTTCGGGCGGTTGCCCTTGGCTCATCGCACGGAGTGTCGACCAGGTGCGGGTTGAGCGCGCAGGTGAGCGGCAGTCACGTGCCCGTTACCAATCCGTCACACATCGTTGCACGAGTCCGTGACGACTAAGGCCAAGGTTGGATCTCTTGCACGCTGGCACCCGCCCACCTCGCTCCGTCCCGCACACCCGCCACCGATGATCCGATCCAGCAAACCACTCGCCGTAGCTTTTACGGCACTCCTGCTCGCCGCTTCGCAAGCGAAGGCGCAGCAACTCGCGGTCAACTTCACGCAGCCAGGCGTCGATTTCTCCAACAACGCCTGGAGTCTCGGCTGGTCGTTCAACGTGCTGACGCCGATCTCCGTCTCGGCGCTCGGCATGTATGACGACAACGCCGATGGTTTTGTCGATGGCAGTCACGATGTCGGTATCTGGGACGGACTCGGCAATCTCCTTGGGTCGGCCACCGTGACAAGCACGAGTCGCTTGAACGGCTTCTTCCGCATGATCGATGTCTCGCCGTTCCTGCTCGGCGTCGGAACGGACTACCGCATCGCATCGACGACGGGCCGCGACAACTACACATGGGCCACGGTGGGGAAGACAGTCGACCCGAACATCGAGTTCATCGGCGACGCGTACGAAGAGAGCGCAACGCTGGCCTATCCGAGCATTGGCCCGGGCGGCGAAGATGGCTGGTACGGCGCGAACTTCGAATCCGCCGCTGTCGTTGTGCCTGAACCAGCCACGTTCGCACTGATGGCGCCGCTGGTGCTGGTCATCGGTGGTGTGATGCGTCGGCGCGCGAAGCGGGCGTAATCGCCACGGAACATCGCAGTACTTCAAGGCCGGAAACCCAACGTGCCCCGGACGCCACATCGGCATCCGGGGCACGTTGTCATTGCATCCGATTCATTGTCACAGGGGGGAGCAACTGACCGTGCCACGGCGAATCGCAAAGCCCCCGGTCTGGCTGTCATCGGCCCAGTACACAGGCTTCTTGTTGTTCACGCACTCGGCCTGCGCACCAAACGCAAAGCCTTCGTTGTTGAGGTCGGGCATCCCCGAGGGCCGCTCGAAGCGACTGGTGATGACGAACTTGCCGCGCGTCGGCGAGGCCACCTGCGTATCGATCTTGAGCACGACCGAGCGGCCCGAGCAGGTGTTGTCGCAGATCGCCCAAAGCTGACTGACCTCGCGGTCGAACGAAACTTCCATCACACCCGCAAATCCGCTGACGATCGTCGCGACCTTGGTGAACGCGCCGGTGGTGTGATTGAGCGCGTAGGCGTAGATGGTGCCGGTGGCTTCGATGCCAACGAAGAACAGCCCGCCGTTGTGATTGGCGTACGTCGCCGGATCGTAGGTGGCGTTGGCGCTCTCATCGAAGAAGCCGTTCGCCGTGAGATACGCATCTGGCACGTAGGTGATGCCTTCGAGTCCGAGATTCGGACCGACGGCCGGAATGTCTGCCGTGATGTTCCATTCGCGCAGCGCGGTGAGTGTCGAACCGGCCGCCGTCACGTCGTACAGCAGAATGCTGAGTCGGCTCACACCGTTCGCCGCGTTGTTGCGCTCAGCGGACACGTACGCTGATGTCCCGACAAGCGTCACGCCCTCTGCATCGGGCTCCGGCAACCCATTCGGGTAGAGCAGCGCTTTGCCCGCGTTCCAGTTGTTCGCCGCGTCAGGCGCCCAGACCGAGCCGTTCCATGTGAGGCGGAACAGCGTACCGACACCGTTGCGCGCGGCCCAGAGTACTCCGGGGTTTGCGTTGCCGGAGGCTTCGTGCACGAGGCCACTCATGTTGCCGCCGAACACATTGCCTGCGTCCGCGTTGAACACCGTCGCATCACCCGACCACGGCGCAAAGAAGATCTGACCGGGACACGCGTTGGTTGATCCCTTGGTTGACAGGGTCGTGGTCGTGAACGCGCCTGACCCGTTCACGCAGCGACCATACGTGGTGCTCGCATGCGCCGTCCACGTGTACGAATCGAGCAGCGTCACGCCATCTGCGGCGAACAACCGTGCCTGATCGGCGCTACCGAGGCCGAAGCCCAAGGCATCCACCACGAGATAGCCGCCAGACGCGATTGTGGTGTTGGCCGGAATGGTGTAGAACGGTGACGCGTTGGCGTCCCTGAGGATGAAGCCGGAGATATCCGTCGCCGACGTCCCGTCGTTGTACAACTCGATCCAGTCGCCAGGCACGCCGCCATCCGACTCGATCTCGTTGATGTTGATGCGAACAACCGGTGCAGCGCAGTCATTCGCCGCGCCCTTCGTGGACGTGGTGCTGGTGACGAACGGGCCGGTTCCGTTCGGGCAACGACCGTACGTGGTCGCGGCATGTGACGTCCAGCTATGGCTGGCCACGAGCACGCCGCCACCGGGCGAGAAGAGTCGCGCTTCATCGCCGGCGCCGAGTCCGAAACCAAACTGCGCTTCGTCGACAACGAGATAGCCATTGGCCGCGACGATCGTTCCGCCCGGCAAGACATAGGGCGCACGGCTGTTGTCGTTGTCGCGGAACTCATAGCCGGAGAGATCCACAGGTGAAGCACTGGTGTTGTAGAACTCAACCCAGTCACCCGGCACGCCGCCGCTCGACTCGACTTCGTTGACGTTGATGGCAGTGGTCGGAACGAAGCAGTTGTTCACCGCGCCCTTTGTCACGCCAGACGTGACCACTACGCCACCGGTGCCGTTCGGGCAACGTCCATAGCTGGTGGGGGCGTGGTTGGCCCAGGCATAGCTGTCCACCAACGTCGTACCGTTCGGACGGAAGAGACGCACAGCGTCGGTATCGAGCAGATCATAGTTGAACGCAGCCTGGTCGATCACCAGCAAACCGTTCGCGGCGATCGTGGTGCCGACCGGAATCACATAGCTGCGCGCGTTGTCGCTGGCACGAACCACGTAGCCATCGAGCGCAACGGGCTGTGCGCTCGGGTTGTACAACTCCACCCAATCCGCAGGCACGCCACCATTCGACTCGATCTCGTTGATACGGATCAGGACACCGCAGTCGTTCGACGCGCCCTTGGTCGAGATGCTGCTGGTGGTGAATGCGCCGCTGCCATCCGGGCAACGCCCGTACGTCGTCGTGGCATGGGACGTCCACGTGTAGCTGTCAACCAGCGTGGTGCCATCGGGGAGGAAGAGCCGCGCCTGGTCGCCACCGCCAAGGCCGAAGCCAAATCCGATGGAGCCGTTGTTCGACTCGTCCAGCACAAGGAAGCCCTTGCCGGGAATGACGGATCCTGCCGGTAGCACGTAGCCGCGGGAGCTGTCGTTGTCGCGGAAAACATAGCCCGACACGTCAAGCGGCCGATCGTAGCTGTTGTAGAACTCAACCCAGTCGCCCGGCGTGCCGAAATTCGACTCGACTTCGTTCACCCGCACGTAGCGGCTGACATTCGGCTGCTCGAGACGAAAGCGCACCGAAAATTGCGCGCCTTTGACAATCGCCGTGTACAGCGTGGGATCGACGGTTCCGATGGCCTGCGTGTTGGCAACGATGACCACGTCGACAAAGCCAAGCACGATCCCGTTGCGCAGCGTAGACACGCGGTACTTGTCGCCGACCGCAGTATTGCTCGCGGCCGTCTGCCAGGCGCCTTCATAAAACTGCCCTGACGGTCCGATGCGCAGGCGAGTTGACGTGGGAACGCTCGCCGACGTGATGCGAGTGATCGGCTGCCCGACACAGACATTGGCGACGCTGAGTGCACACACCTCGACGGCCAGCTCGGCCAGCGCCGTATTGTCGAAACGTCCGACGTAGGCGGGCGAGGTCCTGACGGTCGGTGCCAGCCAGAAGAACTCCGCTGTTCCACCGCGCGGTGCGTCGGAAATCGCGAACTTGGGGTCGACGGAGCTGTCAGCCATCGTCGGTATGGCACGATCAGAACAACTGGCGAGAAGACCGACGCCACAAACGATGGCGAAGGACTTGAGAGACATGCGAAGCACGTGGGAACTCCGGCAAGGCGGAAGGGGAGGCGTTGGAGAAATCAGCGCTTCACATTCTCATGGCTCCCGGTCACACCTCTGACACGAACCGGTCAGGATCGTGTCAAGCCACGCGTCCAGCGAAGCGTCCAGCCACGCGTCCACGATCTCCCCGGGACGGCGACGGGCGCGCTGACCGTTCGGGGCGGGAGGGGGTAAGGACAGACGGACGGTTTCGCCACGTGGCGGTCACGCGGCGCTCCGACGGTCGTCGAACAGAACGAACCGGCGGGCTCAACCCTGATATTCCAACATCGTAGGGCACTTGGACCGGTGTTTGCAGACACCGTTGCCGCATGGACCGGCCTCACCCCCACACCGAGTTCCCGCCGTCATGTCTTTCCGCTCGTCGATCAAGCGACCTTCCCTCCCGGCAGCGTTGGGGGCTTTGGTGGCACTGGGCGCCACGTTCGCAGCGGGCGTCTGGTTGGGCGCCGAGCGGGTGCGGGCGCGGGACGAGTGGACCGACGGTCAGCTCCTTTCCACGGCCATCGACTCGGT
This sequence comes from uncultured Gemmatimonas sp., assembly GCA_964456595.1. Classification (GTDB taxonomy): domain Bacteria; phylum Gemmatimonadota; class Gemmatimonadetes; order Gemmatimonadales; family Gemmatimonadaceae; genus Gemmatimonas. The sequence goes on along the minus strand of CAYWCJ010000028.1, from coordinate 9,280 downwards.
ACGGGCCAACGCGCTCGACTCGCTGCCCAGCGAAGAGCTGGTACGTCGTGCCGTCACCGGCATGCTGCGCGAGCTGCATGACCCGTACGCGGCCATGCTCCGCTCCGACAGCTACAAGCGCTACCGCGGCTCGCTGCACGGCGAGGGGATGGGGATGGGGATGTCGCTGCGAAAGCAGGCCGGCATGGTGAGCGTGGCCCGCGTGGCGGATGCGTCTCCGGCGGCGGAGGCGGGGGTGCGTCGCGGTGATCGCGTGCTCTCCGTGAATGGCGTCCCGATTTCTGAAGGATGGGGACGGCGGGCCAGTGATACGAGCGCAACTCCGCTGGATTCGGCGCGTGTGATGCTGTGGCGCGCGCCCAGGGTCGCCTCGAGGGGCGCGGACTCGCTGCGCGATGGCAATGCCGATGGCGACACGGTGGCGGTGCGCATGGATCGCAAGGAATGGCACGTCCCCGCGGTTACCGACGCGGCGATGCTCAGCGATTCGATCGGCTACGTGCGTCTCAACTCCATCACGTCGCGTTCGTCTGAGGAGTTGGAGCGGGCGGTGACGGCGTTGCACCGTCGGGGCGCGCGCGCGCTCCTGCTCGACCTGCGTGGCAATGGCGGCGGGCTGTTTGACGAAGGCGTGCGTGCGGCGGGGCTCTTTCTGCCTCGAGGCGCATTGGTGGCGTCATTGGCCGGACGCGGTGGAGTGCGGGCGGAAGAGCATCGGGTGAAGACATCACGCTGGTCGACCATGCGGTTGACCATCCTGGTCGACGGCGGCACGGCGAGCGCCGCCGAAGTGATCGCCGCTGCGCTGCGCGAGCATGATCGCGCGTTGCTGGTGGGTACGCCGACGTACGGAAAAGGCGTCGTGCAGCGCGTCGTGCGCCTGACGCCCGATATCTCGCTTCGATTGACCACGGCGCGGTGGCTGACGCCCAAAGGGCACTCCCTGGAGCGGCGTCAGGGAACTGGCGTTGCGGCGAAGGGCGGGCTGATTCCCGATGTGCTGTTGGACGATGCGTCGCGCACCGATCCGTTTTCGATTCCGCGTGAGTGGTCGGCGCCCGCCACGATGGCGTTGTCCAACATCGCCGATTCGCTCGCGCTGCACGCGTTGCGCGACGGATGGCCCGTCTCGCCGGTCGCGGCGCTCGAGGCTCGGCTGCGCAACGATGCCGCGATGTTACCGGTGCCCAGGGTGCTGGTGGGCGTGACCCGCAACGACTGGATCAGTGTGGCAACCCGAATCTCCACCGTACGGTTGCTCGAGTTCTCTCGTCAGACGGAGCCGTTGCTGCGCTACAGCGCGCGCACCGATGCCGCGCTGCGGGCGGGGCTCGATGCGCTCTCGCCGGGCATCGATGTGTCGCCGGTCTTCCCGACTGTGTTGATGGCGCCGCCGAGCGCCCGTGTTGAGAGCAAGCGCAAGGCGCGGTGAGCGGTGTGCGGCGCGTACTCGGCGGGTGACCAACGGTGATCAGCTGGTGATCTCCTGATGCGGTGGACGCGCGTGGTGCGGCCGGCGCTCGTCCTCTGGGCAGGCCTGTCGCTCTCGCCGCGCGAGATCGTCGCGCAGCGCTGGCCAACAGTAACCACACAAGCGCGCACGGCATTGGACAGCTGGCTGGTGACGCGATTTCGCGACGCGCAGCTGCTCGACGACAGCGTGGCGGTGCGGCCAAGTGGTGCGGTGCGTTTTCCGCGTGTGGAGTCCGTGCGCGCGGGCGCGTCGGACACGCTCTACGCAGTGCACTTCGGCGGGCCCGACGACGTCTCCGCACTCCGCGTCGCGTCGCTGGTGCGATTGAGTGGGCCGAGCGGCGCGATGACCACGCATTCGGCGCGGATTCTGGCGCGTCGTGCTTTTCGTGCCCCCGGTGCACTGTCGGCGAACGCATCGTCGCCCGATTCGTGGCGTTACGGCTGGTCGTACGTGGCGGTGGTCACGCGCGGCCGACGTCCCGCGCAGGCGTCGGGCTTTCGAGGGTGGTTACTCGTGGCGTCTCCCGACTCGCAGACAATGGTGCGGCCGAACGCGCCTCCGCCACGCTGAATGCGGGACTCATCCCTTGATGATTCCGGTGATGAAGCGGTAATGGTTACATTCCCGCGCCATATGCATGTGCGCCCGACCACCCCTCGCCGACTGCGTCACATATTTTTCGTTGGCGTCAGCGTGTTGAGCGTCGCCGTGGACGCCCGGGCGGCATCGGCGCAATCGAAGGACAGGCGCGCCGCCACCGATGCACGATGGGTCGACGTGACGGCGGACTCGCTGGTGGATCGTGCGATAGCACGACGCAGACTGCAGCTGGCCGATTCGACGTTGCTCAGCTATCGCGCCGATGCGCACGGATTCCTTGCCTTTCTGGCGCAGCTGGGCGAAGGCGTGATCATTCCGCCCAAGGTCGTGCAAAGCGAAGAGCTGGCGCTGACGATCTCGTGGTGGCAGCCGGGCCAGAGCGCGCAGCGTCTGGTGGGTCGGCGTGATACCACATTGCTGCCGGCCGACGTCGGCTACTATCGCGACCGTTATGGCGTGATTCTCGACAACCTTCCCGACCGCATTCGTTTGGGTGACGGGCAGGACGTGCGCGATGTGCCGCATCCGTTGGCCGCGTCGGCGCGCGCCCTTTACGAGTATCAGCGCGTGGGTCAATTGACGATTCGCATTCCGGGGCGCGAGATCGTGGTGGACGAAGTGCGCTTTCGGCCGCGCGATGCGTCGCAACCAGCGGCGATCGGTTCGGTGTTCCTCGATCACGAGTCCGCGGCGGTGGTGCGGCTGTCCATGACGTTCACGCGCGCGGCAATCCTCGACAAGCGCATCGAGACGCTCTTCTTCACGCTCGAGAACGGATTGGTACGCGAGCGTTACTGGTTGCCGAGGCGGCAGGAGGTGGAAGTGTCGCGCGGCAGCACGTGGCTGGACATTCCGGCGCGCGGGATTGTGCGCGGCAAGTGGGAAGTGTCCAACTACGATGTGAACGAGCGCGTGCCTGATTCCACGAAGCTGATGCCGCGCTGGAGTGCGGCGTCACGCGAAGCGCTCAAAGCGCACAAGTTCGAAGGGCAGGTGGTGGACATGCTGCCACCAGACCTTCAGATCGCGAGTAGCGAGGATGTCGTGCAGGCGCGGGAGCAGGCGATGGCCGCCGTGCGCGCCTCAATGCTATCGCGTCCGTCGCGCGCCGCAGTGACCGGACGCGGTGTGAGTGATTTCGCTCGCTTCTCGCGTGCGGAGGGACTGGCCGTTGGTACGGGCGCCTCGCATCGGTGGGGCGATGGCATCGTGCTGTCCGGGCGCGCGCGGTACGGATTCAGCGATCAGGCAGTGAAGGGGCAGCTGGCGATTGGTCGCGAACCGGCCTTTGGTCGCGTGCCGCGTGTGCAACTGTTCGTCGAACGGGACTATCGCGACATCGCTGCGCCTGAGCGTGCCGGTGTCACCAACTCGATGGCGGCGGCGCTCTTTGGCAGCGACTACACGATGCAGGTGGACACGCGCGCGGCGGGGTTGCTCGTTCGTCGTCATCCGCGCAGTCCGTGGACGTGGCGCCTGGCGTATGAGGACGACCGGCCGGTGCGGTTGGCGGCGTCGGCGGTGTCCGGACGCTTTGAGCCGGTGCTGCCGGCGGAGCGCATGCGTGGAGTGCGCGCGGAGGTACGCGGAACCGGAGGCAACGTGTCCGGTGGTGCCAACTCCGTACGCCGACTCTGGTTGCTTGCCGTGTCGGGCGGCGCGTACGTGCAGGACGGCGGGCTCGCGGCGGACTCGCCGGACTTCAGGGGAACGCCGCTGGCACAGGTGCAACGCGATGTCGGGGAGGTATCCGTGCCGGCGATCGCGCGCGTCACGGGCGCGTTGTCGCTCGAGCGGAAATGGCGTGGTGATCGCACGCTCGTGTCGCAGTCCGGCTTTGGTGTCACCGGCGGCGTTGACGTCCCGCCGCAGTGGCTGGTGTTTGCCGGCGGGCCGTGGAGTGCGCCGGGCTACGACTACGCGTCGTTCGCCACGCGTGCGTACCTCTCACAGCGTCTGGAGTTGCGACAGCCCGTTCCGGCACCGTCGATTCCACTCGGCAAATTCGGCAAGGCACCGGGACACGTCACGCTGGCACCGTTCGTCCAGGCGATTGTCGTGTCGACCGACCCGCGCGACGCCGTCGTGCCTCGGCATGGCGTGTACCCCTCGGCCGGACTCGGCGTGCTGTTCTTCTACGACCTCGTGCGCGCGGACGTGGCGCGCGGACTGCGCCGCGGACAGTGGCGCTTCACCATCGATATCGATCGCGGCTTCTGGGGGATTCTCTGAGCACTCGTTTGAGCACTCGTTCGCGCACCCGTTCAAGCGCTGAGAGCGGCGCGCCGCACTATGACCAAGCCTATTTCGACAAATGGTACCGGCATCCCGTGCATCGCGTGAAGTCGGCGACGGAGTTGGCGCGACAGGCATCGTTCGTATTACACACGGCCGAATGGATGCTGGGACGGCCTGTACGGACATTACTGGATGTCGGCTGTGGCGAGGGGAACTGGCAGCCCGTGCTCACGAAGCTGCGCCCGACGTTGCACTACGACGGCGTCGACCCGAGTGCGTATGCCGTCGAACGGTTTGGCCGGCGACGCGGGCTGCAGCAGGGGAGCATCGAGTCGCTCGACGCGTTGACGCTGCGTCCTGAGTACGACCTCGTCGTGTGCTGCGGCATGCTCAATTATCTCTCGGCAAGGCAGTTGCGACGCGGTGCGGCGCAGGTCGCGGCGCGAGTCGGCGGCGTGGCGTATCTCGAGATCTTCGCCAAGGGTGACTCGTTCGAGGGAGACACGGACTGGCCGCCGCTCAAGTCCGCCCACTGGTATCGCGACCTGTTGTCGTCGGCCGGCCTGCTCTCGCTGGGGATGCAGTGCTATGTGACCGCGTCGCGACAGGCACAGGTCGCTCGTATGGAGCGCGGGTGGTAAAGTATCTGCCATGACAGACGTCGCTGCTGAGCTCCCATCCACCTGGGCCGCGTTCGTGCAAACGCTGGCCGCCGAACGCGAACTCATGCAGTCGCCGCGACCGTTGCGTGCGATGGCTGAGGAGTTCGCCCGGTGTACGCTTTCGCTGCTCTTTCCGGCCTTCGCGCGCGGCGAGCACGTGCCGAGCACCGTGGCCGCCGACGCGCAACAGCTCGAGCGATTGTTGCACGATGTGATCGGCTCGCTGACCACCGACGCAGCCACCAAGGTGACGCGCTTTCTCGAGACGTTGCCGCAGGTGCGGAACGCGCTCATGATCGACGCCGATGCGATTCTCGCTGGCGATCCCGCGGCGCGGACGTACGAAGAAGTGGTTCTCGCGTACCCCGGTTTTCTGGCCACCGCCGTGCACCGGTTCTCGCATGAGCTGTATCAACTTGGGGTGCCGCTCTTCCCGCGCCTCGTCTCGGAGTGGGCGCACCGCGAAACCGGCATCGACATTCATCCCGGCGCCAGGATCGGCAAAGGTTTCGCGATCGATCATGGCACGGGGGTGGTGATCGGCGAGACGAGCAGCATCGGCGACCGCGTGCGCGTTTATCAGGGTGTCACACTTGGTGCGCTAGCCGTCAGCAAACGCATGGCCAACCGCAAACGTCATCCCACCATCGGTGACGATGTGGTGATCTACGCCAACGCGACGATTCTTGGCGGCAACACATTGATCGGCGACGGTTCGATCATCGGCGGCACCGAGGAGTGTGGTGCAGTTCAGCAGTCGCGTCGAGCAGCGTCCGTCGGATGACGACGGGATCGAGTTCCATATCTGATTGCGCAATGTCGCGTTGATTCCCCAGTGACAACGATCCGAAGTTCGCGGCACCTTTGTTCCGACGTCGTTTCAACAATTCACTCCACGGCCAACACTCAATCCAACTTTCATGCGCGCCTCCAGCATTCTTCAGACGATCGGCAAGACCCCGCATGTGCAGCTTCAGCGCCTGTTCGATCCGCGCGTGTCGGTGTGGATGAAGCTCGAGCGCGCGAATCCGGGTGGCAGCATCAAGGATCGCATCGCGCTGTCGATGATCGAAGACGCCGAGCAGCGCGGAATCTTGAGCAAGGACAGCGTCATCATCGAACCGACGTCGGGGAACACGGGTATTGGCCTGGCGATGGTGGCGGCCGTGAAAGGGTATCAGCTCGTGCTGGTGATGCCCGAGTCCATGTCTATCGAACGTCGTCGCGTCATGGCCGCCTATGGTGCGACGTTCGACCTGACGCCGCGCGAGAAAGGAATGAAGGGTGCGATCGAGCGCGCGAACGAACTGGCGGCGTCGACACCGCATTCGTGGATGCCGTCGCAGTTCGACAATCCGGCGAATATCAGCGTGCACGCCGAGACGACCGCGATCGAGATTCTCGAGGACTTTCCGGAAGGGCTCGACTATCTCATCACCGGTGTTGGCACCGGCGGACACATCACCGGGGTGAGCGAAGTGCTCAAGCAGCACTGGCCGCAGCTGAAAACGTTCGCCGTCGAGCCGGCCAAGTCGCCGGTGATCAGTGGCGGCAGCCCGAGTCCGCACCGCATTCAGGGCGTTGGCGCCGGCTTTATTCCGGCCAACCTGCATCGCGACACGCTCGACGGCGTCATTCAGGTGACGGAAGAAGATGCGTTTTCGTATGCGCAGCGTGCGGCGAGCGAAGAAGGGATCTTTATTGGCGTGTCGAGCGGCGCGAGTCTCGCGGCGGTAGCGCTGCAGGTACCGGGCATGGCGGATGGCGCGAAGGTGATGACGTTCTGCTACGACACGGGCGAGCGGTACTTGTCGATCGACGGGCTGTTTCCGGTATAGCTTCCCCAGATCCAGAGGCGATCTCCATACGTTTTCCTTTGGACGTCGCTTCAAGGTGTTGTCCTTCCCGGCGTACGCTGCCCGACGAGTACTCTTACCGCGAGTGATCTTGCACCACAGCGAAATCGTCGGGTTTCGTTGGGGGGTCGCGGATCTCATTCGCGATTCGTTCAAGCGCGGAAAGTACCAGGACGTCATTCTGCCGCTGACGGTATTGCGCCGCCTCGATTGCGTGCTCGCGGGCAAGCAGGAGCAGGTGCTGGCGAAGCAGGCGCAACTCAAGGGCAAGGGTCTGGAAGATCCTGACGCACAGCTTCGCCGTGTCTCCGGCTTCGCCTTCTACAACACGTCGCGCTACGACTTCGACAAGATGTTGGGCGACGCGCCGCAGCTTCCGCGGCCGGACGTTCGACTACCTGATTTCAAATCCGCCGTACGGTAAAGACGGATCGCGGTTGTTCGCGGGCGGTGCCGGGAGTGGGCAACGCGAGATTCGTCGCTTCATTTTCGAGCATGACTCGCTCGAGTCGATGATCGCGTTGCCGGAACAGCTGTTCTGTAACACCGGGATTGCCACCTACATCTGAGTGGTGTCGAATCGGAAGGCGTCGACGCGAAAGGGATTGGTGCAGCTCATTGATGCGTCGCAGTTTTGGGTCCCGATCAGGAGCCGCCCCGTCTCGCCCCGAGCCCCTGCCGGCGCCGTGAACCAGAGGGCTCGCGAGGCGCGTAAACGAGGCGGACCGCACGCCGCCGCCCGGAAAGGGGGCGGGGGCCCTTGGTACGCCGTCTCGGGCGCGTGCGTACGGATAGCGCCGGGCGATCCTATTGGAGCGCTGGTTCGCGCGAACCAGTATTCTCGCCGCCCGCGACGAACTGAGTGGCGAGTTCCGACGTGACGCCGATCGATCGAAAGCTTGACGCGAAGGGCGTGAAGCCCGCGGGAGGCGCGAAGAACAGCAACGGCTTTTCATTTCGCTGTTGCTGTTCTTCGCGTAACTTCGTGTACTCCAGCCTGCTACCTCGTGCTGTCTATCGGCCGAAGTTGATCCGCAGCGCGCGCGACGTGTCGCCGACGTGGGTCACGTGAAAGTCGAAGGTGCGACCGTCTGCGAGTTTTCCGCTCGCGGTGATGACCGTGAGGTGATCGCCGGTTCGCGGCTTCAGGGTCTCGTTGAACGTGGTCGCGATTCCCCGCAGTGGTTGCATGGCGTTCACGTCGCCAATGGTGACCACACCGTCGGACATGGCCGTCTGGTAAACAGACCAGCGCACGAACCAGATCGGTACGGCATCGCCGGTCGAGACGGCGAGCACCGGGAAGGTGCCAAGGGGTGCGTTGCGCTCGATGAAATAGAATCCTTTGATCAGGATCGGGGTGGCAAAGGCGCCGGGCCCGGTGGGGCCGGGGAAATGGAAGAACGTCATCAAATTGAAGTCCGCGGGAATCGCGCTCGGCGCCCGATAAAACGGGATGGCCAGCCACTCTCCGTTGTGGAAGAACTGTTTTTCGCCCGGGAATGCGCGGGCATAAGCCGGAATGCCGGGGTCCGGTTGGGGGACCGTGACGCGCACCATGCCAGCTGCTTCTGCCGCGCGGACCAGGGACGCGGTGTCGGGGACATCGGACAGTGGGTCGACGATCTGGGAATCGCTGCAGGCACCGAGCAGGAGCGCGAGACCAAGGGTGCTGAGCAATGGGCGAACAGGCATGAGAGACTCCGGTTGAGGTCGCGCCATCGGCACAGTGCGTTTGGCGTTCGACCGAAGTGTGGGGCTGGCGTGTGAGCTGGCCGTGATCCAGGTGTGATTTGGGACGGTCCGCGTGTGCAGTGGGCGTATGCTCGGCGCTCCTTGGTCCCGGAGCGCGCATGCCAGACGCGGCACCGGCCGCGCGGGGGCGTCTACACACCCCGGCGCCCACAGGCGTCGCCGCTCTTTCGGTTGGTGTCGGACCATCTGCCTCGCCTGCAGATGATCTACGACGAGCGCTTCGCCCGCGAGCATGGCCCGTGGCGTCCGGTGGTCGGCGACGTGGCCGACCAGTTCCTCGCCTGCGGGGTCCTCGACCACGGCTTCGCGCGCATCCGCTGCGAAAACTGCACGCACGAATATCTGCTCGATTTCACGTGCAAGTGCCGCTCCTTCTGCCCGAGCTGCCCGCCCAAGCGCCTCGCGATCTGGACGCAGTGTTTGGACACCACGCTCCTCGCGCCCGTCCCGCATCGGCAGGTGGTGCTCACCATCCCCAAGCGGTTGCGCGCGTACGGTCTGTATCGCCGCCGTCTCCTCGGCGAGATCGCCCGCGTCGCCGCCCGCAGCGCCTGCACCTCTTCGACGAAGAACACGCCACGGGCATGCCAGGTGGCCGTACTTGGGGTTCCATGTCCACACGGCCGTCTGAGTGCCGGAGGATGACCGGGCCTTTGCCACGCGGCTCGCCCGGGACTGTGCGCGGAATCCCG
>CAYWCJ010000027.1:0-25079 GCA_964456595.1 uncultured Gemmatimonas sp. | reverse complement strand
GTCGACGCCCCGCCCAACTGTGCCACCGAGAGCGCGACGAGCACCGTGAACAGCATCGCATCGCTGCCACCATTTACCGTGCCACCAAATCGCATGGCGGAGAGCAGCGTGCTGAGCGCGAGTGTTGCCGCGCACGCTGCCCCTAACTCCGTTCCTGCGGAGAACGGAAGTATGGCCGCCGCAACGAACTGCATCAGCAGCACGAGAGAGAATCCGCGGGGCGCGAGCGTCGGCGCCAACAGGCCCCACGACTTGGCCAGCGTCGCGGCGCGCCATGTCCCGCTGGCCGAAAAGTTCACGCGCAAGCGCCACAGCTCGGCCGCATTCACCATCGCCGCGACGCTTGCCAGGACACACATGGTCGTCACGATGAGATCAAACGGCCCGCCCGCTGATGTGCGCACGATCGTCGAGCTCGAGAACCACACGTCCGGCCCAGAAGTCAAGACATCGGTCCGCATATCGGTCCGCTGACATGCACGACGTCGGCACCGTGCTCGTCACGCAATGTCACGCGCCACTGCCATCCCGCCTGCGCGCCCGATCGCCAAGCATCAGGAATGCTCGATGCGGCAAGATTCGTCACCAACTCGAGCGACAGCTGTGCAGCAGGCGCATCCGCCCCGTCGCGCGCCTGCTCCATCAGCCAGCGTTCGACCAATGTCTGCGCAGCAAGCATGCGCGTGCCGGCGGGATTGAAGAGCAGATGCCACCAGCGACGCGTGGGTGCCTGCAACGCCGCCAGCCATTGCCCCGAGCACGCCTTCGCATTTTCCTCGCCGTGTTCGCCGGCACCGGCAGGCGCACATCGACGCACCTCGAGCATCGGGGTGGCACCGGCCACATCGAAGAACGCCCACGATGGGAAGAGCAGTCTGGAGAGTGCGACGAGCAGTAGACGCAACGATCAGCTCCGGGGTACAATCCGTGGTAGCGAAATGAGCGGTGGACGCCGCTCGCGCGAAGCGGAGAGTATTGACCTCCGTCGTCGACGGCGAGCGAATATGCGCGGGTTCGCCTGCGTCAGGGACGATTGACATGGGACAATTGAGCTTGGACCATCGACCTGTGAATGCAAGGCCGACGCAGTTGGCGCTGGCGCGACGTACCAGACGGCGTTCGCTGCAGCTCAGCGCTCGAGGCTCGTCGGAACGACTGGTCGCCGCAGATCCCCTAGCCGGCGTCGTGACCTGCACCATATTGAGTCGTTCAGCAGTGTAGAAGTCGAGTGACCAAATCACTACGCATCGAGTGTCGCATGTCGAGAGCAGTCGCAGCGCGGACGTTGCTCCTGGCCTGCGCCACTGGACTCACGGTCCTCGGTGCCTGCGATCGCGGCGCGACGGGGGTGGTGAGCGTACCCGTGCCGCAGTTCCCCGCGCGGATGCAGATCACCGGTGGCGAGGACCAGACCGCGGCCGCTGGCACCGCATTGCCGCAGCCGCTCACCGTGCGTGTGCTTGACGCAGCGGGCGTACCGATCGGCGGACAGGTGGTGAACTTCCGCGTGGTGTCGGGCGGTGGCAGCGTGTTCGCTGGAGCGGCCATCACTGACGCACAGGGTCGGGCCGCCGAACGTTGGACGCTCGGCACCGTGGCCGCGGATAGCCAGCGCGTTGAAGCGCGTGCGGTGAATCCGGCAACGGGCGCCGCGCTCACGTTCGCCACGTTCAAGGCGGTGGCGACCCCCGGGGCGCTCAGCGCGCTTGCACGACTCGGACCGGATTCGCAGTCGGTGGCGGTGGCCAGCATCGTCCCCATCGCGCCGGCCGTGCGCGCGACGGACAGGTTCGGAAATCCCGTACGGAACGTGCGCGTTACGTTCGCGGTAGCGGCCGGCGGTGGCGTACTCAGCGACTCCGTGTCCACGTCCGACTCGACTGGCGTGGCGCGGGTGGCTCGCTGGACCACCGGGCCGGACGTTGGCGCGAATCAGGTGACGGCCAGCGCAACCGGCATCCCACCGGTGTTGTTCAACACGACCACATCGGTCGCTGCTTGTTCCGGCGCCACGTCGCTCAAGATGACGTTGGGTGAAGTGCGGTCGTTGAATACGGCGCAGAAGACATCGCTCTGTCTTGGCGGCGAGAGCAGCGCCGCCGAATACGTCCTGATTCCGTTCAATACGGGAACGGTTGCGGCAAGCGTGGTGCCCTTCACGATCACGGCGACCGGCGTGTCACCGAGCATCGCGCCGCCCGCGGTGGCGGCCGGCCAGCTCTTTGGTCGTGCGCAATCGATACGTGCGTCTGCGCTCGAGCCACACTGGTCGGACGCCTGGATTCGCGAACGCGAGCGGTATGAGCGTCCTGCCGACCTGCAGGCGGCACGACGGTTCACGCGCGCGCGACTGACCAATATTCCGTCCAACCCGGAGATCGGGTCGATTCACTCGCTGCACGCCAACAGCACCGGCAATCTCTGTACGTCGGCCAAGCAGCCGCGTCCGGCGCGCGTGGTGGCGGTGCTCTCCAACACCATCGTCTTCATCGACACCCTCTCGCCGGCCGGTGGATTCACCGACGCCGAGCTCCAGGCGTTCGGTGCGTCGTTCGACACGCTCGGATTTGCCCTCGACACCGCGAACTTCGGCGCACCCACCGACATCGATGGCAACGGACGCGTAGCGATCTTCTTCACGCCTGAAGTGAATGCCACCCCTGCGCCGCAGGGTGTAGTGGTCGGTGGCTACTTCGCGGCCCGTGACCTCTTCTCCACCAACCCGACCACGGGCTGCGTGTCGAGCAACGAGGGCGAGATCTTCTACATGCCGGTGCCCGACCCGGCGCGCACCATCAACGGCAACTACACGTCGAAGTCGTCGGTGAGCGGCCGCACGTTCGGCACACTGGTGCACGAGATGCAGCACCTGATCAATGCCGGTCGTCGCATTCACGTCAACAACGCGAGCAATCTCGAGGAGGTGTGGCTGAACGAAGGACTCAGCCACATTGCCGAAGAACTGCTGTACTACCGTGTGTCGGGGAACAGTCCGCGATCAGATATTTCGTTGGAGGTGTTGCTCTCTTCGCAGGCGCAGCTCGACGCTGCGAACAGCTTCATCGTGCAGAACATGGTGCGCCTGTCCGAGTACATGCTCGCGCCGGAGACCAACGCACCGTTCGCGGACAACAACAGTCTCGCGACGCGCGGCGCGATCTGGCAGCTGCTGCGCTACTCCGCCGACCGCAAGGGCGGTGACGAACGCAGTCTCTGGCGCGCACTCGTCAACTCCAACAGCGCGGGTCAGCTCAACTTCAATGCGGCATTCGGCAACATCATCGATCTCATGCGCGACTGGGCGGTGGCGCAGTTTGCTGACGACGCCGCCCTCGGCGTCACGGCGCAGTACACCAACCCGAGCTGGAACTATCGCTCCGTGCTGCCGGCGCTGAACGACGACCTGTTCCCGCTGCGCACGCAGGCGCTGGTAAACGGTGCCGTTCCCGTGTCGCTCAACGGCGGAAGCGCGGCCTACTATCGCTTTCGGGTGGCCGGCGGTGCACTGGCGACCCTGTCCGGCGCGTCGGCGAACGGCGCGTTGCCTGCCCGGGTGGAGTGGATGCTGGTGCGGACGCAGTAGCGCACGTCACTCGTACTGCCGCGCTAAAACACACACCCCGTTCTTGCCCCCACGGTCACCCGCACTCGCCCCTGCCCAACCGGCGACGACGCACAACTGCCCACCATCGCCACGCCGAGCGCCGCCACTGGCACTTCGACCTCCACCGGCGCGCTCGCATTGTTGATCACCACCACCGTCTTCCCGCGCCGATAGACGAACTGCTGCTCCGTCTCCACGAGATGCTCCGTCTTCGCACCACGCAGCTCCGGCCTCGCCTTTCTGAGAGCGAGCAGCGCTTGCACATGACTCCATACCGCCTGCTGTGGCGCGGTCCGGCCAGTCAACTCGAACGCGTTCCGTTGGTCGCCGCGCCAGCCGCCGGGAAAATCGCGACGATTATCGGGGTCGTTGCCGCCGGGTAGCGCGATCTCGTCGCCATAGTAGACGAGTGGCGTGCCGCGAACGGTGAACAGGAGCGTGTATGCGAGCTTGAGTCCGTCGATCGTCGCGCCCGGTTCGTTCATGAAGCGGCCCACGTCGTGCAAGCCGAGGAACGTCATGAGCGAGTGGTGCGGATCGCGATAGAGATGATCGCGTGACAACATCTGCGCGACGTCGCGTACCGGCCTCCCCTGCGCGAAAGCGCTGCGAATGGCGTAGAAGAGCGGGAAGTCAAAGAGCATGTCGACCTTGTCATCGACGCCATCGAACTGCGCGCGGCCGCCCTCGAAGAAACTCACGAAAGAGGCGTCGCCGTCGAGCACTTCGCCCACCACACGCAGTGTGGGATACTGTCGCTTGATGGCGTTCATCCAATCGCGCCAGAACCAGCGCGGCACGTAGGGCCACGTGTCCTGTCGAATACCGTCCATGCCACTCACACCAACCCACCACAGCGTGTTCTGGATGATGTAGCGCGCGACGTCGGGATCGTCCTGGTTGAGATCCGGCAGAATGTTGATGAACCATCCGTCCAGCGTTGCCTGCTTGAGCTCGGGCGTCGCGTACTTGTCGGCCAGCGTCCACGTCTGCCACGTATTCTCGAGATGCTTGGCCTCGGTGCCGTGAAACCACGTGGGTGTGGGCGGGTTGGTCGCCCACGGGTGGTACGGCCCGGTGTGATTGGCCACCATGTCGAGAATGATCTTGATTCCCTGCGCATGCGCATCGTCCACGAGGGCCTTGAACTCGGACACGGTGCCGAGGTGCTCATCGACATTGTAGAAATCGACGGCGCCGTAGTGGTGATAGTCGGTGATGGGCAACCCGTCGTACACCTCGCGCCGATTCAGCTGATTGGCGTTGTCGTAGATGGGATTGAGCCACACGGCAGTGATGCCAAGCGACTTGAGATACGGCAATTTCTGTCGCACACCAGCGAGATCGCCGCCGTGGTAGTAGCGACCCTTGCTGCGATCGAGCATGCCGGCAGTAACGCCCTGGTCGTTCGTAGTGTCGCCGTTCGCGAAGCGATCGGGCATCAGCAGATACACTGCATCGTCGGGTGAAAACCCCTGAAAGCGCCCCTTGCTCGGCAACACTTGCGCCAGACTGAACGGCACCGATGCACTCCCATTCGCCGTGCGCAGTGTGAGCGGATAGCTGCCCGGCGTCGCCGCCTTCGGAATGGTCACATCAACGAACGCGTAGGTGCCGGCATCGTTCACACGCGCACCCGTACACGTCACCTTCGGGCAGGTGAATCGGGCGCCACCAAGATGCTGACCGCGAATGAGCAGCCGCACCGGATTGATGGAATGGTTGCCCCACCAGTTCGGCGGCTCGACCTTCTCGATGGCTGGTGCCTGCGCCGAGACGATCGACGTGGCGACCACGTTCAAAATCACCATCGAGACCTTCGTCCATCGCGTCATTGCATGCTCCCGCTCGGAGGCCACATCAAATGAAAAGCGACTGACTATCACGGATGGAAACGGCAACGCACGGATCACGAGGATCTGCCCCGTAGGTCGGAAAAATCCCAGGAAATCCGTTCAAATCTGTTGCTATCCGTGATAGTCAGTCGCCGTTTGCCTTTTTGTAGTTCGATTTACGCCCACACTTACGCCAGCGCGAGTGTCGGCGACGTCCGTTCGGCCGCTTCGTTCGTGTCCTTCACGCGGAGTACCAGCAACGCCGCGATCGCGAGGAAGGCGCCGCCCGCGAGGACTGCCGCGAGTCGATTGTTGTCGAGGAAATGGTTCATCACCCAGCCAAAGCCGAGCGCTGCGACGATTTCGGGAATGACGATGAAGAAATTGAAGATGCCCATGTAGACACCGATTTTTCCGGCGGGCAAGGAGCCGGCGAGAATCGAGTACGGCATCGACAGGATGCTGGACCACGCGATGCCCACACCGGCCATCGAAAGCAGCAGCATGTTGGGGTTGGTGATGACCGTGATACTCAGCAACCCCGCCGCACCAAACATCAAACAAATCGAGTGCGTCTTCGTGCGCCCTACCGCCGCCGCAAGTTTGGGCAGCAGGAACGAGAATACAAAGCACACAGCACTGTACACGCCGAAGCAGACACCGGCCCACTCGACACCCTGCTGATACAACGGCGAGTTGGAGTCGGGCGCGCCAAAGACATTGCGCGCGACCGCGACCGGGAAGTACAGCCACATGCAGAAGAGACCGAGCCAGGTGGCCATCTGTACGAGCGCCAACTGCTTCATCGTCTCGGGCATCTTTTTCGCTGCATCGAAGATCTCACGCGCACCCGCGAACGGCCCCTTGTTGGCCGCCTTCGCGCGCTTGAACGCCTCCATATCCGGCGGTGGCACTTCCTTGGGCGGCGTGACGATGGTGTACATCACGGCGCCAAAGAACGCGGCGGCACCGACAAAGAACGACAACTTCACGGTGGTGGGAATCGTGCCTGGCGCGCTGCTGGCCACGCCAAACCAGTTCGTCAGCATCCAGGGCAATGCCGACGCGATCACTGCGCCAAGCCCGATGAAGAAACTCTGCATCGCGAAGCCACGTGTGCGCTCTTTGGGCGGCAACACATCGGCCACAAACGCACGAAACGGTTCCATCGAGATGTTGATGGACGTATCGAGAATCCAGAGCAAGCCGGCGGCCATCCAGAGCGCGCTCGAGTTGGGCATCGCGATCAGCGCCAACGAACTCAGGATCGCACCCACAAGAAAGTACGGGCGACGACGACCGAGTGAGGGCACCCACGTATTGTCGCTCATGTGCCCGATGATCGGCTGCACAATCAGACCCGTCAGCGGTGCGGCCAGCCACAACATCGGAATCTGGTCGGCGGTCGCGCCAAGGTACTCGTAGATGGCACTCATGTTCGCCATCTGCAGCGCCCAACCGAATTGAATGCCGAGAAAACCGAAGTTCATGTTCCACAACGTCAGGAACGTCGTGGGTCGGCTCGACAGGGCGGACGATCCTGATGACGTCCGTGATGTCGACGACATCGTGCTGCCACTCATGTGCGCTTCCGGTCGTAAGTGTCCACCAACTCGGCGAGCCGGTGCGTGATGGCTGGTGTCACCTGATCCCACGAGAATCGAAAACCCCAGTTGCCAGCCTGCCGCCCCGGCAAGTTCATGCGCGCTTCACCACCAAGCCCGAGGATATCCTGCATCGGCACCAGCACCGTGTTCGCCACCGACGCGAGCGCGGTGCGCATCATCACCCAGTGGATCTCGGTACCGTCGGTGTTGAGATAGCGCATCGCGTAGTCGCGCTCCTTCGCCACGTCCTCCGCGCTGCGCGTTGAGTCGCCGGCGCCTGCGGTCCACCAACCAACCGTCGTGTCATTGTCGTGCGTGCCAGTGTACACGACCTTGTGTGGCAGATAATTGTGCGGCGTGAAATCGCTCGCACTACCGTCATTGCCAAAGGCGAACTGCAGAATTGCCATGCCGGGAAAGCCAAGGCCATCGCGCAGCGCTGCCACTTCGGGGGTGATGAGTCCGAGATCCTCGGCAACAATCGGCAACGCTCCAAGCGCCTTCTCGATCGCCTTGAACAGCGCATCGCCCGGTCCCTTCACCCACTGGCCATTGATGGCCGTACTCTCATCGCCCGGCACTTCCCAGTATGCCTCGAAACCGCGGAAGTGGTCGATGCGCACCAGATCGAACAGCTGAAACGATGCCCGCATGCGCTTGACCCACCACGCATACTGCTGCTCGGCCATCACATCCCAATCGTAGATCGGATTGCCCCACAACTGTCCGGTCGCGCTGAAGTAGTCGGGCGGTACACCGGCCTGCACCGTCGGACGACCGGCCGCGTCGAGTTTGAACAACGCCGGATTGGCCCACACATCGGCCGAATCGTGCGCCACATAGATGGGCAAGTCACCCATCAACTGAATGCCCTTGGCGGTGGCCGCGCGCTTGAGTGCGTAGAACTGCGAGAAGAAGAAGTATTGCTGCAATTGCACGCGCTCCATCTCGACGGCGAGCTGCTTTCGCCAGCGAAGCATCGCCTCGGGTTCGCGTCGCGCGATGTCCGCATCCCACTCCGTCCACTGCACACCACCAAACGCGTCCTTCACGGCGGTGAACAGCGCGTAGTCGGGCAACCACTCCGCATTCGCGGCAACAAACGCGCGATAGCGATCGTCGGGGGCGTACCGATTGCAGGCATGGTCCAGCAGATTGCGCTTGTGCGCAATCACGTCAGACCACTGCACGGTGTGTTCGGTGAACGCACCCGCAGCACCGGACACTTCGATCAGCAGCGGGTTGCCGGCGAACGCCGAGAAGCACTGGTACGGTGAATCGCCGTAGCCGGTCGGACCCAACGGCAGCATCTGCCAGATGGTGAGACCGGTCTCGCTCATGAAGTCGAGGAACTTGTGCGCTTGGGCGCCGAGTTCACCGATGCCATGTACGCCCGGCAGCGAGGTCGGATGAAGCAGAACGCCGGCGTTACGTGGGAAGGACATCGCGAGGCGATCAGCGGCTGCCGCGACGTGCGAGGAACAGGAACAACATCCCGGTCACCAGCAACACTATACCCCACACGAGATTGATGTTGAGTCCACCCGACTTCACGTACATCTCCGTGTTGCCCGCGGTGATCGCACCGTACCCGCCGAGCAACACGCCGAGTGCCGCGAAGAGCCCGCCGATGGGATACCGCAGATCGAGTCCGCCAGCGCCGCTCATAGGAAGATCAGGTTGAGGGCCAAGGTCATGCCAAGGATCGCCGCACCAAACACGAACGGCTTCTGGTACCACGCAAGATCGCCGTCGCTTGGCCTGGGCGTCAGCGAGTACACGAGACCAGTCAGCTCTGAATCCGGACGCGGTTTCGTCACCAGGCTGATCACGGTCGAAATCACGACACACGTCGTGAAGGACGCGATGGCCGTCCAGAACGTCTGCGCCAGTTCACTCGGATAGGTGTGGAGCAGTCCGAAGTAGCCGCCCTTCACGCCAGGCGATGAACCTAGCGGCAGCGTGAGGCCGTGGTGGAGGAACGCACCAGACATACCGGCCACCAGTCCCCAGAACGCGCCGTGCCCCGTGCTGCGTTTCCAGAACATGCCGAGTGCAAACGTGGCGAACAGCGGCGCATTCACGAAGGCGAACACCAGTTGCAACAGCTCCATGATGTTGTTGAACGAACCCGCCACGTACGCCGCAGCGATCGAGAGTGCAATACCACCCAGCGTTGCGGCGCGCCCCATCCACAGGTAGTGCGCGTCGGAGGCGTTCTTCTTGATGTGGCTCTGGTAGATGTCGTACGTCCACACCGTATTGAACGCGGTCACATTCCCCGCCATGCCGGACATGAACGACGCGAGCAGCGCCGTCAGCCCGAGCCCAAGCATGCCTTCGGGAAAGAGCTTGATGAGCAGCATCGGTGTGGCCAGATCGTAGTCGAGCACCACGCGACCAGCACCATCGATCAGCGGCTGACCGAGCTCATTCAGCTTGGCAGGAATGATTCCTTCACCGCCATTCGGCCCGCCCATACTCGTCAACGCCAGCGCAATCATGCCGGGCAGAATGACGAGAAACGGGAAGAGCATCTTGGGCACGGCCGCGATGAGCGGCGTGCGACGTGCCGCGAGCATACTGTCGGCGGCCATGGCGCGTTGCACCACCAGAAAGTCCGTGCACCAGTAGCCGAACGAGAGCACGAACCCCAAGCCCATCACGAGACCGAACCACTCCACGCCGATCGGATTCGTGGACGCACTCGTCATCCCTTGCCACGCATGCGTGTACGCGCCAGCGGCGAGTCCACGCGTCGCGGCGGCTTCGGTCAGCTTCGCCGTAAGTCCATCCCAACCGCCCACGGAGCGTAGTCCGAGAAAGACCAGGGGCGCAAAACCGAACGCGATCATGAAGAACTGCAGCACTTCGTTGTAGATCGCGCTGGTGAGGCCACCGGCGTAGACGTACGCCAACACGATCACGGCCGACACCAGCACGCTGAAGTCGAAACTCCAGCCAAGCAGCAGGTTGAAGAGCTTGCCCATCGCATACATCGAGATGCCCGACGAGAAGATCGTCATTGCCGCAAAGCTGACCGCATTGAGCGTGCGCGTCTTCTCGTCGAATCGCAGCTTGAGATACTCAGGAACCGACCGTGCGCGGGAGCCGTAGTAGAACGGCATCATGAACAGCGCGACGAACACCATGGCTGGAATCGCGCCAATCCAGTAGAAGTGCGCCGTCGCAATGCCGTACTTCGCGCCCGACGCACCCATGCCGATGACTTCCTGCGCGCCCAGGTTGGCCGAGAGAAACGCGAGCCCGGTTACCCAGGGCGGCAGCGATCGGCCGGATTGAAAGAAGTCCGAGCTGGTCCTGGTGCTACGGCGAAGGAAGAAACCGATGCCGAGGACCACGGCGAAGTACAACGCCATGACGGCATAGTCGATCCACGAGAGGTGCGTGACCGGGGCGAGCTCCAAGTAGGCTCCTCGAGGGGCCGCTGTGCGACCCTGACTGAAATGGGGTAGGGACCGGCAAGGGTACCGCCGGGGCCGCGACCTTTCAACCCTCGACTCAGCCCCGCTCCGGGCGTCTGGCCCCGCGCACAGCCCGCGCCAACGGCTCGAATCCAACGTCCGATGGCGCGTTCACGTCTCCCCGGTATTGTTCGCTCCGCGCATCGCCGTTGAGCGACGCGCCCGACACTCACACGCCCCAGACATCGCATGGCCAGTCGTCCGTCTCGTCCTGCCGAATTCGACCTCGTCTCCGCGCGCGTTCTGCCATTCCTGTTGCTGCTGTTCGTGGGCAGCGGCATGTGCGCGCTCATCTACGAAGTGGTCTGGTTCCAACTGCTCGAACTGGTGATCGGCTCGTCCGCCATTTCCCTTGGTGTGTTGCTGGCGACCTTCATGGGGGGCATGTGCATCGGCAGTCTCGCCCTGCCACGATTCGCGTCGCGCGCGCGTCATCCGCTGCAGTTGTACGCACTGCTCGAGCTGAGCATCGGCATCATCGGTCTGCTCGAACTGTTCGCGATTCCGCTGGTGGGAAAGCTGTATTCGCCAAGCGTTGGACATGGTGCCGGCGCGTTGGTGCTGCGTGGTGTGGTGGCCGCGTTGTGTCTGTTGCCGCCGACGATCCTGATGGGTGCCACGCTGCCGGCGATCGCGCGCTGGGTGGAGTCGTCACCACGTGGCATCTCGTGGTTGGGATTCTTCTACGGGGGTAACATCGCGGGCGCGGTCATTGGCAGTGTGCTGGCCGGCTTCTATCTGCTGCGAGTGTACGATCAGGCGGTGGCGACGTACTTCGCGGTGGCCCTCAACCTGCTCGTCGCGGGCATGGCGTGGACGATGTCACTGCGCACACCGGCGCGGCCTGCAGGCGACGAATGGGCCGCAGCCAACGCCGCGGCGGCGAAGGCAGCCCGCGACGGCAAGAGCGGCGCGCGCGAGGTCTACATCGCGATCGGGGTGTCGGGTGCGTGTGCGCTCGCCGCCGAAGTGGTGTGGACGCGATTGCTCTCGCTCACATTCGGCGCGTCGGTCTACACCTTCTCCATGATTCTCGCCGTCTTTCTCGCGGGACTCGGTATCGGCAGCGCGGTTGCATCATGGTTGGCGCGCATCGTGGAAAGTCCGCGTCGCGCACTCGCGTGGTGTCAGTTGCTGCTGACGCTCGCCATTGCGTGGGCCGCAACGGTGATCTTCGTTGCCCTTCCCAACTGGCCAGTGAATCCGTCGTTGGCGCCCAGCGCATGGTTTGCACTGCAACTCGATCTCGCGCGGTGTGCGCTGGCCGTGTTGCCCGCGGCGTGTCTCTGGGGCGCGAGCTTTCCGTTTGCCCTCGCCGCGATCGCTCGACCGGGTGAAGACACGGCAACGCTCGTTGGCGGGGTGTACGCCGCGAATACGATTGGCTCCATTCTCGGCGCCACGCTCTGCAGTCTCGTGCTCATTCCGATGCTTGGCACGCGCGATACGCAGCGCGTTCTGATTGCCGGTGCGGCGGTGGCTTCGATGTTGGTGTTGCTGGCGCCGTCGGCCCGTGCGGCCGTGACTGCGACGCGGACGGACGGAACGACGGCATTGGGCGGTGGTCGTTTCGCGCTCATTCTCGCGCCGGTGCTGGCGCTGTTGCTCATTCTCGTCATGCCGGCGCTTCCGGGTACGTTGGTGGCGCACGGACGCTATGCGGTCACCTGGATTGGCAAGACGGACGTGTTGTTTGTGGGCGAGGGCATGAACAGCTCCGTGGCCGTGACGCGCGTGCACAGCAGCGGCGCGACGCAGTTCCATGTGAGCGGCAAGGTGGAAGCGTCGAGTCTGCCGCAGGACATGCGGTTGCAGAAGATGCTCGCGCACTTGCCCGCGCTGGTGCATCCGAATCCGCAGTCGGTGCTGGTGGTGGGCTTTGGTGCAGGCGTGACGGCGGGCTCGTTCTTGCCGTATCCGTCGCTCAAACGTCTGGTGATCTGCGAGATCGAACCGCTCATTCCCGAAGTCGTGTCGACGTGGTTCGAGAAGGAGAACAACAACGTCGCGAAAGATCCGCGCACGCAGATCTACTTCGATGATGCGCGCAGTTTCGTGCTCACCAGCGACGAGCAGTTCGATGTGATCACGTCGGATCCGATCAATCCGTGGGTCAAGGGCGCGGCATCGTTGTACACGCGCGAATACTTCGAGTCGGTGCGTGCGCATCTCAAGCCCGGCGGCGTGGTCACGCAGTGGGTGCCGCTGTACGAAAGCACGATCGACGCGGTGCGCAGCGAACTGGCCACGTTCTTCGAAGTGTTTCCGGAAGGCACGGTGTGGGCCAACAACATCGATGGTCGCGGCTACGATGTCGTGCTGCTGGCGCAGATCGGCCCGACACACATCGATATCAACGCGATGGAAGCACGCTTTCAGGATGCGGGCTATCTCAAAGTTGGTGCGTCGCTGATCGAGTCGGGGTTCCAGTCGCCGCTCGATCTGTTCTCGACGTACGCGGGCAGTGCGCAGGACCTGCAGAAGTGGCTTCGCGGTTCGGCGATCAACACCGATCGCAACCTGCGGCTGCAGTACCTCGCGGGTATCGGACTCAACGCCTACACCGAAGCCGACATCTTCAACGAGATCGCGCAGTTCAAGCGCTTTCCGGACGGGCTGTTCCTCGCCAACGAGACGTGGCTGGCGTCGTTGCGTCAGGCGATCGGAACCGCGCGCTGATCGACCCGTTGAGCCGATGGCCCCCCATCAGCGCGAACCGCGATAGTCGATCCGCGTCAGCCCCGCATCAGGATTCTTCGCGAACCATGTTGTGCCGTATTCCAGCACATACAAACGCCCGTCCGGCCCGAGCTCCATGTCGATCGGTGCAACGAACTTCGACGATCGCGCAAAGGGCTCCATCGCATCGTAGTCACCGTTCGGCTGCAGTGACACGGCCATGATCCAATGCCGGATCCAGTCGTAGATGAAGAACTTGCCGTCATAGTACGACGGCATGGCGGTCTGCTTTGCACCGGCGAACGACTCCGCGTGATAGATCGGACCTGCCATGGCGGTGCGACCACTGTTGCCGAGCTGCGGGAAGTCGGGCGAATCGCCATAGGGATACCAGATGATCGGCGCCCGTGCCGGCGGCAGGTCGTTCAGTCCGGTGGTGTTCCGCGACTCGTTTCGTGGTGTCGCCGCGTCGAACAGCGGGCCGCTCGTGCCGGTGGCGTAGTCCCAGCGGCGATATGGGTAGTTGGCGCCGACAAACAGCGGCCACCCGTAGTTCCCTGCACTGCGCGCCTGATTGATCTCGTCGTATCCGCGCGATCCACGCGTCGCGAGCGAGTCGTTGGCCGCATCGGGACCGACCTCCCCCCAGTACAGATAGCCCGTCTTCTGATCGACCGCGATGCGATACGGATTTCTGTTTCCCATGACGAAGATTTCCGGACGCGTTTTCGGCGAACCGGGAGGGAAGAGATTCCCAGCGGGAATATCGTACGTCCCATCCGGCTTGACGTGAATGCGCAAAATCTTCCCGCGCAGGTCGTTGGTGTTCGCCGAGGAGCGGCGCGCGTCGTACGGCTCATGTCCCGGCCGATCGTCGGTTGGCGAGAACCCGTGACTGGGGAATCGTTCGTTCTTTTCGTCAAACGGCGTTGAGTTGTCGCCGGTCGACACGAACAGCAACCGCCCGGGGCCGAAGGCGAGTGAGCCTCCTGTATGACAGCAGATTTCACGCTGTGAATAGAACTCCAGCACGACCTTCTCGGTCGACAGGCGCAGCGAGTCGCCGTCGAATTCGAAACGCGACAATCGATTGACCGACGTATCGACCGGACTGAAAAACAAGTACACGAACTTGTTGGTGGCGAAATCAGGGTCGAGCGTCAGGCCAAGCAACCCTTCTTCGACGTTCGTGCCATTCTTCGCCTTGGCGTAGACAGCGATCTTTCCCGCGGCGTGCACGGAGTGGTCCGCGTCACGATAATGCGCCACTTCGCCGCCTCGCTGCGCGATGAGCACATCGCCATTTGGCAACACGGCCATCTCCGTCGGCTCATTCAGCGTCCCCATCGTGAGCACGGTGCGCGTGAACAGCGAATCCGCCGGAGCGCGCGCCGTCGTCGCCTTGTTGTAGTCCAGCGCACGACCATCGCCGATGGCGTACTGCACGCCACCAAGGAGATGCTGCAGAAAGAGTGAGTCACCGTACGACTCGACGGTATGTCCAAGGCCGGTGTACCAGGCGCGCCCACCGTCGAACGCATGTTGCCAGGCGATCGGATGATCCGTGCCGTTCTCGCCACCGGTGTAGCTGGCTTCGTCGAGCCGCAGTAACACTTGCAGGTCCGAACCGCGGGCCTTGTAGTTGTACCACTCATCGGTACGCGTCCACTCGGCGGGCAGGTGCGCCGTTGACGCGGCCGTCTGATCGACGACACGCAACGTGGCTGGCTGGATGGCGGGGTGACTGGCAAAGTAGCCGCCAACGAGGCGTCCATACCAACGCCAATCGTACTCCGCGTCTGCCGCGGCATGCACGCCGGCGTACCCACCGCCCGCCTGGATATAGCGTTGCAGATCCACTTCCGACGCGCGATCGAGCACGTTGCCGGTGGAGCTGAGGAACACGACCGCCGCGTAGTGGCGCAGCGAGTCTTCCGTGATCCATGCGGCGTTCTCGGTCGTGTCCACGGTAAATCCGTTCGCGGCACCAAGTCGCATCAGGGCCACTTTGCCAGCAGCAATTGATTCATGACGGTATCCCGCGGTCTTCGAGAACACGAGGACGCGAGGCGGGCCCGCGGGCTCGCAGCCGGCGAAGGTGGCGGTCGCAACCAACAAAACCGTCGTCAGCAACAATCGGGAGCAGCGCATCGTGGACGTCCTGGAAGGTCGCGAGAAAAGCACTGACATCGGACGGTGTGGGCTGCGATCGCTTGCGCCGCCCTGTAGCTTCGGTCGACCACGCGTCGGCGTCGCGCCAAATTATGCTGCCGTTCCTGCCCCCGCCTCAAGGACCCGCCCCAGTGCCCGTGCGCCATTCCAAGACCGACACGCAGTACGACGTCATCGTGGTCGGCTCCGGTGCCGGCGGCGGCATGGCCGCGTACCAACTTGCGGTGCAGGGGCTCAAGGTGCTCGTACTCGAAGCCGGTCGCGACTACGACCCGGTGACCGAGACGCCGATGTTCCAGACGCCCAAGGATGCACCGCTGCGCGGCAGCGGGAACGCCGACAAGCCCTTCGGTTTCTACGATGCCACGGTGGACGGCGGCTGGCGTGTGCCCGGCGAGCCGTACACGAATGCACCGGGTACCGATTTCATGTGGTGGCGCTCGCGCATGGTGGGCGGACGCACCAACCACTGGGGCCGCATCTCGCTGCGCATGGGGCCGTACGACTTCAAGCCCAGGTCGCGCGATGGGCTCGGCGCCGACTGGCCGATGACGTACGAACAGATTGCGCCGTACTACGACAAGACGGAATTGCTGATCGGTGTGTACGGCGGCGACGACGATCTGGAGAACACACCGCGTTCATCACCAGGTGTATTGCAGCCGCCACCCGCCGCGCGCAGCTACGAACTGCTCACCAGGCAGGCATGCACGCCGCTCAGGATTCCGGTCATTCCGGCACATCGCGCGGTGCTCACCGCCAAGCAGGACGCGGCGCGACTTCCGGCCAAGCTGCATCCGGGCAATGCACTCGCGCAGAAGGTGCTGCGACAAAGCATGCTCGATCGTCAGGCCTGCTTTTACGCGACGGATTGTGGTCGCGGTTGCTCCACCAAGGCAAACTTCCAGAGCAGTACGGTACTCATGCCGCCGGCCATGGCGACGGGCAACGTGACGCTGATCTGCGATGCGATGGTGCGCGAAGTGAGTGTCGATGCGAGTGGCAAGGCGACGGGTGTGCATTACATCGACAAGATGACGCGTACCGATCATCACGTCACCGCAAAGGTGATCGTGCTCGCCGCGAGTGCCTGCGAAACGTCGCGCATCATGCTCAACTCCAAGAGCATGCTCTTCCCGAACGGCATCGCCAACGGCAGCGGGGTGGTCGGCAAGTACTTGATGGACACGGTGGGTGCTGGTCTCTCCGCGCAGATCCCCAGGCTCGAAGGCTTGCCGCCGGTGAATGAAGACGGCACCGCTGGTATTCACATGTACATGCCGTGGTGGCTGTACGGCGAGCAGAAGAAGGGCGCGATCGATTTTGCGCGTGGGTATCACATCGAATTCGGCGGCGGGCGCGGTATGCCGGGCCCCGGCATCTTCGGTGGACTCGAGAGCTACACCAAAGGCGCCTACGGCAAAAAGTTCAAAGAGGAAGCGCGGCGTTACTACGGTTCGTTCATGTATTTCGACGGCCGTGGCGAGATGATCCCCAACGAAGATTCGTACTGCGAGCTCGATCCGGAAGCGGTGGATCAGTGGGGCATTCCGGTGCTGCGTTTCCACTGGAAGTGGTCGGACCATGAGACCAGGCAGGCGGCGCACATGCACAAGACGTTCGCCGAGATCATCAGTGCGATGGGCGGCAAGCTGCAGGGGACGGTGCAGACTGACGGTGCGCGTGCGATCGCGCGCGGCGGCCAGATCATTCACGAAGTCGGTACGGTTCGCATGGGGAGCGATCCAAAGGCCTCGGTGCTCAACGAATTCGGACAAGCGTGGGAGGTGAAGAATCTTTTCGTCACCGACGGCGCGTCGTTCGTGTCCAATGCCGACAAGAACCCGACGCTTTCCATTCTCGCACTCGCCTGGCGCAGCTGCGATCACATTGTCGCGGAACTGAAGCGGGGGAATCTGTGATGAGCGACAAGGACGCGTCGAACAACACTCCGCACAACATGCCGCACAGCATGCCGCGTCGGGACGCGCTGAAGGCGATGGCGGC
This sequence comes from uncultured Gemmatimonas sp., assembly GCA_964456595.1. Lineage (GTDB taxonomy): Bacteria > Gemmatimonadota > Gemmatimonadetes > Gemmatimonadales > Gemmatimonadaceae > Gemmatimonas. The sequence continues at coordinate 7,690 of CAYWCJ010000027.1, read as the reverse complement.
CGTCGCGGTCGTGCCGATGCTTCCGGAGCGCGTCGCAAACGTCGCGGCTGCGCCTGCGCCAGCGGTCGCACGCACGCCGCTGCCCGTGCTCGGCCTAGCGCCGGCGAAGGGACCGCGTGGCACACCAAGCGATCCGGACCTGATCAATGCGAAGGTGACGTGGGAGATGACGCTCGAGAAGTCGGAGCTCGTCACGCTCGCGGCGCTGTGCGACATGATCATTCCGGCGGACGACAAGAGTCCATCGGCGAGTTCGGTAGGCGCGCACGACTACATCAACGAATGGGCAAGCCGTCCGGGTGGCGACGCGTCACTGGTCCGCATTCGCGGTGGGCTCATCTGGATCGACCGCGAGTCGATGACGCGATTCAGCAAGCCGTTTCATCAGGCCACCGATGCGCAACGCGCAGCGATCTGCGACGACATCTGCTTCCTCCCGAACGCCAGGCCCGCGCATCGCTTCGCGGCGCAGTTCTTCGACACGGTGCGCGATCAGACGGCCACGGCCTTCTACACCACACCCGACGGCTGGAAGGACCTCGGCTACATCGGCAACGTGCCGCTGATCAAGTTTGAGGGACCGTCGCTCGAGATCCGCAAGCAGATCGGACTCGTCTAGTCGAGTGCCTGCCGACATTGCAGATCCGATTCTTTCCGCGAGATCCGTGGTCCGCTGTTTGTTGTTTGTTGCTGTTCTGCTACTGGTGATGCCGCGCTCGTCGATAGCGCAGTCTGGCTTCGGCCCGGGCGAACGCGTGCTGCTCGACGCCCACAATGCGTATCCGGAACGCGGACGTTACGTCGATCGCATCGACCGTGCAGTGCGTACCGGCATGCCGGTCGCGATCGAGCAGGACCTGCACTGGCGCCGCAACGTCGGCAGCAAGCGGTACCAAGTGGTGGTCGCGCACGACAAGGAGGCGCTCGGTGGTGCCCCCACGCTCGAGTCGTACTTCTTCAAGAAATTACGGCCGGTGATGGAGAAGGCGCTCACCGAACAGCGTCGTGAACAGTGGCCACTGATCGTGCTCAACCTCGACTTCAAGTCGAACGAGCCTGCGCTGCTCGACGCAGTCTTCGCGATCCTCGCCAGGCACGAAGCATGGCTCACCACCGCGCCGCGCACGAACACGCCGGACGTGCAGGCACCCTTCAGCGTGGGGCCGCTGCTGGTGCTGACGGGATCGAATGCCAAGCAGCGCGTTCGTTTTCACGACCACGTTCCCGTTGGGCAGCAACTGCTCGCGTTTGGTGCAGTCACGCCACCCGAGGCGCCCGGTGACGACGATGATGAGCGCGAGGCGAATCTCGCTCGCCTCAGCGCGGAGATGTTGATTCCGTCGCGCGCGAGCAACTATGCGCGCTGGGTCAACTTCCCTTGGCTGGTGGTGGAAGCCGGTGGCCCGACCAAGTCGGGTGCATGGCTCCCCGCCGATTCGGTGCGACTCCAGTCGATCGTACATCGCGCGCACGCACAGTCACTGTGGATCCGCTTCTACACACTTGACGGCTTTCTCAACGGCGATGGCGCTGGGCTCACAAAATCCTACAACTTCGGCGGTGATTCGGACGTGCAGCGACGTTGGCGTGCCGCCGCATCGGCCGGTGTCGACTTCATCGCCACGGATCACTACGAACGATTCCGGGCTGCATTGCCGTTGGACCGCTAACGGCGATGCAGCGTTTCCCGGCGTTCCTCAGTGCACCGGAAAGTCAGGCGGTTGGCGCGAGCTGATCGTGTGTGTGTCGCTGTATGTCGCCGGATCACGGCGTGACGTAGCGCACCGTGATCGCACCCTTGAACGAACGCGCGATCACACGTCCTTCCGCGGCGGTGCCGCTGACCTTGTTCCATGTCATCAGTCCGCTTCGCGACGCGAGATCGAGTACCGGCAGGCGTATACGATCGAAGGTCATCCCGATGGCACCTGAATGCGTCTGCAACTCGAAGGTCGCGCCGCGCGGCGGTGCCTGCACGTCGATGTCTCCGCCAATCGTTTCGACGCGGCAATCCGGTGCCGACGAGCCGGCCAGCGTGACTCGACCGCTCACCGACGTGATCGACGCCGTACCCTTGACATCGCGCAGCAGCATCGGCCCGCTACCGCCACGCAATCGGATATCACCACTGCTCTGTTCGATGGTCACCATCGCGTCGATCGACTCGACGGAGAGCACACCAACAGAGCGGCGTACCGAGATGCTGCCGCCAACGCCATACAACTCGAGCGCCCCCGAGGCCCCGTCCGCGTCGATCACGCCGTCCGTCATCTTGACCCACACGTTCGCCTTGCGCGGCACCGTCACCATCCAGTCCGCGCCTGGCAACTTCGTATCGCCCGTGCGCGCCGGCTCGACGCCGAACTTCGCATACTTGCCACTGCCGCCACCGAACATCGACGCCGTCGGCCCAATCGTCCCCTGAATATCGATGGAGTCGCGATCCCACACGATGATGCGCACGCGTCCAGAGGGCACGAAGATACGCAGGCTCACGTCGGCGGTGGACGTGTAGCCGCGATGCATCTTCGTCTGAGCGACCGCGTGTGCGCGCGGAAGGCACAGACCCAGTGCACACAGGCACAATGCACGACGCCGCACGGAGTTGCGGTCGACGTTGCTCACGAGCGCGCGTCCTTCACACGACGAGCGAGTTCATCACGCCGTGCCCGCACCGAGGCGAGAAAGCGTCGCAGTTCGGCGTCGTCCGGCGATGAATCCAGCGCGTCCTGCAACTCCGCCGCTGCCGCATCGAGCGCGGTGAACTCCGGACGCGCACGCGCGTCAACCAACCCGTCCACCGTGGTCGTGTCGAGCGCGGCCGTCATGGCGACCGTCGTATCCGCCACCACGCGCTGCGCCGATTTCTCCCGCGAGCGCACGACCAGCAGTGTCAACGCCGCTGCGGTGGCGAGCATCATCGCACCGCCCCACCAGCGCGGACGCACGCGCTGCTGACGGCGCGCTTGCACGGCGGCCATCGTGCGCGTCCTGAGCTCGGGCGGCAGCGGTGGTGGTGGTGCAAAATCCGCCGAGGTGAGGCGCGTATCCCGCTCGAGCGCCGCGCCGCATTCGTTGCAGTTCGCGGCATGCGCCTCGAGGGCGAACGCCGCGTCGGCCGGGAGCGTACCGGCCAGATAGGCCGCGCGCTGGTTCTGAAAGTCGTGACAGGTCATCGGTCGAGCATCTCCCGGAGCAGTCTACGTGCGCGAAACAGGTGCGCCTTGGACGTTCCTTCCGCGATGCCAAGCCGCTCCCCGATCTCGGCATGCTGAAATCCTTCGATGTCATGCAACACAAACACGGCGCGCGCGCCGGCTGGCAGACGACCGATCGCCTGCTCCAGATCCATCGCGAGCCCCGCATCCGTCGCCTTCGTCGGCGCGTCGGGCAGTCTTGCCTGGCTGCCGTCACGCTCCACACGCAGATCCGCCGCGATCATCACCCTGAGCGAACGTCTCCGACCCTTTCGCTCCGACTCGAGCGCGGTATTCACCGCCACCCGATGCAGCCACGTGGTGAACGCGCACTCTCCACGAAAGGAGCCGAGTCGCTCCCAGACGCGCACGAACACATCCTGCACCAGCTCGGCCGCCATTGCGCGGTCGCCGGCCAACCCCACGCAGAGTGCAAACACGCGCGCCGCATGCGCATCGTACAGCAACGCAAACGCGGCGTCATCGCCTCGCTGCGCAGCCAGCACGGTGGGATCGATCGGGACCTCAGCAACCAGGGGCAAGGGCAACGCAAGGGTCAGGTTGGGCGACACGGGGTGGGATGCCGCTCGGTGCGCCGGGGTTTACGGCAATATCGCGATGAACCTCCAAGTGTCGAGCTGTGAGTTCAGGTGAGGAGCTTCGAGAGTGCGGTCGCACGCTCCCGGCGGTCAGCGAATGGAATGATGGTTCGTCCTGACACTCAGGACCGGAAGCCCGAACTCACAGCCCGGAACTTGGTGGCTGCCGTCTTCCGCCTGCATTGACTCTCCGCTCGGTCGCGCGCACACTTTCCCGCCATGCGTCCACCACTCCCCGCCCTCTGGCTCGCACTCGCCTGTGCCAGCCCGCTCGCCACGATGCCTGCCCAGCAACCTGCTGGCGTGGTTCCCGGCATCGAAGTCCTCCTCTCCGATTCGCTGCACCTCATCAAGGGCAAGCGCGTTGGCCTGCTTACCAATCACTCCGGTCGCGACCGCAAAGGCACCAGCAGCATCGATCTGCTCTTCAAGGCACCCGGCGTCAAACTCACGGCGCTCTACGGGCCTGAGCACGGTATTCGCGGCGTCGCCAAGGCCGGCGAGAAGATCAGCTCCAGCGTCGACTCGGCCACTGGTGTTCGCGTCTACTCGTTGTACGGCGACGTAGAGTCGCCTACGGCGGACATGCTGAAGGACGTGGACGTGGTGCTCTACGATATCCAGGATGTCGGTGCCCGCGTGTACACCTTCCAGTGGACGCTCGCGCTGATGGCAGCGAGCGCGAAGAAGCCAATCATCATTCTCGATCGCCCCGATCCCATTCGCGCGGATCGCTATGAAGGCAACATCCTCGACACGCGCTTTCGCTCACTCGTGGGTCAGCATGCCGTGGCGCTACGCTACGGGCTCACACCCGGTGAGCTCATGCTCTTCCTCGTCGGCAGCAAGATGCTCGATGCAAAGGTGTCGGTCGTGCCCATGAAGAACTATCGGCGCTCCATGTGGTTCGACGAGACCCGCATTCCGCGCGTCAACCCGTCGCCCAATCTGCGCAATCTCAACGCGGAGCTGCTCTACCCGGGCACCGTCTTCTTTGAAGGCACCAACGCCACGGAGGGACGCGGCACGGACGATCCGTTCGCACTCATCGGCGCCGCCTATCTCAAGGACAATGTCGCCCTCGCCAAGGAACTGAACGCACTCAAGCTGCCGGGTGTGCACTTCGATACGGCGACCCGAACGATCGAAGCCGGCTACAAGTTCGGTGGACAGACGATTCCGATGATTGCGGTGCACGTCGTCGATCGGAACGCGGTGCGTCCGGTGGAACTCGGTATTCGCATGCTGCGCGCGTTCTATGCACGTCATCCCAACGACTTCAAGTGGCGTGAGCCGTCGGTGAATGCGGCCGGTCGCGTGCGTTCGATCGATCGATTGGCCGGCACCGACCAGCTCACCAAGGCCGTCGAGCGGAACACCGTCGACGCGCTCATCAAGCAGTGGGACGCAGACGCCGCCAGGTTCGCCGCGCAGGTGAAACCGTACCTGCTGTACAAGTAGCCCGAACAGCTGGCCCATCGATCATGAGCCCGCGCAGCCTGTCCGGCACACGCCTCGCCGCTGTCTGCGCGGCGGCGGTATGTTCGGCCGCATCGATCGCGAGCGAAGTCACGTTCGCCCAGGCAGCAACGCAGACGCAAACACGAATTCGCTCGTCGGGACAACCAGCAACACCGTCGAGCGGTCCGGAGACACTCGCCACGCGCGGAGTGCAGCTCGACCTCTCGCGCGCCGACGGACACATCGTCTCGCTCCGCGACGGAAACGGTCGCACACTCGCCGGGGTCGCGAACGATTCTGTAGGACTCTGGTCGCTCGACCTGATGCCCGGCGGCACGCGCGCCGCAATCCACGCCTCCGCCGCACGACGGTTTCGCAGCACGTTCACCACGCGCGCAGCGCGACTGGAATGGAGCGACTTTCCCGAGGGCTCGATCGCCGGACTGCGCGTCGTTGCGACCGTGCAGTTGCGCGAAGACTCCACCACGGCGTGGCGCATTCGTCTCGAAGGTATCCGCGGCACGCGTGTCGAACGCGTACATTTTCCACGATTGACCGGCATCACCACACTGGGCGCCGGCTACGAGCTCGCCGTACCGTCGTGGATGGGACAGCGCGCACGCCATCCGCGCGCGATGCTGCTCGCCGCCGATGGCAGCAGCAAGCGATTGGAGTTCGCGTATCCTGGCGCAACGTCCATGCAGGTGCTCTCGCTCTCGAGCGCCACCGACGGTGGACTGTATTTCGCCGCCGACGACTCCGCCGCGTATCGCAAGAGCTTCGCGCTCTGGGGCGAACGTGATGGCACCGCGGGCTACGATGTCGTGCACGTACTCTCGAACCCTGGCGTATCGGACAGCTACGCGCCGAGGTACGCGGCACAGCTCGGCGTGATTGCGGGCGACTGGCTTTCGGCAATCGAGCGTTATCGCAAGTGGGGCACGAAGCAGTACTGGGCACGTCAGAGTCGACTGCACACCGCCACGACACCCGCGTGGATGCGGAACACCGGCATCTGGGTGTGGAATCGCGGGCACTCCGACGTCGTACTCGAACCCGCGGCCGCGCTGCAACGCGACGCGAACCTGCCGGTGAACGTCTTCTGGCATTGGTGGCACAACGGTCCGTACGACACGAGTTTCCCCGACTATCTGCCGCCGCGCGAGGGTGCCGCGAAGTTCACGACGGCCGTCCGCAAGGCACACGCAGATGGACTGCACGCGATCGTCTACATGAACCAACGCCTCTGGTGTGTGAACACGCCAAGCTGGAAGCGCGAGAACGCCGAGCGATGGGCGGTGCGTGAACGCGACGGCACGGTGCGACTGGAAACCTATAACGTCTTCAATCCGCTCCCCTGCGCAACGATGGACGTCGCGACACCGTTCTGGCGACAGAAGTACGCGGGGATCGCCGACACGGTACTCCAGCAGTATGGCATAGACGGATTGTACATGGATCAGGCGGTGCTCAGTCTCATCGACTGGAGCCCCGATCATGGACATCCGATTGGCGGTGGCAACTACTGGATGCAGGGATTCCGCACCCTCGCGCGTGACCTGCGTGCACGCAACACCGCACGCCCCGCTGCCTTCGCCGGCGAAGGTGGTGGCGAAAGCTGGATGCCCGATCTCGACGCCTTTCTCACCCTGCAGGTGAGTCAGGAACGCTACGCCGATCCGGCATCCGGATGGGAAGTGATTCCGATGTTTCAGGCCGCGTATCATCCATACGCACTCACCTACGGCACGTATGGCTCACTCACGTTACCGCCCTACGACGAGCTGTGGCCTGCCGAGAAGCGTCCGCTCACGGCGATGACCCTGCTCGATGAAAAGTACGTGCGCCAGTTCCATCTCGAGCAGGCACGCATGTTCGTCTGGGGCATGCAGCCAACCATCGCCAACTTCCTTCCCGACCAGCTCACCGCGCGCCGTCGCGAGATCGACTACCTCGAACGACTCGCGAAACTGCGCTACGGCCTGCGCGAGTTCTTCCAGCGCGGCACGTTCCTGCGAGCGCCAGTGGTGGAGGTGCCCTCAACGGACATCCTGCTCTCGCGCATCTCCATCTACGCTGCCCGACTCGGCGGTCCAACAGAAGCGCATCTCACCTCACCCGAAGTGCTCGCAGGCGCATGGAAAGCCGCCGACGGTCGCGTCGCGGTTGCGCTGGCGGGCATCAACCAGCAATCGCTCGTCGCCACGGTGCATCTGCCTGCGCGCGCGTACGGCTTACCCGCGAACACTCGCATCGTCCGACTCGACGAGACCGGTACGCGCCCGCTCGGCATGCTCGGTACAGCAGGTCGAGTACTCGAGATTGATGTGGATCCGCTGCAGGGCGTGGTGCTCGAGCTGATTCCGCCGAGGTAGCGCGCGCAACAACAACAACAACAACAACAACAACAACAACAACAACAACAACAACAAC
>CAYWCJ010000026.1:0-25346 GCA_964456595.1 uncultured Gemmatimonas sp. | reverse complement strand
ACCAAGGGCTGCACCCACGTCGGACCAACCCAGCTCACCAACGCCGACCGCCCTTCGGTGATCGTGCCGGTCTTGTCGAGGACCAGCGTGCCAGGCTTGGCCAACAGCTCGAGCGCGTCGCCACCTTTGATGAGCATTCCGCGACCGGCCGCACGACCAACGGCCACCGTGATGGCCAACGGCGTCGCCAATGCGAGCGCGCACGGACAGGTGACGATGAGCAGCGCGATCGCATTGTCGAGTGCCTGCTCCGGCGCGATGCGCAACGTGATCGCGTACACGAGCAGCGCTGCGACGAGCACCGCCGCGACGAAAATCCCAGCCATGCGATTGGCGAGCTGCACCACGGGCGCCCGACGACGTGCACTCTCTTCCACTTGGCGCAACAACTTGGCAATACGACTCGACTCGCCCGCCGCGCTGACGCGCACCAGCAGCGGCGACTCGACGTTGAGTGTCCCCGCGAAAACCGCGGACCCCTCATCGACCGACACGGGGCGCGACTCACCGGTGAGTAGCGCGGCATTGATGGCGGAGCGACCATCGATCACCACACCGTCGGCAGCGATGCTTTCGCCAGCGCGCACGTCGAGCACCATGCCGGGCAACAGCGCAGCGGTGGGCAGCTCGTGACGCGCGCCGTTCTCCAGCACACGCGCCGAGGAGGGCGCCACGGCGTGCAACAGCTCCGCCGCGTCCGCCGCCATGCGCTGGCCGCGCTGCTGCAGGAATCGACCGACGAGCAAGGCAAAGATCAACACTGCGAGCCCGTCGAAGTACACCGGACCCTGATCGGTGATGGTGTTGATGGCACCGCGAATGAGACCGGCCGCCAGTGCGATGGCGATCGGCAAGTCCATGTGCAGCGAACGCGTGCGCAGCGCGGCCCACGCACCAGTGAAGAAGACACGACCGGGCCAGATGAACGCCGGCACGATCACGGCAAAGCTCACCCAACGGAAGAAGCGCGTGAACTGCGCCTCCATACCGTTCACTTCACCCGCGTACAACGCCAACGTAGCGAGCATCACGTTGATGGCGATCGCGCCGGCAATTCCGATGCGCACCAGCATCGCGCGATCTTCCTTTCGACGCATGGCATCGCGCGCCACACCCCGAAACGGATGCGGTGGATAGCCCAACGCATCGAGCGATCGTGCAATCTCGGACAGCGGAACAGCGGTCAGATCCCACTCGACCACGGCCAGCGAACGACGCACATCCAATTCGGCGCGCGCGACACCGGGAACCAGCAACGGCATCCGCTCCACCAGCCAAACGCACGACGAGCAATGCACACGCTCGAGATACAACTCGGTGCGCGACAAGCCGTCGGCCGCCGTGCTCACGTAGAGCGCCGCGAACGACGGATGGTCGAACTCCTCGTAACCGCGACCCGACGCACGCACCGGCGATTCGCGACGTTCGGCGAAGCCGTAGTACTGCCCGAGGCCGTGTGACTGCAGGATGCCGTATGCGGTGTGACAGCCTGCACAGCAGAAGTTGAGGCTGCTCGTTGAGTCGACCAGTCCTTCCGGTACGGGCAGCCCGCAGTGCGCGCAGACAATCTCCGTGGCCGACAGCAGTTCAATGGCCATGAACCAGCGCCCCCATTTCCGGTCGCGCTTCAGGCGCGCGCATGGGCAGCCGCCCGCTCAGTGCGAGCGCTCCCATCAGCAGAACAGCAATCGCGCTGAGCGTGGGCAACCGCTTGCGCAGCGGGCCAAACACACGCTGCGCGCCGATACCCACGGCGACGAGTGCCGGTACGGTGCCCAGCCAGAACAGCGCCATCACTGTCATGCCCGCTTGCACACTGCCGGTGCCGCCCGCGGTCGCCACGAACACGTACAGCCATCCGCACGGCAGCATGGTTGTCAACAACCCCATGAGTCCTGCACGCACGACGGGCGGCTGCGCACGCACACGGTACAGGACACCCCCCAACGCGCGCTGCCATCGCTCCGGCGCGCGAATCGCGCCGATCTGCACACCGCGCTGTGCGGCGATTGTACTGACGGCCCAACCGACCATCAGTGCGCCGGCCAGCACGGTAGCCGCATTCGCGACGCCCGCCAGTTCACCCATCGACGACACACCGGCACCCAACGCGCCGGCAAGTGCACCGAGCATGAGGTACGACGCCAGTCGCCCGACGTTGTACATCGCATGCGAACGCATCGCACTCGCGGTGCTCTCGCCTTTCGTGCCATCGGCGTTCGTGCCACCGGAGCCGGCGTACGCGCAGACGAAGCCGCCACACATGGCGGCGCAATGCACGCTGCCGAGCAGGCTGGCGGTGAGCACGCCGAGGGCTGCGGGAATCACCGGCGCGACCTGGCGGGCGCGAGGGAGAGGACCGCTTCGACGCGCGAAGTGCTCGCGAAGTGGGCCGTACCACGCGTTGCATCCACCCGTAGCTCCCACTGACCGGGGTAGCGAATGCTGATCGGCGCGCTGTAGGTGCCATCGGCATCACGCTGCAAGGTGACCGTTTGCCGATCGTTGGCGCGCGCGTTGAACAGCGCCACCACGCGAACCGTGGCGTCGGTGATCTGCGTGCCACTCGCCTCCACGAGCGCAACGTGGACCCGGGTTGAGGCATCACGCATGACTGGGTCGAGTGTCGATTCGGCCTTCCAGCCCAGCGCGTTGCTTCGACGCTCGGCGGCCATACTCGAATCGAACGCCACCGCACGCTTGTAGTAGTCCGGCTCGATGGCCATCGCCGGATCGTTGCCGGCCACGCGCATCAGCACGAGGTTGGCTGCCACCGAGCTGGCGAGAATGAGTGTGAGGCCGATCGGCCATGCCATGCCGGGCTTCATTTGACAGCTCCTGGATTGCCTGGGCCAACGGGACCAAGCAATCGATACGGAATGTTCTGTGTCGAGCTGTGACCGTCGCTCACGGTGAGGACGATGTTGCGCTCGCCATTGATGAAGGCCCGACGTGGCATCAGCACGAAGAGACTCGTCGCGCGCGTGGCTCCGCCGGCGACGGTGAGCGGGTTTTCCGGCGTCACGACCGTCACTTCGTCGTCCTTCAGTCCAGCGCGTTCGAGACCGGAGAGGACGATGGAGTACTGCGACTCCCTCGTAGCGCGGTTGGCGATCTTCACGCGCACCATGTTCGCGATACGACCGTCCGCCTCTTCGGTAAACGGTGCGTCGAGCCCGCGCAGCACGGTGATGTCTGCCGTGTCCTTGGTCAGCAGCGCCGTGAGCAGACCGCCCAGCATGACGACGAGCACGGCGGGATACAGGACCGTGCGGAGTCGAAGCAGGGCGCGCGGTTTGCCGGCCATGGCGTCCTGCGACGAATAGCGGATCAACCCTTTCGGCTTGCCGACGCGGGTCATCACATCGTCGCAGGCATCGATGCACTGGGTGCAATGCACACACTCCATCTGCAGCCCGTTCCGGATGTCGATACCGGTGGGGCAGGTCTGCACGCACGCGTTACACGAGATGCAATCGCCCGCGCTTTCCGGCCGGTCGGTGATGCCCAGTGCACGGGGCTCGCCGCGCTTCACGTCGTAGGCCACGATCACCGACTGCCGATCGATCAACGCGGCCTGCCAGCGACCGTACGGGCAGACGATGAGACATGTCTGTTCGCGGAAGTAGGTGAAGTTGAACCAGACGATTCCGGTGAACAGTGTGACGAGGAAGAACGCCGTCGGATGTTCGGAGGGCGGGCGCAGCACCCAGTGATACAGGTTCTCCGTGCCCACGAAGAAGGCGAGCAGCGTATGCGATACGAACAACGACATCAGAAAGAAGGTGATGTATTTGGCGATGCGACGCGGTACGAAGAACAGTCCCTTCTTGTCGAGATTGCGCGAGCCCGTGTAGCCGCCGTCGAACCAGCGTCCGATCGGACGGAAGAGAAATTCGAGATACACGGTTTGCGGACACGCCCAGCCACACCACGCGCGCCCGAAGAGCGCAGTGGTGAGGAAAATGCCGATCACGAGACTGCCCATGGCGAACATGAGCAGCATGGTGTCGGTGGGGAGGAACGTGTAGCCCATCAACGTGAACTTGCGCGCGGGCAAGTCCATCAAGAACACAGGCAGCCCGCCGATGCGAAGATGCGGAATGGCGAAGAAGATCACCATCAGCGCGTAGGCGACCACGCGCCGCTTCTGCCACCATGGTCCATGCGACGGCTTCGGTCGGATCCAATGTCGACTGCCGTCCTCGTTCATCGTCGGGAGAACGCGCCCGGCGGACCTGGGCGGTGCCTGGGCGATCACGGGGACGCCGGCACTCCCTGCGGCGCCTTCGGGTTTGTCGGGTTGCTGCCCTGCAGCGTGGAGACGTATGCGACAACGCGATTCAGCTGCTCCGGCTTGAGCGTCCTCCCCCAGGGCGGCATCCCCTTGTCCAGGATACCCTCGTTCACCGATTTGTAGATGTCGGTCAATGCCCCACCATGAATCCATGCACCGTCGGTGAGATTCGGTCCGATCAGGCCACCGCCATCCGCGCGATGACATGCCGCGCAGTAGCTCTTGAAAACCTCCTCGCCGTCCTCCATCGCCTCGTGATCTTTGGCGAGCGCCAAGAGCTGCTCCGACGTGATGCCGCCACCGGTCGGTTCCGGATGCGCGAGCGCGAACGCCTGCACTTCCGCCTCGTAGTCGGCGATGCGACCGTTGCCGTTGCCGACCGGGCCGATGTTGAAGACGTAGATGACGGAGAAGATGACCGTGCCGGCGAAGGTGCCCAGCCACCAGCGCGGCAGCGGATTGTCGTACTCCTGAATGCCGTCATACTCATGCTCGAGAATGCGATCGGTGACGCGCTCCGTCGCCTTGTCCGGGATGGGAGATGTCATTGGTCAGCTCTCCTGCGTGCGGTGCGCGACCGTGGTGCCGTCGTCGAGCGGCAGCATCGACGCTTCATGCATGGCGCGGCGATTGGATGGGGCGAAGGTGCGGATCGTGACGAGCACGAACACGCCGACGAAGAGGATGAGTGCGACCTGCGCGTACATCGACAGGCCGGCATGCGACATGATGTCGGAGAGTTTCATCGGCGGGTGCCCGCTGCACTGTTTGTTTCGCCAACCGATGCGCCGGTCGACGCGACCTTGGCGACCTTGATGTCGCGACCCAGCCGCTGTATGTAGGCGACGATGGCGATCATCTCCTTGTCCTCGAGTCCTGACGGTCCGCCTTGCTCGACGATCGCCGCGGCAATCGCCTTCGCCTGCGTGCGTGCCTGCTCCGGTGCGTTGCGCACGGCGTCGCCGTACGGAACGCCGAGCATCACCATGACGTCCACACGCTTCTGGATACCCTCGAAGTCGAGCGGTGTGGTGAGGAAATGTGCGTACGCGGGCATGATCGACTTCGCGGTGACCGCACGCGGATTTTCGAAGTGCCGCACGTGCCAGAGGTCGGGATACTTGCCACCCTCCCGCGCGAGATCGGGACCGATACGACGCGAGCCCCAGAGAAACGGATGATCGTAGACCGACTCGCCGGGCTTCGAGTATTCACCAAAGCGCTCCGTTTCGTAGCGGAAGGGGCGGATCATCTGTGAGTGACAGTTGAAGCATCCTTCGGCGATGTACACATCGCGTCCAGCCAGCTCGAGTGGCGTGTACGGCTTCACCGAGGCGATCGTGGGTACGTTCGACTTGATGAGGAACGTGGGCAGAATCTCGAACAGCGACGCGACGACGACCGCCAGTACGGTGAGCGCGGTGAACAACATCGGCATGCGCTCCCACTTGCGATGCCACGCGACCCCCACGAAACGACCGTATGCACCGACGGATGGGCCGGCGGGAATCGCCCTCACCGGCGGTGCGACGTAGGTGCGCGCCAGCGGTGCGGCCTCGATGACTGGCACATCGTAGCGCGCCGGACGACGACGCCAGGTCATGATGATGTTCCAACCGAAGATCAGCGTGCCGATCAGGTACATGGTACCGCCGATCGCGCGCATCCAGTACATCGGCAACAGCTTCAGTACGGTCTCGACGAAGTCGGGGTATGCGAGACGGCCGGTCTCGTCGAACGCACGCCACATCAGCCCCTGCGTGGCGCCGGCACTGTAGATCGCCACCACGTACAGCACGATACCAACCGATGCGATCCAGAAGTGCAGCTCCATCGCCTTCTTGCTGTAGATCTCCGTCTGGAAGAGCCGCGGCAGCAGCCAGTACACCATGCCGAACGTGAGGAACCCGTTCCAGCCCAGCGCTCCGGTGTGCACGTGCGCGATGATCCAATCGGTGTAGTGCGCGAGCGCGTTGACACTCTTGATGGAGAGCATCGGACCTTCGAACGTGCTCATGCCGTACGCCGTGATGGCGACGACGAAGAACTTGAGAATCGGATCGTTGGCGACCTTGTGCCACGCACCACGCAGCGTCAGCAGTCCATTGATCATGCCACCCCAACTCGGCGCCCACAGCATCACTGAGAAGAGCATGCCAACGGTCGATGCCCACTCGGGGAGTGCCGTGTAGTGCAGGTGGTGCGGGCCAGCCCAGATGTACATGAACACGAGCGACCAGAAGTGCAGGATCGACAGCTTGTAGCTGAAGACCGGGCCCTCGGCGGCCTTGGGCATGAAGTAGTACATCATGCCCAAAAACGGCGTGGTGAGGAAGAACGCGACGGCGTTGTGCCCGTACCACCACTGCATGAAGGCATCCTGCACGCCCGCGTACAGGCTGTAGCTCTTCAGGAAGTCTGCCGGGATCGACAGGTTGTTGAAGATGTGCAGAATCGCGACGGTGACGATGCTCGCGATGTAGAACCAGAGTGCGACGTACAGGTGACGCTCGCGACGCTTGACCAGCGTGACGAAGAAGTTGACGGCGAACGCCACCCACACCACGGCGATCGCTATGTCAATCGGCCACTCGAGCTCGGCGTACTCCTTCGCCTGTGTGTAGCCAAAGGGCAGCGTGAGCGCTGCGCTGACGATGATCGCCTGCCAGCCCCAGAAGTGAAAACGGCTCAAGCCGTCGGACCACATCCGCGCTTTGAGCAGTCGCTGGGTGGAGTAGTAGCAACCACAGAAGAAGGCGTTGCCCGCAAAGGCAAAGATCACGGCATTCGTGTGGAGCGGTCGCAAGCGACCGAACGAAAGCCATGACGTGTCGAAATTGAAGATGGGATTGGCGAGCTGCAGCGCGATGAGCACGCCAACCAGCATGCCTACGACGCCCCAGATCAACGTGGCGAAGAGGAATTTGCGGACAATGTCATCATCGTACGAGAAGCGATCCAACTGGGCCGCTGAAGGGCGCGCGAGCTGTGCAGGCGCGCTGTGCGCGAGGGTCATGCCATTCCTCGGAGAGTTCGTGAGCTGCTGACCATGCTGGTGAGTATGGACAGCACGCATCGTGCCCCGAGTCAGGCAGCGGACGAAATCACGTCGGGGAATCCCCGATCTTTCCGAAAAGCCCGGTCGCCATCTGCCGCAGCGGTTGGAGCGCGAGCGGTGTACCAACACCGGTCGCCGTGCCCCCCCCCGAAGCTGAAGGCGGTTAAGTTCCACGGCCTCCCGTCCGTTTTGCCGACTTTCCCCACTGCTGCAGGCGCGACAAGCGGTCGTGACCGCGCCGCATCGCCGTCCTTTGATTCCGACTCCGGCCTTTCGCCACATCATGCAGACGCCAGCTGATCGCGCCATTCAATCGCGCCGCACGTTTCTCGTTACGATGGCAGGTGGTCTCACCGGCATGGGTGTTCTTGCGCCGTTGGCTACGCTGCATGGACAGCCCAACGCAGCGCAGCCGCGACCCGCAACGCTCCCCGCTGGCGTTCCGCGCACCATCACGGTCTACAAGGATCCGAACTGTGGCTGCTGCACGGCGTGGGTGAAGCACTTGCAGATGTCCGGGTTCGCGGTGACGGCGCATGACACCTCGGACATGGCCACGGTAAAGGCGTCGATGGGCGTGCCCAAGTCGCTCGAGTCGTGTCACACGGCGCGCGTAGGCAGCTACGCCATCGAGGGGCACGTGCCCGCCGATGTCATCGTCAAGCTGCTGCAGCTGAAGCCTGCAGGATTGGGCTTGGCCGTGCCAGGCATGCCCATCGGATCGCCGGGAATGGAAGGAACCCCGGTCGATCGCTACGACATCATGTTGTTCGACAAGTCGGGCAAGTCCCGCGTCTTTGCATCGCGTTGATGAACGACAGCAACAGCGCGATTCCTGTCGATCACGCCGAAGAGCGCGACATTGCGGCTATCGTCGCACTCAACAATCTGTTTGCGCCTGACGGACTGACGCTCCATCGCAGCGAAGCGTTCGTCACCAACCACCTGCAGGACTACCAGGTCGTGCGGCACGCCGACGGCTCCGTGCTCGGCTGCGTCGCCCTCGATGACTACTCCCCTTCGCTGGTGGAGCTGGTGTCGCTGGCCGTCCTCCCCGCTGCGCAGGGGCGCGGCATCGGCCGCCGGTTGATCGAGGCGGCACGGGCGCTGGCCGCCGAACGCGGATACCCCGAGCTCTTCGCCATCTCCCTCGCCGATGGGTTGTTCCTGAGCATGGGCTTTGAGGAATCGAGCATCGTGCAGTATCCGGAAAAGATCGCGCGCTACCAGCAGATCTCGCGGTCGGAGCTCAGTATCGGCCGCAAGTTCTGCGTCAGTTTTCGCCTGCCGGTTCGGTCATCCGACGCGGGGCACGCCGCGGTGGCGCACGTCGGATGACGTAGCGCGCCACCCGCAGGTCGGCGGTGATCGTGACGGTGTCGCGCGCCGAGATCTGCACGGAGTCGCTGCCAAGCACCTGCTCCGCGTCTCGCCAGCCGCGACGCTCCGGTTGCAACCGATCCAGCAGCACGACACGCGTCCATCGCGTCGGCAGCGTGTCGTTCTGCCAGGCGAAGTGATGCGGATCGCGGCACAGGCACACGACGGGAATCGCATGCCGACCAAGCGAGGCCCCGATCTGTCCTGCCTGAATCCAGCTGCGCGCCGCCAGCACGAGCGGCTCGCCGTCGCCTGACACTCGCTCACGCTCCGCCGCTGCGATCGCGGCCTCAACGACCGGTCGCCACGACACCGCATCGAGCGAGGGATCGGCGCGTCGTGCCGATGCGCTGAGCAGGTGGTCGAACGCACGAACGCGCACGTGCAGCAAGAGTGCGCAAACCAGAGTCATTGTCGCGATCGCACTCCAGGCCAGCCATCGCCGTGGCCACGTGATGCCGCGACGGAGCACGTCGTCCACCCACGCACCCAGCAACGGAAAAACGAAGAGCCAGCCGGGAGCCTGCCAGTGCGGAAGTCCGCGCGCGCCGCCGAGTGCGATCGCGGTGAACATCACGATCGGTCCCGCCGCAAGACAGACGCAGAACCACTGCGCATGATGGCTCGGTCCCGCGCGCAGGGCGCGCACGAGTGCGATCGCGAGCGGGATCCCGATCCACGGCAGCAGCCACGCCGCCTGTCCCGCCAGGTTCTCCGCGACCGGCGCGATCGACCAGTGACTGGCCGAGGCGCGCGCGCCCTGAAAGGCGAACGATGCCCAGTCGTGTCCCGCGTTCCACCAGATGATGGGCACCATGCCGATTGCACCGATCGCCGCGGCGATCCACGGCCACGGTGTGCGCAACCACCAGCGCGACGCCGGCACCGTGGCGAAATAGAAAACCACTCCGCCCGCGGTCAGCACCGCGTGATACTTGGACAACACGGCAAGCGCGGTCCCGACGCCGATCAGAATCCATCGCCATTCGATTCGGGCGGAGACGACATGCACCGCCTCGTGCCCGGACGCTGGCGCGGACGGTACAAGCAATGGCGCGAGC
Source organism: uncultured Gemmatimonas sp. (assembly GCA_964456595.1). Classification (GTDB taxonomy): domain Bacteria; phylum Gemmatimonadota; class Gemmatimonadetes; order Gemmatimonadales; family Gemmatimonadaceae; genus Gemmatimonas. The sequence goes on along the minus strand of CAYWCJ010000026.1, from coordinate 15,550 downwards.
AGCCACGCCGTGACACTCGTCGCCGCCACGAGTGGTCCGTCGGGAAGCACCCAGGTTCCCGTTGTCACGCCGAGTACGCCGCTCAGGGCCAGCGATGCAACCGCAAAGACCGCCGCGCGCACGGAGAACAGTCGCTCGGTCAGGTTGCCAATTGCCACCAGCGTGACCGTGAACAGCAGCACGAACGGCAACCGGATCCAGAACGGCGATGTGTCGTGCGCAAGCTGGGCAGCAGCGCCGGCAATCCAGAAGTGCAACGGCGGATGATCGAAGTAGCTGAGCGAGAAGGGGCGCGAGACCGTGACCGCATAGGCTTCATCGACGCCAAAGCCCGTGGTGCCGGCAATCACCAGTCGCAGTACGAGACTCGCGCCTACGATCGGCGCGAAGGATGGCAGTGAGCGGAGCGTTGGCCTCACTCGGCTGCGGGCACTTGTGTCGTGGCCAGCGCCGGTTGTTGCGGACGCGTGGGGCGAGGCCATGCCGACCAGGCGCGCTGACGACGGGCAAGCAGGAGTGTCGCGACCAGCACGTAGGCGCATCCCCAACCCGTGCGCCAGAGCGCTGTCCGAGGGCCGTCCACGACCGCGTCGAGTCGCGGAATCTCTCGACCGTTCCAGCGCAGGACCGGGTTCGTGTAGAGCATTGCCTGATCGTCCCGAATGGCGACCACGCGAAGATATCCGTCATCCGGACGTGCGACGATCTCCAGCACGCCAGTTCGCGCGCGTGTGCCGTGCACCTCGGCGCGCACTCGACCCTGCTGCCCCACCACGCGCACGGTGTCCGGTTGGCCGGTGAGCGCGACACGGAGGGTATCGCCGCGCATTGCGATCGAATGCAGTCGCAGCGGCGGAGCGCTGGTGGATCCGTCGCCACGATGCACGCCGTAGGCATGACCGCCACGCAGCGCGTCGAGGACGTCGGCGCGGCGCGTCGAGCTCGCGTTCACATAGGTGGCGTTGACACCGATCTGCGACGGATCCGCCGGGTTGTGCGAATCGTCGCTGGCCAGCAGCCAGACGGCGTGCCCGCTCGAGAGCGCTGCATCCCAGGCGGTATCGGCAGGCGCTGCGTAGCGATTCAGCACCTCCAGCAAGTCGTAGTGCGTGAGCGAGGCGAGCGCCGTTGGTGAATACGCGTCACGCAGACCGGGATGCGCGATCGCCACCAGCGAGGCCGACTCGGCGAGCGCATCGAGTACGCGCTGCTGCTGCGAGAGCGATTGCGGCAGTGGATAGTCGAACCACACCACGCGGTCAGGCTCGAACACGAGCTGATGCGACTTGCGCGCGTTCCACCCGTGCTCATACACGCGAAACGACGATGTCCCCTGCACTGACGTGGTGGCATGATAGTTGGACACCCCGATCACATCATAGCGCGCTCGCCGGTACGCACTCACCACACTGTCCGGCGAGTGTTCCCCTCGCGTGAGTCCGCCCCACGCGGCGGAGTGCGCGTGAAAGTTCGCCAGCAGCCATTGCGAACGGGCGGTGTCGAGTGTGGCGTACGGATTGTACCACGCCTCGCCGCTGAACTGACGCGGCGAGTCGAATCGATAGACGGGTGCCGCTGCGTAGCCCACGCTGAGCGCAAGCAAGACTGCGAGTATCGGCGCGCCGAGCGTCGAGGCGAGGCGCTGCCGCTGAGGCCAATGCGCCACGTCGTCACCGGCGGACCATTCCGGATCGATCTGCGCGTCCACCGGGTGCGCGTCCACTGGAGTGAAGCGCCGCAACACCTGTGCTCGTGCCAACGCCGCGAGCGGCTTTCGCGCGTTGCCCGCGGCGATCGGCGCACCGACGTGCAGCGAAAACGTGGTCTGACGCGCGCCCGCCAAGCGCCACACGCTGCGCACCAATGTCTCGTCGCCGGTCCAGCAGGCAACGGAGCCGGCGGCGTCGCCACCGGCTGCGCTGAGCGCCAGCGGAAATACGGGAGCCCCGGCGCGAACCGCCGCCTCGAAGAGCGCCGAGCGAAACGGAAGCACGTCCTGTCCATCGGTCGTCGTGCTCTCGGGGAAGAGCAGCACCGCTCGCCCCTCGCGCAACGCCTCTTCCAGCGCCGGAATCGTCTTGATCAGGTCACGCTTCCTCGCGCGGTCCACGAACACGACGCCGAGTGCAACCGCGAGGCGGCCAACGACTGGCCACGAGCGTACTTCCTGCTTGGCGACGAAGGTACAGGGCCATGTGGCGACGGCGGTGACGACGTCGAGCCAGCCGAGATGGTTCGCGGCGACGAGTGCGGGTCCGTGAATGGATGGTCCGCGATTCTGTTGACGCACACCGAGCACGCGCAGCAGCACGCGCGTCGTGCGGCAAAGCATCGCATGCAGCGCTCGCTGGCGCCGACGCTTGTCCGGAACCGCGAGCACCATCGTTCCGGCCATCGCGATGCACAGCAGGACCAGCACCACGAGCGGCAGCCGCGCCGCCCGTCGCCAATCGTGCCGTTGGCCGATCACCCGAACAATGATTGATACGTGCGTGCGTCGAGTTCCAACACATCCAGCAGCACGAGAAAGTCGGTCGTGCCGAATTCATGATCGGTGGCGGGCGCACCGCACACTTTGGCGCCAAGGGCGAGGTAGCCATCGAAAAGCGGCGGCAACGGCCGTGTGAGCGAGGCCGAGTCGATGAGTGGGCGATGGCGACCGTCGTCGGGGAGCGCACTCGCGTGGGCTCGCGGCTTCACGAGAATGCGATCATGCAGTGCGCGTCGGGCGTGCAGGGCGCGCCATGCGTCGGACGCGACGGCCGGCCCCGTACCCGGCAACGAGCAGCAGCCGAAGAGGTAACGCTTGCCGTTCCACTGCACGTAGCGCGCGAGGCCACGCCACAAAAGTCGCAGTACGCGCCCCGAGCGATGGCGCGGGTCCACGCAAGCGCGTCCGACTTCAACGGCGCCGTCGAGGATCGCGCCAGGCATGGCGCCCAACTCGAAGAGCGTCGCACTGTAAAAGCCAAAGCGCGTCGCCGCCATGACGGCCGTCTGCAGGCGATACGTGCCGACCACGTCGCCACTGTCGCGATGACAGATCAGCAGGTGGTGGAACCACGGGTCACGCTCATCGTCGTCTCGTCCCGCCGTAGTGGCCGTCGCGAGCCCTTCGCCCAACTCTTCAGTGAAGACGCGATAGCGGAGCGCCTGTGCGGCGTGCAGGTCGGCGCGTGTCCAGGCGAAGCGCAACGCATAGGCACCGGCGTCGATCGTGCCGGGGGGAATCGCGTCGGTGTGATGCGGAAAGACCGGAGTGTCGATGCGCGTGTCGAGGCGCGACTGGACGGCGGCGAACGGGGGAAGTGACCGGTCGGCAGAGCGTGCGAGCATGCAGCCTCCTGACGGTGGCGCCGGGAGTCCACCTCCCGGACGGCCAAAGTTCACGCTGCTTCGTCGCCATGACGTGCATATCCGGCGACAACGAGGTCACCCTCAGGCAACGGTACGTCACACACCGGCGTCCCACGGCACTGGCCGCCTCCTGTCTGCGCGGCGACCTTTAGCGATGCCTGAATTCGTCGATCCCAGATTGCCGCGTCGTATCGATCGCTGGCGCAGCCCCGCACTCGGCCTCGAAATGCCGATCGTTTCCTATGGATGGGGCGGTTATCCCGTTCTGCTCTACCCGACGGCCGCCGCGGATTTCCTCGAGAACGAGCGGTTCTGGCTCGTGAAGGCGATCGAGCCCCTGCTCATTCAGGGGCGCATCCGCGTCTTCTCCATCGACAGCATCAACCGTCTGGCGTGGATGGACCGTGGGTTGCCGGTGCAGGAATCGGCTCGGCGACAGGCGCTGTACTCACGCTACATCGAAGACGAAGTGGTGCCTTTCATCAGACACATAGTGGGAGACGGCAGCGCGCGTGCGATCACGACTGGTGCGAGCTTCGGCTGCTATCACGCCGCGAATTCGTTCTTCCGTCGTCCCGATCTCTTTGGCGGGGTGATCGGCATGAGTGGGTTCTACGATCTGTCGCCGAGCTACTTCAAGGGGTACTCGGACGACAACTGCTACTTCAACAATCCCGGCTGGTTCGTACCAAACGTCGAGGGCGGTCAGCTCGATACGCTGCGGCATCACGGCAAGATCGTGTTGGTAGCGGGGCAGGGTGCGTACGAGGCGCCACAGGCGACGCAATCGTTTCATGACATCCTTGATCGCAAGGGCATTCCGCACATCTTCGACCTCTGGGGTCATGACGTGAATCACGACTGGCCGTGGTGGAGAAAGATGTTGCCGCAGTATCTGGAGAGGATCGGCTTGTGACCAGCGTCGAACAACTCAAGGCCGCGGTTCCGCGCCGCCTCATTTTCCTTCTTGTCTGTTCGCTGTTGTCTGCCGTGTCCGCGCAATTCGCGCAAACGTTGTTTGCAGCGCCAGTCGGGGCGCAAACCAGACCCACCGCAGCGCAACCGCTGCGCAACGCGGACTTCGCGACGCGACTCGCGCACGTGAAGTCCCTGCTCAAGACCACACCGCTTGTCGATTCGCACAACGACCTGCCGTGGGCCATGCGCGAGTTCGCCAATGCGCCGCTCGATGTCGAAGCCTACGATCTCAACACGACCACCAAGGGGATGACCGATATCGCCCGTCTCCGAAAGGGAATGGTGGGCGGTCAGTTCTGGTCGGTGTACATCCCCGGTGAGATTCGCGACTCGGGATACGCGCGCGTGCAGCTCGAGCAGATCGATATCGCCCGTCGCGTCATTGCGCGCTATCCGAAGGATCTCAAGTGGGCGCTGACTGCGGCAGAGGTGCGGGCGGCGTACAAGTCCGGGAAGATCGGTTCGCTGCTTGGCATGGAGGGCGGACACGCCATCGAGAATTCACTCGGCGCGCTACGTGCGTACTACGACCTCGGCGCGCGCTACATGACGCTCACGCACAACGTGACGCTCGACTGGGCCGATGCGGCCAACGATGTGCCAAAGCACAATGGGCTCACCAACTTCGGCAAGGAAGTGGTGCGTGAGATGAATCGGCTTGGCATGCTGGTGGATCTGTCGCACGTGTCACCAGCCGTGATGAGCAATGCCCTCGATGTGAGCGAAGCGCCGGTCATCTTCTCGCATTCGGCCGCTCGCGGGCTCACCGATGTGCCACGTAACGTGCCCGATGGCATTCTCGCGCGATTGCCCAGGAATGGCGGCGTGGTGATGATGACCTTCGTGCCCGGCTTCACCAGCCAGAAGGTGGCCGACTACGCCACTCGCGCGACACAGTTCCGCGATTCTGTCGCCAAGGCCAACCCGAACAACAACGACGCGCAGTTCAAGGCGTTCGCTGCGTGGCGCGAAAGGAATCCGTCGCCGGTGGCCACCATCGCCGACGTCGCCGATCACATGGATCGCATCAAGCGACTCGCCGGTGCGCAACACATCGGAATCGGCGGCGACTACGACGGTATCACGGAAACCGTCGTTGGACTTGAAGACGTCTCCAAATATCCCGACCTGTTGGCGGAACTCGTGAAGCGCGGCTGGACCGACAGTGAATTGCGCGGCGTGGCTGGCGAGAACATCCTCCGCGCACTCTCACGCGCTGAGATCGTCTCCGCGCGGCTGCGCAAGACACGCCCCGCGTCCACGAAAACCATTCAGCAGCTCGACGGACGGCGCACGCAGTAGAACTTCGCAGTGGCGCTTCGCCGTAGCGATTCGCAACTACTCCCCGTGGCAAGTTGTACGGTTCACCGCTCCGCACGCTCTTCCCTACGCAGGAGTTGTCCCATGTCGCTCGATCGACGCTCGTTCGTGAAATCCTCGGCGCTGCTCGGCGGCGCATTCGGTCTTGGCGCGTTGCCATCACTCGCACAGGGCATGCGATCATCGGGCAGTTCGGCGCATGGCATGACGCGCGATGGCGTCGACGCGAACGCGGAACAGCCGCCGCGTGAGTCGATCGCGCCGCTCCGCATTCTCATTCTGGGCGGCACCGGATTCATCGGACCGTATCAGGTCAGGTACGCACTCGATCGCGGACACAAGGTCACGCTCTTCAATCGCGGCAAGTCGAATACCGATCTCTTTCCCAACGTTCCGCGACTCGTCGGCGATCGGAATCTTCCGGGCGGACATGATGCGTTGAAGGCTGGCGAGTGGGATGTCGTCATCGATAACCCGACCGCGAATCCCAAGTGGGTACGCGACGCCGGCATCGCACTCAAGGGGCGCACCAAGCACTACATCTTCGTCTCCACCATCTCGGTCTTCGGCGACAACTCGAAGCCAGTGGACGAGAACGGTCCGCTCAACGAACCGTCGGATATCGAAGCGCCGTTCGACGCCAGCAAGTATGGCAGCAACAAGGTGCGCAGCGAGATGGAAGCGAAGACGCAGTTCGGCAGCAACGTCACTATCGTGCGACCGGGTCTCATCGTTGGACCGGGTGATCTCTCCGATCGATTCTCGTACTGGCCGGTGCGCATCGACAAGGGCGGTGAAGTGCTCTCGCCAGGTACGCCGGACGATCCCGCGCAGTACATCGACGCGCAGGACTTGTGCAATTGGATCGTTCGACTCGCGGAAGCGCGCACGATGGGCACGTTCAACGCGACGGGCCCCAAGTCGCCGACGACCATCTCCGAGATGCTGTATGGCATCAAGGCGGTCACCACGAGTGACGCGCGTTTTACGTGGGTGTCGGCCGAGTTTCTGGCAGAGAAGCAGGTCCGTCCGTGGAGCGAAATGCCCGTGTGGATTCCGCCCGTCGGTCGTACCTACGGCTTCATGCGCGTGAACTGTCAGAAGGCGTACGCGGCGGGACTCACCTTCCGTCCGCTCGCAGACACGGCGCGTGATACGCTCACCTGGTATCACAGCCGGCCGGCCGCCGAGCAGGAGAAGGCGCGCGCGGGCCTCGCCCCGGAGAAGGAGCGCGCCGTGCTCGCGGCGTGGCATGAGAAGATCGGTCGCTGATGGCGGATAGCGGCTCGCGCAGGAGAGTGGCCCAGCAGTTCGGTAAACTGGTCACCATCGAACCAGGCGAACTTCGGGCCACGCTGCTGGCGTTTCTGTTCTTCTTCTGTCTGCTGGCCAGCTACTTCATTCTGCGCTCCATCCGCGATGCGATCGGGGTCGCGGCGGGCACCGCAAATCTGCCGTGGCTTTTCACCGGCACGCTCATCGCGACGTTGCTCGCCAATCCGCTGTACGCGACCCTCGTATCGCGATTGCCGGTGCGACAGTTCATTCCGATCGTCTATCGCATCTTCGCGTCGCTGTTGATCATCTTCGCTGCTGCCGTCCACTGGGGTGGGACGTCACAGGAGAAGTTTCTTGGTCCGGCGTTCTGGATCTTCATCAGTGTCTTCAGCCTCTTCGTGCCCTCGGTGTTCTGGGGATTCATGGCCGACACCTTTCACAGCGAGCAGGGCAAGCGTCTCTACGGCTTCATTGGCGTTGGCGGGACACTCGGCGGCATGTTCGGCTCCAAGTTCACGTCGCTGCTGGCCACGACGGTCGGCACACCGATGCTCATGCTGATGTCGGTGCTCATGCTCGAGCTGGGTGTGCAGGTGATCCGTCGATTTCCGCCCAGCTTTCGCGCCGAAACGCGTGATCGTGAAGAGGCAAAGCGGTCCGTGGGCGGCAACTCCTTCGCCGGTATCACGCACGTCTTTTCGTCGTCGTATCTGCTTGGCATCTGCCTGTTCATGCTGCTGTTCACCATCGGTACGACGGTGCTGTACTTCCAGCAAGCCGAAATTGTGGGTGCGCGTTACGCGGATCGTGAGTCACGCACGGCGTTCCTCGCCAACATCGATTTCTACGTGCAGCTGCTGACGGTGCTCGCGCAGTTGTTCATCTCGGGGCGCGTCATCAAATGGCTTGGCGTAGGCATGACACTCGCCATCCTGCCACTCATGAGTGTCATCGGCTTCGGCGTGCTTGGCGTGACGTCGTCGCTCACGCTGTTCGTGGCGTTCAACGTGCTGCGTCGCGCTGGCAACTACGCCTTCGCCAATCCGGGACGCGAAGTGCTATTCGCCGTCATTCCCCCGGAAGACAAATACAAGGCCAAGAACTTCATCGATACGTTTGTGTATCGCAGCGGCGATCAGATCGGTGCGTGGTCGTACGCCGGTCTTTCAGCGGCGGGACTCGCCGTGAGTTCCATCGCGCTCATTGCCGCGCCGATGAGTGCGGTGTGGTTGGTGGTGGCGTTGTGGTTGGGCTGGCGGCACAAGCAGATGGAAGCGAAGGACGCGCACGGGTAATCGCGCTGACGGCCGTCGATCATCCCGGCGTGCCGACGCCGTTGACGCGAATGAAGCCGTCGTAGCGCCACACACCACCAACACGCAGCCACCGCTCGCAGAATGCGTATGCGTTTTTCTGCACACCAGCTTCGGTGTACGCGGCGAAGTTGGTCGTGTACCAGACATTCACTTCGTGTGGAAGCTCGCCGCGATCGATGCGCGTGACCGCCACCCACACCGCGTTTTCCGGCGGCGGACATTCGAAGCCCATGCACGAAGGAAAGGCGACCATTCGCGAGTCGGTCCAACTGCTCACCGCGGAGAATGCCGTTGGCGCGAGATCGATCGTGCGTCCGAGAAATCGTCGTACCGACTCGACAGTCTCCGAGCGACCGATGAAGCGTTGCGGATAGCTGAGCATCGGCACACCGCCCGGCTTGTCCTGCGTCACGATGCGCGCCAACACGCGCTCAATCAGCACACTCGGCTCGGGGAGCGACCACGCACCCGCACCTAGCGAGGGTTGCGAGGCCAACGCGACGACACGCTGAAGACGAGCAGACGTCTGCGCGTGCGCCGCCGGTGACACGCTTGCCAGCAGTGCGACGTTCAGGACGAGAGGCGCGAAGATGCAGCGCGCGGTGCGGGGCCCGAGACTCAGTGTTGCTCCGGAAGTCATGGTGCACATGAATGCTAGCGAACGGCTTACCATCCTGTGAACGAAACGACGATCAAAACGTCCTTCAGCCGTGACGCTGCACACAACAGCCTCATCCTCTGTCGTACGAAGAAGACCAGCGGCGTTAGCAAAAGTCACTTGACAGCGTTAGGTCACCGAACAATCTTGACCAGCGTGACCACTGCAGCCTTTCCTTCGCCATCGCTCGTGCGCCGCGAGCGTCTGAAAGCCGAAACCCGCCAGGCCATCCTGGACGCGGCGCGGGAGCTGTTCGTGACCGTGGGTATCGAGGCGACGACGATGCGGGCGATTGCGGCCAAGATCGGGTACACGGCGACGGCCATTTACCACCACTTCCGCGATAAGGACGCGCTCATCGAAGAGCTCTGCGTCGCCGACTTCACTGCACTTGGCCACGCGATGTACCGGATCGGGCGGATTGAGGATCCGGTGGAGCGTCTGCAAAAATTGGGGCAGGCCTACGCCAAGTTCGCGTTGGCAAATCCCAGTCAGTATCGGTTCATGTTCATGACACCACAGCGCCACTCACCGGTAGATGCGAATGGGCATCCTACGCATAAGCCGGATGAAGACGCCTACGAGTTTCTCTTCCTGACTGTGTCGGAAGGGCTCGACGCCGGCCGGTATCGTGCGGACCTGTCCAACCCGCACGAGCTGTCGCAGATGATGTGGGCGGGAATTCACGGCGTGGTCTCGCTCTGGCTGACCCACTGTGACGACCCGTACATCCAGTGGCACCCCCCGCTTGAAACCATTCACTCCCTGATCGACGTCATGATTCGCGGAGCCGTTCGGCAGCCGATTTCGTAACAGGCTCGACCCTCAGCATCTCCCGGGCGCTTCAGCGCCCTCTCTTTCGCCATCAAACTTAACAATGTTACACACTGTACTGATGTTTAATCCAAGACCTCCGTTAATTCGCCGAGCACGCACAATCGTGTTTGGCGTGTCCGCGCTGGCGATTGCTGCCGCGTCGCTTGGCGCGCAGAGCCTGGGCTCCACCACTACCGATGCCCGAAGGCTGCTCGACGGCTATGTCGCCGAAGCACTCCGCGCCAATCTGGCAATTGCACAGCAAGGAGCCGCCGTTCGCCGAGCCAACGCAGCGGTGCGTGAGGCCAACGGTCGATTCCTGCCGTCTGTGGGTGTGAATGCGCGGTACTCCGAGTTCAGCGGCGTGGTCAACATCGGCGACTTCATCAACCCCGCCTACGACGCGCTCAACCAACTCATCGGACAGCAGCGATTCCCGACCAACATCAACGCGTCGCTTCCGTTTCGACAGGAAACGAAGCTCGAGTTCGTGCAGCCGCTCTTCAACGATGCGCTATTTGGTGCCACTGCGGCGGCGCGCGCGCAACGCGATCTCGTTGGCGCCCAGCGCAGAGGCGCTATGCGCCAGCTCGCGGCCGATGTGCAGCAGGCGTGGCTTGGCTACGGCAGCACATTGCGCATTGTCGAGACGCTTGAGGCGACGATGCCGGTGCTCGAGGAGAATCTGCGCGTCAGCGAGCGCTTGGTGGGCGCGGGGCTGGGCACGCCGGACGTCGTGCTGCGCGCCCGCGCCGAACGCAGTGACCTGTTGCAGCAGCTGGCCGATGCGCGACGCCAGCGTGACGCTGCTCGCCGGAGTTTCAATCTGCTGCGCAATGCAGACGGCGACAGCGAGATCACGCTGGCGGCGGACAGCACGCTGCTGGCGACGGACACGCTGTCCCTCGATGCGCTGGTGAGCTTTGCACTCTCGCATCGCGAAGAGTTGCAGCAGGCAGACGGGGGAATTCGTCTCGCGCGGGCGCAGGGTCGGATTGCGAGTGCGGCGCTGTTGCCGAGTGTGGCGCTGTCGGCGAGCTATGGCGTGCAGGGTGACAGGTATCGTTTCAATCGCCAGAGCGATGTCGCGCTCGCCAACTTTGTGCTCTCCTGGAATCTGTTCAACGGTGGACAGGATATGGCGCGTCGCGAGCAGGCGTCGTTCGCGCGCGACGAAGCGACATATCGCCGACGCGAGGCCGAGCGCGGTGTCCGTGTCCAAGTCGCAAACGCTTATGACGCCGTGGTCGCCGCGCGTGCCTCGCTGCTCAGCGCGAACGATCGCTACGAGTCGTCGCGTCGCGCGTTCACACTCGTGGAACGCCGCTTTGCCGAAGGGTTGGCAACACCGATCGACTTCCTCAGTGCGCGCGCCGCGTTCACGAATGCTGCGCTCAACCAGGTGATCACGCGCTACACCGTCGCATCCCGCTCCGTCGACCTCGAACGCGCGGCTGCACTGCGCGCGCTCCCGCAGTAAACCCGCCCTCGCTGAGGCTTTCCACCATGACTGAGATGACTCGCGCCATGCCCTCCTCAACGGACTCCGGAATGACCACCACAACAGCAACCACAATCACAACCACAATCACAACCACAATGCGTGCCACGATCCGAACCACGAGGACCACATCAGCGACAGCGTCAGGCACTCCCGCCAAGTGGGTAGCGCCGCTGACACCGAGCCGCGCCTCCCGCGTGATCGCACCTTTCGCGGCAACGTTGGCCATTCTTGCGTTGAGCGCCTGCCGCGAGGCTCCGGCGGCGGAAGTGGCGACGCCACTGGTCGCGGTTGCGGCGGCGTATGTAACGTCGGACATGATCGCGCAGCCGGTCGTGGCAACCGGCACGTTCGGACCGCGCGACGAGATCCCGCTCGCCTTCAAGATTGGCGGCGTGATTGCGCGTGTTGCGGTCGATGAAGGACAGTCGGTGCGAAAGGGACAGTTGCTGGCGACGTTGGATCTGCGCGAGATCGACGCGCTGCTCGACAAGGCCACGGTGGCCGTCGAAAAGGCGGAGCGCGATCAGGCGCGCCTGCGTCGACTGGCGGCGGACAGTGTGGCCACGCTCGCGCAATTGCAGGATGCGACCTCAGCGCTCGATGCGGCGCGGGCCGATGCGGCCAGCGCTCGGGTGAATCGCGAGTACGCCTCGATCGTTGCACCGGAAGACGGCGTGGTACTGCTCAAGACAGGCATGGCCGGCAGCAACATTGGCGCCGGTTCGACGGTGCTGCTGCTCGGCGGCGGTGCGCGCGGTCGCGTGCTGCGATTCGGTCTGTCGGATCGCGACGCACTGCGCGTGCAGGTGGGTGATGCGGCGACCGTGCGCTTCACTGCCGTCGCCGATCGCAGCTTCAGGGGGAAGGTGTCCTTGCTTGGTCAGTCGGCTGACGCGCGCACCGGCACCTATGCGGTGGAAGTCGCGCTGAGCGATGTCGGCGCGCTGCCGGCCGGACTTGTCGGACGCGTGGAGATTGCGGTGCGCGGTGGTGCGCGGGCCGCGATGGTACCGGTGGATGCGCTGCTCGAAGCCGACGCCGATTCGGCGACCGTCTACACCCTGTCAAGTGAGCCGGAGCCGATCGCCACGGCGCATCGCGTGCGAATTGCGCAGCTCATCGGTGATCGTGCCGCCGTTGCTGGATTGGAGGACAGCGCGCGGGTGGTGACGCGTGGTGCCCCCTACGTCACGCCTGGCTCGCGCGTGCGTGTGGTGCAGCAGTCTGCAGCGGCAGCGGGAGTGATCGCGCGTGAGGCATCCAAGCCGTGAACATCCTCGGCTCACTCGCTGAATTCGCGGTGAAACGGTGGCAGTTCACCGTGTTGCTGTTCCTGATGTGTGCCGCGCTGGGCGTCTCCAACTGGATGTCCATTCCGCGCGCCGAAGATCCTGATTTCCCCGTGCCCATCTTCACCACGATTGCCGTGTACCCGGGCGCGTCGCCGGAAGACATGGAGCAGTTGGTGACAGAGCCCATCGAGAAGGCGCTGAATGAACTCGATGACGTGAAGAAGCTCACCTCCACCAGTTCGGACGGATTATCGGTGGTGAAGGTCGAGTTCACTTCCGAAACCGACGCCGAACGCAAGTACGATCAGGTGGTGCGCGAAGTGAATGCATTGCGCCCTGATCTTCCGGGCTCGCTGCAGCGATTGGAAGTCAAGCGCAGCGAGAACTCCGATCTTGCCGTGTTTCAGTTGGCGCTCGTCTCACCGGCGACGCCGTACGCGCAGTTGGATGACATTGCCAAGCGATTCGAGGATGCACTGGCGCGCGTGAACGGCGTGAAGTCGTCGGAGCGGTGGGCGGCACCGCCGCGCGAAATGCAGGTGACGCTCGATCTGGGTCGCATGGCGGTGCTGGGCATTGCGCCCAATCAGGTGTTGCAGGCACTGGGCAGCGACAACATGCAGATCCCCGGCGGATCGGTGGACGTCGGAACGCGTCGCTACAACATCGCCACTCCCGGCCGCTATCGCACGGCCGACGAGGTGACGCGCACGGTGATCGCTGGTGCCAATGGTTCGACCGTGCATGTGGGCGATGTCGCGACCGTGGCGTGGGGCGATGGCGACGCGGTGCACATCGGTCGCTACAACGGACAGCGTGCGATGTTCGTCACGGTGGCCGTGCAGGCCGGACGCAACGTGTCATCGGTGAAGACGGTGGTGTGGCAGGAACTCGACCGATTGGAGAAGACGCTGCCGCGTGGAGTGACGCTGGCGCGCGGCTTTGATCAGTCGAAGAATGTTGACACGCGACTGGCGCGGTTGGGTGTGGACTTTGCGATCGCGATTGCCCTGGTGCTGATCACGTTGCTGCCGCTCGGCACGCGCGCGTCGATTGTGGTGATGATTTCGATTCCATTGTCGTTGGCCTTGGCTGTAGTGCTGCTCAATGCGACCGGATTCAGTATCAATCAATTGTCCATCGTTGGCTTCGTGATTGCGCTTGGACTGCTGGTGGATGATTCAATTGTGGTGGTGGAGAACATCACACGGTTCATGCGTGCCGGTGTGCCACGGAAGGAAGCCGCCATCGCCGCCACCAAGCAGATCGCGGTGGCCGTCCTCGGCGCAACCGCAACGCTCATCTTCGCGTTCGTACCGCTGCTGTTCCTGCCAGGATTGGCGGGCAAGTACATCCGCTCGTTGCCGATCGCCGTGGTGTACGCGGTACTGTCATCACTGCTGGTGTCGTTGACGATCATTCCGTGGCTGGCCAGTCGTATTCTGCCAAAGACGGAGAGCGCCGAGGGCAACCGTGTGTTGCGCGCCTTGGACAAGGGCATTCATGCCACGTACGCGCCGTTGCTGCATCGCGCGCTGGCGGCACCGCGCAGCACGCTCGCGATTGCCCTGCTGATGGTGCTTGGCTCGCTGGCGCTCGTGCCGGCCGTGGGCTTCTCGCTGTTCCCCAAGGCCGGCACGCCGCAGTACCATGTGGATATCGCAACACCCGAAGGCACGTCGCTCACGGAAACCGATCGCGCGTCGCAGTTCGCGGAACGTGTGATTGGCGCACATCCCGACACGCGCGCCGTGTTTGCGAACGTCGGCAAGGACAATCCGGCGGTGTACTACAACGTCTTTCAGCGTGCCGAAGCCCCCAATCGTGCGCAGCTGCTGGTGTTGCTCAATTCGTACGACAACGAGGCCACGCCGCGTTCGCTCGATTCATTGCGTCGCACGCTGTCGGGGTATCCCGGCGCACGCATCGAGCTCAAGGAATTCGAGAATGGCCCGCCCATCGACGCGCCGATCGCCATGCGCATTGAAGGCACCAATCTCGACACACTGGCGCAGATTGCTGCCCGGTACGAAGTCGCGTTCACGAGTGTCGACGGCACGCAGTATGTGAACAATCCGGTGCGGCTGCGTCGCTCCGACCTGCGGCTGCACGTCGATCGACAGAAGGCGGGCTTGCTTGGTGTTCCATCGGCCGAGGTTGAGCGCACGCTGCGTCTGGGCATTGCCGGACTGGAGGCCGGGAAGATTCGCGCCGACAACGGCGACGAGTATCCGCTCATGGTGCGCATGGCCCACAGCGGTCGTCCGGCGCCGGAAGCGCTCGATCGCCTCAAGGTGAGCAGCGTGTCGGGCGCGATGGTACCACTCTCCCAGATTGCGACGACGGCGTTCACCGCGACACCCACGGTGATCGATCACGATAGTCGTCAGCGCGCGGTGACGGTCACGAGCTACGTGCAGAGTGGCTACAACACCGATGCGGTCACCAAGCAAGTGATGGCGCGTCTCGATTCGATCGCGCTGCCATCCGGTTACGATTTGCGACCCGCGGGGGAGATCGAGAGCCGTCAGGAAAGCTTTGGCGGTGTTGGCGCGGCAATCATCGTGGCAGTGTTCGCGATCCTCGCCATCCTCGTGCTCGAGTTCCGCGATTTCCGTACAACGCTCGTGGTCGCGTCGGTGATTCCGCTCGGCGTGGTTGGTGGAGTGATCGCGCTCCTGCTCAGCGGCTATACGCTGTCGTTCACGGCGATGATCGGCTTCGTGGCGCTGGTTGGCATCGAAATCAAGACGAGTATCCTGCTGGTGGATTTCACTGATCAGCTGCGGCGCGAGGGGATGAGCCTCGATGATGCGATCCAGAAGGCTGGTGAGATTCGCTTTCTGCCGATCGTGCTGACCACGATGACCGCGATTGGAGGGCTGCTGCCGCTCGCCCTCCAGGGGAGCGCCCTGTACTCCCCGCTGGCGTGGGTGATCATCGGCGGGTTGGTATCGAGCACGCTGATCGCGCGACTGGTGACGCCGGTGCTGTACAAGCTGCTGGCGCCGGAGCTTGAGAAGGACGAGGA
>CAYWCJ010000025.1:14303-25711 GCA_964456595.1 uncultured Gemmatimonas sp. | reverse complement strand
CCGCCAGAATGATCGACGCCGCCAGCGCCGAATACCCCGGTCCGCCGAGCAACGGCGCTTGGCGAATGAATGGCACGAGCACTTCCATGCCGATGAATCCGTATACCACAGACGGGACACCAGCCAGCAGTTCTATTGTCGGCTTGAGCACCGTTCGGGCTTTCGGCGGAGCCATCTCGGCCAGCGTAATCGCACAGGCCAGACCGAGCGGCAGACCGACCACCAGCGCACCAGCGGTGACAACCGCAGAGCCGGCGATCATCGGCAGCAGTCCGTACTGGCCAAGACTCGGTGCCCACGTCACACCGGCGACAAAGGCCAGTGGGCCGTGGTCGAGAATGACCGGCAGCCCCTCGCGAAAAATGAAGATGGTAATGAGCGCCAGCATGGCCACCGCCGATGTCGCGGCCAGCAGCAGCATTCGCTCGATCATTCGGTCGCGCATCCGGAGACTCAGTACGTGGAGACGGGAGCCAGACCTTCGGCGCGAGCGATCGACTGCCCGCGCGGCGACAACACGAATTTGAGGAACTGTTCCGACCCACCGGCCGGCTCGCCACGCGTGAGAAAGAGAAACGGTCGCTGCAAGTGATAGGTGGCGTCCCGGATCGTCTGTTCAGTCGGCAGCACACCGTCCAGCGAGACGGCATGAACCCGGTCGTTCAGTTGACTGAAGGTCACGTAGCCGATCGCATTCGGATCCTCGGCCACCATCTTGCGCAACCCGCCGGAGTAGGCGGTGACGAGCGCCTCACGCGCGATGCCGACACCGCTGCCCATGACCCGTTCCTGAAAGGTATCACGCGTTCCCGACCCCTCTTCGCGTGTGATGACCGTAATAGATGCATCGGCACCTCCCACTTCACGCCAGCTGCGGATGGTGCCCGCGTAGATCCCGCGCAGCTGCGCCAGTGTCAACGCCTGCACCCGATTTGCTCGGTGCACGATCACCGCGATGCCATCGCGGGCGACCACGGTCTGCACCAGACCTTCTGACTCCTCTGCATGGAGCTGGCGTGAACTCATGCCGACATCGGCGGTCCCGTCGTGCGCGGCCTTGATACCCGCCGTTGATCCGCCGGACTGCACCGTCACCCTTCCGAGCTGATAGGACTCGGCCCAACGCTCCGCGAACGGTTGAATCGACGTCGAACCAGCCAGCACGACATCGCCCCCGTCGCGTGTGGTCGCCCGCGCGCAACTGGCCGCGATTAGCACAACCAGCGTGACGAAGATCGTCGTCAATCGGCGACGCGGCGCGTGGATCGGTGACGACATGGGCCATACCTAGCACCGGCACGTCACGAAATGGTGACGGGCGAGGAGCGCGTGTGCGCAGAGCAGCGTCATGCACGCAGAAGACATGTGTCGCTGCGGAAGGATCGGCCTCCACTACGCGCCGACACTCGTTCGTGACCGGACCGTAGATGATCCGTGGGTGATTCGGAACCGGCTTGTGATCCGCGCCGAGACCGTCAGCTTTGTGGCTCGTCTGATCGAGTGGAAACGCCCGACGTTGACGTTGGGGTATCTGACCGCGTTCGATCACGAACAGCATGAGGCCGGGCCGTGGACGCCACAGGCCTTCGCCGTGCTCGAACGCGTCGACGCAGCGCTCGACACCATTGTGCAGGCAGCGAGGCGCACGTACGGCAACCAAGTCACCATCGCTGTGACTTCCGATCATGGTTTCATTGCGACGCACACGGAAGTACACGTTGGCGTCGCGTTGGCCTCGGCCGGATTGGTCTCCGTGCCGTCCACCGGCGAGGAACGTCCCGCCGACTGGCGCGCCATGATCTGGCCAAGTGGTGGGTCGGCCGCGATCGTGCTGCGCGACAGTACCAGCGCGACGCTGCGGGACAGTGTTGCGCGTTTCGTCCGCGCGTTGGCTGCCGATACAGCCAATGGCATTTCCGCCGTTCTCGACCGACGCGCACTCGATGCCGCCGGTGCATATCCTGGGGCCGCGTGGTTGCTGGCATTTCGGCCCGGGTACCGTCTTGGCTCTCGGCTTCGCGGTGAGCCGCGTCGGCCCGTGACAGGCGGCACGCACGGTTACCTGCCAAGCGAACCGCAAATGCGCGCCACCTTGCTCGTCCGCGGTCCCAACATCACTCGCGGACACGCCTTGGGTCTCGTGGATATGCGCGACATCGCTCCAACGTTGGCCGCGAGACTCGGTGTACGGCTTCCGCACGCCGAAGGGCGCGATCTGTTCGCACGCGCAGCACGCTGACTCTGCTGCGGACTGTGCTGCAGACTTTGTTGCGGACTCTACTGTTGAATAGACACCGGACACACGCTCCTGCAAGCGCGCGCGGCGGTTCGCGTTACAGAACGCGCGCGTCACGTCACCAAGACGTAACGGAAGTCGGCATCGAACAAGGCAGGGACACCGGACGGGCGATACTCGGCAGCATGTCCAGTCCAAAGCGTCGAACATGTCTGCCCTGAACGCATCGGGGACCTTCCCTGTCGTGGGGCGCGCCTTCGGCTCGCGGCCCGAACAGCGCGGCGCGGCTACCGTCGCTGCGTTCGCTGCAGCGGCAGTCTGGATGTTCCTGTACGAGGCGACCAAGGAGGCGATCCTGCCCGACCTGTCGCCCTGGCAATCGCACTCGATCACCATCGTGGTCAGTGCCGCGACAGCCGCGGTTGTGGCCAACTTCTCGATGCGTCGCCAGTCGATCGTCCTGCAGACATTGGCACAGGAAGAGGCGCGCAGCGCGCGGCTGGAGTTGCGTCAGGCGGCGCTGGCGGAAAGCGAGGCACGGTATCGACTGCTCGTGGAGGCATCTCCGGAGGCCATCGCTGTTCATCGACGAGGGCGCCTGCTGTATGTGAACGCCGCAGGCGCCGCGCTGGATCCGGTGACAACGGCCCTGGTCGGCGCACTCCGCGGACGGCATGTTCGACCGCATGAACTCCGCACCAATCCGAGTGATCGCCGCCGTTGTGCACTCAGACGAGCGCTATCTCGTCTGCCTTCGAGCGCCACACAAGCGTCATGGGGGACTCTGGGAGTTTCCTGGTGGCAAGTGCGAGCCGAACGAATCCGACGAGGACACCGTTCGGCGGGAGCTCTGTGAGGAGCTCGGTCTCGAGGTCGTCGCGGTCGGCAGCGAGCTGCTGGTTGTCGCTGATCCGGGTTCCTCATTCATCATTGCGTTCATCCCGGCGGCGATTCGCGGAGAACCACAGTGCCGCGAACACGTCGAATTGCGGTGGGCCACGTTGCGGGAACTGCTCCTGCTGCCGCTCGCGCCGGGCGATCGTCGCTTCGCAGAGTATCTCGTGGACTCGAACGAGTCGGCCGTCATGACTCCAGCCTCATGACGCTCCCGCGCGGACTCTACGACCAGCTGGTCACTACTGCACTCGCTCGCCGTCTTGAGCATCTCACGGACAGCACGGCGCTTCTCGACGACATGTCTGGCGCCGACGCGATCCCGCTGCTGACCGACTTGATCGCGCAGTCGCTCGCCCGTGCGCTGGACGACGTGAAGGGTGATACGACACGGCACGCGGAGCAGCAGCTCGAGATCGTCAACGCGTTGCTCATCGACCTGCGCGCGCGCCTCACGCGCGGAGAGGATCAGGTTGATACGCTGGCCGCTCCGCCACGTCGACTGCGTGCGGTGCATGCCGTCGGTGCCACCGCACCTGCCCTGCCCGCGACGGGACTCGGCGAGCCGTGGCTCTTCACCGCATCGAAGGCGACACCGTCGCTGTTGCACGAGTTGCGTACCGAAGCGGCGACGTGCGATCGCATCGACATTCTCGTCAGCTTCATCACGGTGTCGGGCGTGCGCAAACTGCTCGACGTGCTCAAGACGATCACTGCTGCGGACGCAACCGGGCATGGGAAGACGAGCATTCGCGTCCTCACCACGACGTACACGGGCGCCACCGACCAGAAGGCGCTCGACGAGTTGGCGTCGCTGAATGGCTGCACCGTGAAGGTGTCGCTCGATGGTCGGCGGACTCGCCTGCACGCGAAGGCGTGGATCTTTCAACGACGCAGCGGTTTCGGTACGGCGTACGTCGGCAGCGCGAACCTGTCCGGTGCGGCGCTGCTGGGCGGGCTCGAATGGACGGTGAAGTTCACCGAGCGCGGGCAGACCGCGCTGTACGCGCGTGCCAAAGCACATTTCGACACCCTCTGGGCCGACGACGAGTTCCAGCGGTACGACCCGCTCGATGCGCTCAGCCGACAGTCGCTGCGCGATGCCTTGGCGCGAGAGAGCGGCACCAGTCGTGACGATTCCGCTGCGACGTACTTCGACATCACCGCGAAGCGATACCAGCAGGACATTCTGGAGCAGCTCACCGTCGAGCGTGCGCACGGACGGCATCGCAATCTCCTGGTCGCGGCAACCGGCACCGGCAAGACGGTCATGGCCGCGCTCGACTATCGACGCACCGTGGAGTCACACGGCGGCGCGCGGCCACGACTGCTGTATGTCGCGCATCGCGAGGAGATTCTGCGACAGGCCATGAACACGTACCGCGGCGTGCTGCGCGATCACAGCTTTGGCGCGTTGCTGGGCGGTGGTCACGAGCCGGAGACGCACGATCATCTGTTCGCCACCATTCAGAGCGTGTCATCGCGTGCGTTGGTGGAGACGTTGGGCGCAGAGCACTGGCATACGGTCGTCATCGACGAGTGCCATCGGATGGCCGCGCCTCAGCTGGATCTCTTCGCGCGTGCGATTCGTCCGGCAATTCTGCTCGGACTCACCGCCACGCCCGAGCGCACGGACGGTAAGCCGCTCCAACCGTACTTCAGTGCGCGTCCCGACGGATCGCCAGCGGCGGAGCTTCGCCTGTGGCACGCGCTGGATCTGCAACTACTGGCGCCGTTCGAGTATTTCGGCTGCAATGACGATACCGATTTCTCAGAGGTCCCCTGGAATCGGCCAGGTGAAGTGGAGTCGATCGATCGACTGGTGACGGGGAATGCAGTGCGGGCCCGCATGATCGTGAACGAGTGGGAACGACTATCCGGTGATGCGTCACGTACGAAGGCGCTGGTTTTCTGCGTCTCGGTGGCCCACGCGAAGTTCATGACCACGCAGTTCGCACAGGCTGGCCTGAGGACGATGTGCCTCACCGGCGAGAGCTCGGACAGCGATCGTCTCCGCGCACCGTCGTTGCTTGCGAAGGGCGAGATCTGCGCCATCGTCACGGTCGACTTGTACAACGAGGGCGTGGATCTGCCCGATGTGAACACGCTGCTGTTCCTGCGACCGACACAGAGCCCGCTCCTCTTTCAACAGCAGTTGGGACGCGGCCTCCGTCTAGCGCCGAAAAAGGCCAGTTGCCTGGTGTTGGATTTTGTCGGCCAGCATCGCGCGGACTTCCGCTTCGATCGATTGCTGTCGTCCATCACGGGTCTCAACAAGCGCGAGTTGCTGCAATCAGCGCAGGACGGATTCAGTACGCTGCCAAGCGGTTGTCACATTCACCTCGAGTCGCAGGCACACGAGCGAGTGATCGCCAGCTTGCGAGCGGTCGTGCAACAGAGCTGGCGTCGACTCAAGGGCGAGGTGCAGGCGTACGCCTCACTCAGGGGGAGACGGTTTTCCCTCGCCGAGTTTCTGCACGACCAGCAGATCGCACTCGACGAGGTGTTCCGCGATGCGCGCCCAAGTGGATGGACAACGCTTCGTCGCGACGCTGGCCTGCTGACCGATCGCGCGGACATCGAGCAGGAGGAGCTGCTGTCGCGATCCATGCGCTACCTGTTGCACGTCAATGACGCCCGACAGCTGGATGTGATGCGGCGTGTTGCCGAGCAAGGCTCCTCGTATCGACCGAGCTCGGACTCCGAACGGTTGCGTGCACAAATGCTGACGTATCAGATGTCGCCGACGGCCGTGCAAGGCTGCGACGCGTTCTTCGCGTCGTTCGATCGCGAGCCTGACGTGCTTTCCGAACTCGGCGAGCTGACGAACATCCTCGAGGCCCAAAGCCGAATCGGCGTGCGCGATATTCCCGGTCTCGAGGACGTGCCCTTGCTGCTGCATGGCAGTTATCAGATTCGCGAAATCCTCACTGCCGTCGGTTGGCTCACGACGACACGCCGCACTCCGTTTCAGGCTGGCGTGCTCGGACTGAATGATCGTCGGACAGAACTGCTCTTCGTCACGCTCGACAAGAGCGATGGCTACCATGATCGCATTGCATACCACGACTACGCAGAGAGCCCGACACGCTTTCATTGGCAGACGCAGAACAGCGCTGGTCCTGACACGCGAGCGGGGCGCCGTTATCTGGAGAGCGGCACAGGCGGTTGGTCATTTCAGCTGTTCGTGCGCGCCAACAAGGGCTCGCCCTACACCGCATGCGGTCCCGTGCGACTGGCCGACAGCACTGATCTCTCCGGCGATCGTCCGATGAGCATTCGGTGGACACTCGACGTCGCGATGCCGATCGGAATGTTTCGGGAGTTCAGCGTACTGCGAGCGGGAGAATGATGTAAGGTCACGCCTGCGCACTATCTTTCAGCAATGACGCTCACGCTCCCGTCGCCGGACCAACTCGCTGCTGCACTCGCGCCCGCGCTCGATCCCGCGCGCCTGCAACTGCGCGCACCGCTCGCGCCGTACACCACCTTCCGCATCGGTGGCCCGGCCGATGTGCTGTACGACGCCGCCTGCGCCAACGATCTCGCCGCCGCCATCACCGCCGCGCGCGCGCTTGACATTCCATGGTTCGTCCTCGGACTCGGCGCCAACATCCTCGTCGGCGATCGCGGTGTACGCGGACTCGTCATCCGCAATCGCGCGGTCGCACACCACATCAGCGATGAGGGGCTGCTCTGGAGCGA
Organism: uncultured Gemmatimonas sp.; assembly: GCA_964456595.1. Lineage (GTDB taxonomy): Bacteria > Gemmatimonadota > Gemmatimonadetes > Gemmatimonadales > Gemmatimonadaceae > Gemmatimonas. Next base: position 18,876 of record CAYWCJ010000025.1, on the reverse strand, counting down.
AAGCGGCGCCGTCATGCAGGACCTCGTCCTCGACTCCGTGCGACTCGGCTGGTCAGGCCTCGAGCATTACGTCGGCATTCCGAGCACCGTCGGCGGTGCGCTCTGGCAGAATCTTCACTTTCTGTCGCCGGCCCCCGAGCGCGACCGTACCATGTTCATCGCCGAAGTGTTCGAGTCGTGCGAGATCCTGGGTGAAGACGGAGCGCAGCGCACGGTCGGCGCAGACTACATCCAGTTCGGCTACGATCAGTCGGTGTTTCATCACACGCGCGATGTCGTGCTGTCGGCCACGTTCAAGCTCGCGCGCGCCGCCGCCGCCGATCTGCACCGCATTCTGCAGGAGAATCTCTCCTGGCGCGGCTGGGGTCATCCGTGGCTCGCTGTACACCCGAGCGCCGGTTCGATTTTCAAGAAGATCGAGGGGGTCGGTGCCGGCCGGCTCATCGACCAGTGCGGCCTCAAAGGCTTCCGCATCGGCGGCGCGCAGATCTCGCATATCCACGCGAACATCATGGTGAATCTGGGCGCCGCGACCGCCGCAGATGTTCGCGCCGTGATCACCCACGCCCAGCGATCAGTGCTCGACAACCTCGGCCACCGCCTCGAACCCGAAATCGGCTTCATCGGCGAGTTCTGAGGCGAGTTCTGAGGCGAGTTCTGAGGCGAGTTCTGAGCCCGTTCGTCGCACCGCCGTTCCGCTCTACCCGCTTCCGATCACCGAGTACCCGTCACCCGTCACCCCCAGCTCGCGATGCCGCCAATCGCGACCATGGTGCCGGCCCTCGTCGAGCTTCGTCCACCCTTCCACCGCCCGTCCGCGCTCCGCCCGCCAAACCCGCAGTGAACTGTTCGCCCTCCCCCTGTGTCGAACCCCTGCAACCCCGCGCTTCCTCCCCAGCGCGGCCCCACTCCCGTCACTCCGCCGCTCCATGCGACGTCTGCTCCTCCTCCTCGCCCTGCTCCTCGGCACCATCGCGGCCGCGTCCGCGTCCGCCCAGAACGTGGACGTGATTCGCGGCCGAGTGTCCGGCACCGACGATGCCCCGCTCGAGAACGTCGCGGTCGTCGCCACCTCCATCTCGGGCAACGTCAACCGCGCTGCGCGCACCGACAGATCCGGTCGCTTCACCATCACCTTTCCCGGCGGCGACGGCGACTACCTCATCACCATGAACATCCTCGGCTACGCCTCCCGGCGTTTCGAGGTCAAGCGCGTGGCCGATGAGGAGTTTCTGTTGGCAGACGCCAAGCTCACCAAGGTCGGCGCCGTCCTCGACCAGGTGAAGGTGACGGCCGCGCGAGACAAGGTCGCGCGCAGCGACATCCCGCCGCCTGACATCAGCGGCACGGAACGTCAGGTCACCAACACCGCGCTGCCGCCCGATCAGATGGGCGACCTGGCCGCGATGGCCGCGTCGCTCCCCGGTGTGAACCTCGTGCCCGGTCAGGACGGCGGCGCGAATGGATTCTCCGTGCTCGGACTTGGCGCCGACCAGAACAACACGACGCTCAACGGCATGCAGTTCGGCGGTGCGGGCCTGCCGCGTGATGCGTCCGTCATGAGCTCGCTCACTACCGCGCCGTATGACGTTTCGCGCGGGGGATTCAGCGGCGGACAATTCTCGTTGCGCACGCGCCCCGGCACCAACTTCATCGCACGTGGCCTGAGCTCCGTGCTCGACGCGCCGCAGCTGCAGTTCACCGATCGCGCCGCGCGTTCACTTGGCCAGGAGTACAGCAACGCGTCACTTGGCGGTGCGGTCTCGGGCCCGCTGGTCATCGACAAGGCGTTCTACAACATCGCCTATCAGTTCGGACGTCGCAGCAACGATTTGTACACGTTGCTCAACACCAATGCGACCGGATTGCAGACCTCGGGCGTCGCGCAGGACTCGGTCAATCGATTCGTGTCGCTGCTGCAGAACGGGCGCGTACCCACCAGCGTCGGTGGATTTCCCGGCAGTCGGCTCACCGATCAGGGTTCGCTCGTTGGCGCAATCGATTTCACACCGCCGACCTCCACCAGCGGACAGGCGTTCAACCTCACCTTCAATGCCGGCTGGAACAAGACGGATCCGGCATCGCAACTGAATACGTCACTGCCGACCACCAGTGCCGATCGCACCGGCTTCAACGGCAGTCTGCAGGGACGTCACAGCGGCTACTTCCTGCTGCGTGGCGTTGGTGTGCTCACCGAATCGTCGGCTGGCTTCAATGCGTCGAGCAATGAAGGCACGCCGTACATGAACCTGCCCGGTGGTCGCGTGCGCGTGAACTCGAACTTCGCCGACGGCACGAGTGGAGTGCAGAATCTTTCCTTCGGTGGCAATCAGTTTCTTGGCACGTCGCAGAGCAGCACGAGTCTCGGTGCCATGAACGCCCTCTCGTGGTTTTCCGGCAACAACAAGCATCGTCTCAAGTTCACCAGCGAAGCGCGTGTGGATAACAACATGCAGAACCAGACGACGAATCGACTCGGCACCTTCAGCTACAACTCGCTCGCCGACCTGCAAGCCGGGATTCCCGCATCGTTCATGCGTTCGCTCATTCCGCGCAATCGTGAGTCAGGCATTCTGGTCGGCGCGCTGTCGCTCGGCGATTCGTGGCGTCGCACCAACAACCTGCAGTTTCAGTACGGCGTGCGCGTAGACGCGAATCGCTTTCTCGACGCACCCGCACGCAATCCGGAAGTCGAACGTGTGCTGGGCATTCGTAACGACAACGTGCCTGATGGTGTGTTCTTCAGTCCGCGTTTCGGCTTCGCGTACACCTACGGTACGGCAGCGCAGATCGGCGCCTTCGAAGGCGCGTTCCGCGGACCGCGCGCCGTGGTGCGCGGCGGCATCGGCGTCTTCCAGAACACACCGCAAGCCACGCTCATCGGCGGCGCGATCGACAACACCGGCCTTCCCGGCGCGGTGCAGCAACTGATTTGCGTCGGTCCTGCGACACCGATTGCCGATTGGGCTGCTTTCACCGATCCATCGCGCGTGCCCTCCACCTGCGCTGATGGCACGAGCGGCACGGTCTTCTCCAACGCCGTCCCCAACGTGTCGTTGTTTGACGGAGGGTACGCTGCGCCACGCAGTCTTCGCTCCAACCTGCAGTGGAGCGGTCCGATGCTGCGCAATCGCATCAACACCACCATTGAGGGTACGTACTCGTACAACACGCGCCAATCGAGCTTTATCGATCGCAACTTCAACGACACGCCGCGCTTCGCATTGGCCGACGAAGCAGGACGCCCCGTGTACGCACGGCCGTCGAGCATCGTGCCCATCACCGGCGCCATCGCGGCCGGTGACGCGCGTATCGCGCAATCGCTCGGTCGCGTCACGGAGCAGCGTTCCGATCTCAACTCGATGAGCCGCCAGGTGAGTCTGCGCGTCTCGCCGCTCAACTTCAGCACGAGCTTCAGCTGGAGCCTCAGCTACGTGTACAGCAATGTGCGCGAGCAGTATCGCGGCTTCAGCAGCACCAACGGCAGCCCCAGCGGAGTCGACTGGAGTCGCTCGAGTTTCGATTCGCGTCATCAGATCGTGTACAACATCGGCTACAACGCCTTCGATCTCATTCGCATCAACTGGTTCGGTCAGTTTCGCTCGGGGACACCGTTCACGCCGAGTGTGGCGGGTGACATCAATGGAGATGGCTACGGCAACGATCGCGCATTCATCTTCAATCCGTCGTCCGCGGGCGACGCAGCGGTTGCGTCGGGAATGCAGTCCTTGTTGGCCAACGGCTCGAGCGCCGCACGCCACTGTCTGTCCAGTCAGGTCGGCCGCATTGCACAGCGCAACAGCTGTCAGGGCCCGTGGCTCTCCACGGCGAATCTCTCGTTGTCGTTCAATCCGCTCAAGGTGCGCATGCCGCAGCGCGCCACGCTGTCGTTCAACATCTCCAATCCGCTGGGCGCGGCCGATCTGCTGCTGCACGGCGAGAACAAGTTGCGTGGATGGGGGCAGTCACCGCAGCCCGATCAGCAGTTGTTGTTCGTACGCGGTTTCGATCCGACCTCGGCACGCTACAAGTACGAAGTGAATCAACGCTTCGGTGCGACCAATCCCGCGTTCACTCCGTTCCGCACTCCCGTCACGATTACCGCGTCACTCCGTTTCGACATCGGGCCCACTCGTGAACGACAGGTCCTCACGCAGAATCTCGATCGCGGCCGCACACTGCGCGGCACCAAGACGAACGACGCAATCCTCAAGGCGCAGTTCGGCAACGGTGGCGTGAACAATCCCATGGCGACGATCCTGCGCGATCAGGACACGTTGAAGTTGACCGCCGCGCAGGCCGACAGTCTCGCGTCGATGAATCGCCGCTATACCGTGCGTCTCGATTCCATCTGGGCGCCGATCATGAGGCAGTTTGCCGCGCTCCCCGATCACTACGATCACAACGCCGTGTACGAGCGCTACAAGACCGCGCGTGAAGCGTCGATCGACCTGCTCATCAGGCTTGCCCCGGCCGTGAACGACCTGCTCACCGCCGAGCAGCGTCGTCGGTTGCCGCCGTTTGTGGCCAGCACGCTCAACACGCGCTACCTCGCCTCCATTCGCTCCGGCAC
>CAYWCJ010000025.1:0-14203 GCA_964456595.1 uncultured Gemmatimonas sp. | reverse complement strand
CGGCGGTGCCCAGCAGGTCATCATCATGCGGTGACGATGGGTCTGAAACCACCAAGTGTCGGGCTTCGAAACAGGGTTTCGGGCTTTGAGTACTCGAAGCCCAGGACTGAGAACCACCGCTCAAAGCTGCGTCGTTCGCACCGGAAGCCCATTACCTGAACCCACCACTCGAAGCTTGGTGGTTCACCCCCAGGATCATGCACTCAAAACTCTGCTTCTTCGCATCCGCGCTGTCAGTCGTTTGCGCCGCGTCCCTCTCCGCACAGACCCGTCCACCGATCACGCCGGTCAGCGCCGTTCGCGCCTCCAGCACCGACTCGCTCGGCAGCATCACCAACATCCGCGCCCTTCCCGGCGGCCGCCTGCTGGTGAACGACGCGAGCAACCGTCGGGTGCTCCTGCTCGACTCGACGCTCAAGACGTTGTCCGTAGTTGCCGATTCCACCAGCAGCACCGCCAACGCGTACGGCCCGCGCTCCGGCACCCTCATCGCGTATCGCGGTGACTCCACACTATTCGTCGACGCGGCGTCGCTCTCGATGCTGGTGATCGATCCCGACGGCAAGATCGCGCGTGTCATGTCCGTGCCGCGTGCGCAGGACGCGATGATGATCACCGGCAACATCTTTGGTGGCGCGTCGTACGATGGCGCTGGTCGTCTCGTCTACCGCGGCATGCCTGGCTTGCAGATGCGCACCATGAGCAGCCCCGGTGGTTCCGGCGGAGCACCGCCTGCGCCGCCACAAGTGCCCGATAGCATGCCGATCGTGCGCGTCGATCTGGCCACGCGCAAAGTGGACACGGTCGCGTTCGTGAAGATTCCCCGGACCAACACGCAGATCAGTCGCGGTGAAGACGGCACCATGACCATCAACATCGAGGTGAATCCGCTGCCGGTGGTTGACGAATGGGCCATGCTCAAGGACGGCACGATCGGCATCATCCGCGGCAAGGATTATCACGTGGAGTGGATGACTCCCGACGGCACGCGCAATACGTCGCCCAAAATCGCGTTCGACTGGAAGCGGTTGAGCGACGAGCAGAAGGCCGAGTTCCTCGATTCGGTGAAGGTGCAGCGTGAACGCATCGTCGCCGCAGCGCCGCCGGGTCAGGGTGGAGCGGCCGCGTTGGGTGCGGCGGTCAGTGGTGCCACCGGCGGCGCACCACCGCAGATGCGCATGGAGTTCCGCACGAGTGGTCCAGGCGGTGCACCAACGGCCATGTCCGCGCCCAGGATGAACATGACCTACGTCTCACCGAGCGAGCTGCCCGACTATCAGCCGGTGTTCCTGGCGAATTCCGCAAAGGCCGACGAGGACGGAAATATCTGGGTGCGCACGCTTCCCACGAAGCCAGTGCCGGGTGGAGCAGTGTACGATCTGATCGGTCGCAACGGTGATGTGCAACGTCGCGTGCAGTTGCCGGAGAACCGTACGCTCGTCGGATTCGGGACCGATGGCGTAGTTTTCCTTGGCGTTCGCGAGGGAACCATCACGCGATTGGAGCGCACGACGCTGCACTGACAACCAATGAGAGGTAGTTGATGCTGAAAAGCCTGCGGGTTCCGGAACGACTCTTCGCCATCGCGATGTGGGCAGTGTCGGTGGCCTTCGCAGGCTTTCTCAGCGGACTGGGCGGACGCGTCATCGCGGACTTGCCCGGCGTGCCGCAGACGCTTTCTCGTGAACAGTTCATGGACCAGGGCGCACTGGCACGCGCCCGCGTCGTGCGCGATTCGCTCACCACGCTGCAGCAGGAACGGACCGCCGAACAGGATCGTGCGCGGTTGCTCGCGCAGTCCACCGATCAGGCCTATAAGGCGGCGCGCACGGATTTCGAGAACTGGGTGGCGGCGCGCACCGCCACCACCGATCCGCGACAGGACCCGGAAGTCCTCCAGCGCACGCGCGCCCTCGACACACTCGGCGCCAGCGCCCGCACCGCGCAGCGCGATGTCGAGCGCCTCGATGCACAACTGCTCGATGTGTCGCAAGCCGTGTCCGCGCAGGAGCAAGCGGCGGCCGATCGGCGCGACGCCATCGAGTCGCAGTATCAGCGCGCACTCTTCCAGCAGGAACTCAGGGTTTTCGGGCTGCGACTGGCGCTGACACTGCCACTGCTCGCACTCGCCGGCTGGCTGATCGCCCGCAAGCGCAAGAGCGAATACTGGCCACTCGCTCGTGGTTTCGTGTTGTTCGCCGTCTTCACCTTCTTCGTCGAACTCGTACCGTATCTGCCCAGCTATGGCGGATATGTGCGCTACGGTGTCGGTATCGTGCTCACCGCGCTCGCTGCGCGTGAGGCCGTGCGGGCGATGAAGCGCTATCTGGCCCAGCGTCAGGCCGCCGTGCAGCAGTCGGAGAGCGAGCGCCGCCAATCACTCGGCTTCGAAACGGCGCTCAAGCGCATGAGCATGCACGTCTGTCCGGCCTGCGAGCGACCCATTGCCGGAGCACCTGCCAACCCGTCGTCATTCTGCGTGTACTGCGGGTTGCATCTGTACAACAACTGCGGGAACTGCAATACGAGGAAGAACGCGTTCTTTCAGTATTGCCCGACGTGCGGCGTGACGACGGATGCGGAACCGCAAGTGCAAGCCCAGCCGGCGGCCAGCTAACTCGCGTCCTTCGTTGACCGCCGTTTCTTTGTTTGTTGGCGACTCACCACTGCTGCCCGAACGACACCAGGAACTTCCACGGTGCCGGCCGATCCACCGGCCTCGTGCCACCGACAAAGATGCTGCCGGCCAGGAATCGCATGCCGGCAGTCATGCTTGCCCGACCGCCATTCGTGGCGCGCGACACGGGAACCAGCACGCCCGCCGAGTCACGCCGCATGCCGAGTCGCGTCACTGCGGCCAGCGCCGACACCGTCGGCAGCTCCGTCCATCCACCCTGCAGGCCAACACTCACCGCAGGCGCAATTGCCGGCAGGAACAACCGCCCGATGCGCAGTGGCCGTTGCAGATACTTGGTGTTGTATTGCAGCAATCCGCGCAGCACTGCGGCCCGTGTTCCCGCGAATTCCTTGTCGCGATAGCCGGGCAGGTTCTGTTCGCTGCCGAGTTCGAAGAGCTGTTGCGCCGGTGGTGTGTCGCCGAGCAACACACCGATGTCGCCACGCGCCACGGCAACAAACCGTCCGATCGGCCGACGTCCGACCACGCGCGCTTCGATGCGCTGAAAACTCAGCGTGCCATCGCCGCGTTCGTACTGCAGTCGCGCACCGAGTCCCGGTCGTACGAACTCCGCACTCACGTCCGGATGCCACTCGAGCAAGGCTGCCGTGCGCGCGTAGCCGCCTTCGTCCACGCCGCGATTCTCACGGTACGCCGCACCACCGAACGGACTGCGCACGTACGTCGCCGGTCGATAGCGATCATCCGCCACACCAAACTCCGCCCGCGCGACCAGATCGCGATTGCCCACGCGTCGCACCACAGCAAACGTTGCGCTGCGCCGATCGACATAGTCGTACGGATCCTGCGAGCCGAGCAGCGCGCCGAAGGTCGAACCGGAATCGAAAGGGACACGGAAGTCATTCGTGTTGTCCAGCGATCGTCCGGCACGCAACTCGGTTGTCCAGACGCCGCTCGTACGTTCCGCGATGATGCGACCGCGCGCCGTGCCTTCATTCCATGCCCAGCCGGCGTTGGCGCGCACCACCACGCCGGGTGCCACGTCGCGCAACGCGGCCTTTACGCCGAAGCCCGTGTACGCCCCTTCTACGCGATTGAAGTGGAAGACGTCCGACGCACGCGGTGCCGCAAAATCCAGCCGCGGCGCGCCGTACGTGCGCCAACGATCCGGACCAACGTCGGCGAAATCGTCGGAGTGCATACCGCTCGTAATGTCGCCGATCCCGCCGCGCCACTCGCGATAGCTGTCCAGGGAATCCTCGGTCGCGAACGAGAGCTTGCGACGCCCCAGTGAACGCGTGGAGTCCGCCGATGCCATCGCCGCAGCAGTCAGCGTGGTGTCGTTGATGTCCATCTGCGCGAAACGCGACACGATGCGCACCACCGCGCGCGCATCGCCAAGAAACGGCGCCGTCACCTGCAGCTCCACACGCTGCTTGGTGGGCAGCCAGTATTCGCCCAGGCGTTCGGCGTTCTCGTACTCGATGAATGCCACCGTTTCCACGACCCTGCCAACCAGACCCGTTCGCGGACGATTCAGTCGCACGAAGTTGCCACGCAGGCGAACCAGCGCTCCGCGCGACGCATCGAGATCGAGTTCACCGTCGAAGAGGAGTACGCGCGCGGTCACATCGTCGCGCGGTCGAACGCGCACGTGTACGATCGGAATCGAGCGATCGCCGACGCGCATGGTGACGATCGTATCGCCACCCGCAAAGCGATAGTACGCATCACGATCGGCGGCCAGCGGATGCACCGCCGGCAACGTGTCGGCACCATCGGTGCGCGCGCTTCGCGGGCGAGGGGGCGTCGTGCCCGTCGCGTCCTGCGCCGCCTGTCGCGCCACCGTGGCTGGCGACGAGCGTCGCGTCACGCGCAGGCGATTGCCGTAGAGCGACGGATTGAGCCACCCTGTTTGAAAAACGGAGAGCATCGAGAACGTCGCCCCCGCCTGCTGCGCGCGATAGCCGATGACGTGCTGATCGTAGTAGCCGCTGCGCGTCCACCGCAGCGCGCTCGCCACCTGCTCCACTGCGTTCACCGCTTCGGTGCCTTCCTCGCGTCGAAGCAAGACCGCAATCTCCGTCTCCACCCGTGCCTTGTACGCCATGAGCGACGGCGGCAACACATTGCGCTTACTCGCGTCGGCCAGCACGTCTCGCAGCGCACGCAACTTCACATTGTCCGCCGCACGTAGCGCAGCGGAATCCGTACGCGCCGCCGTCGTGTCCTGCGCCCACAACGGCGTCGACGGAAGCGTGATCACCCCGAACGCCGCCGTGGAAGTCAGGGCCGCGCGGAGGAATGGCCGAGCGCAAGCAATCACAGAATGCACCAGAAGAGGTCGGGGTGGGCACCGCACGCGCCCGGGCACGACGGACGCCACGCCGATGCGAGGTCGACGCTACCTACGCTGACCGCATGGGACGAGTTGCACTGCTGGGGGCAAGTACACCGCCAGCTACCAACTTGTTACTTGGCCTTCCCCACCGTTTGCACCCGTTCGGCGGCCGCACTCCAGTCGTGCACGGCCTCGTCGAGTTCGTCCTTGGCGTCGTCCAACTCCCGCCCCAGCGCTTGCGCCCGCTGCGTACCCGCCGCCGTGTCATAGAGCTTCGTATCCTCGAGTGTCCGCGTCAGTTCCGCGATGCGACCCTCGATCACACTCACCCGCAGCTCCGCATCGGCCAGCTCCTTCTCCGCCTGTCGCGCCGCTTTGCGATGATCGCCGCTGGACGGTGGCGCGTGCGCGCCGCCTTTCTTATGCGACGGCGCGGACGCGCCGGAGTGCTTGCCACCTGCCGACGCGGCCTGCTTGCTGGCGCGCGACGCCGCGTTGGCCTGCGCATTGGCTTGCGTCCGCGCCTTGGCGTTCTTCTCCGCCTGCACTGCCGACGCGTCGCGGGCATCGCGCTCCGCCTTGGCTTTCGCTTCCGCACGCACTTCTTCCCATTCGACAAAACTGCCGGGAAAGACGAGCAGCTTCTGGTCACGCACTTCCCACACCTGCGTGGCCACACCGCGCAACACGGCACGGTCGTGACTCACGATGAGCGCACTCCCCTCGTAGTCCTCGATCGCGTCTTCCATCGCTTCGATCGATTCGACGTCGAGGTGGTTCGTCGGCTCGTCGAGAATGAGGAGATTGGATGTCTCGAGCGTCAGCAGGGCGAGCGCGACACGCGCGCGTTCGCCGCCCGAGAGCGTGCCGACCGTACGCTGTACTTCGTCGCCGGAAAAACCGAAGCGACCCAGATGCCCCTGCACCTGCCGACGTTCCCAGAGTGGTCGCAGGTTCGCGATGACGTCGTAGATCGCCGCCTCGAGCGGCAAGTGCGCGAGATCCTGCCGATAGTACGCGACGGTCGTGGACGGCCCTTTCTTCACGCGACCGGCGAACACCGGAGACTCCTCCAACAGTGTCTTGATGAGCGTGCTCTTGCCCGCGCCGTTGGGGCCGAGGAGCGCGACGACTTCCCCGCGCTCGAGCACCACGTTCACATCGCGAATCAGCTCGCGCTGCTCATCGCCGTTGCTCACCCCCACGATCACATGCTCCGCTTCGATCACGCGATCGCCACTGCGGTTGCCGGCGTTCAGTCGCAGCGCCATCACTCCATCCGAACCGATCGGCGCTGAAAGGCGCGGCATCCGTTCCAGTCGCTTGCGACGACCCTTGGCCTGCGACGAATTCTGTCCGGCGAGATTGCGCGCGATGTACTCCTGCTCCGACGCGATCTTCTTCGACTGCTGGTCGAACTGGCGCGCTTGCGTGAGCCGACGCTCTTCGCGCTGCGCGATGAACGAGGCGTAACCACCGGTGTACGAGAACGCCGTCCCGCCCTCGAAGTGCAGCACGTGATCAGCCACCGCCGCCAGAAACGCGCGATCGTGACTGATGCACATCACCGTGCGCTCGGTTTCGCGCAGGTAATTCTCCAACCACGAAGTCGTTTCGAGATCGAGGTGGTTGGTCGGTTCGTCGAGCAACAGGAGGTCGGCCGGTGTCGCGAGCTGACGCGCGAGTGCGACGCGCCCGCGCTCTCCACCACTGAGCGTGCCAATGGCCGTCACCTTCGCGGCTTCCGGATCGAAACCAACACCCATCAGCACCGAATCGACTTTGGCCGCCATCTGGTAGCCACCCTCGCGCTCGAACCGCTCCAGGTCGCGACCGTACTTCGCCATCGCCGCTTCGCCATGATCGTGCTCGAGATTCCCCGCCTGTTCGGCCAGCGAATGCTCCAGCTCACGCAGTGATCCGAAGGCGCCCGCCACGATCTCCCACAACGACATGTCTTCGGGAAACCGACGGTGCTGGTCCATCAGCGCGATACGGAGCCCTGGCTGACGCGTGACGGAGCCCTTCGACGGCGAGAGATCGCCGGTCATCAGTTTGACGAGCGTCGTCTTGCCCGTACCATTGCGTCCCACAATCGCCCAGCGATCGCCGGCCGCGACGGTGAACGTGATGTCGCGAAAGATCTCGCTGGCGCCAAATTCCACGCCCGCGTTTCCGATAGCCAGCAACGTCATGCGGATTCCTTGCCGGATTCCTTGCCGGATTCCTTGGCGGATTCCTGCGCGGATTCCTGCGCGGACTCCAATGTGGATTCCTGTGCAACAGCCTTCACAGCAGCACTCGATTCATGGGAAAGCCACGCGATGCGCAGTGCATCGGCGGCGGTACACAGCGCCGCGCGATCTGCGGCACTCCAGCGTCGTACGCGAAACCGCAGTCGCCACGCGGCCAGCGCGTCGCGCCAGGCCACGGCGATATCGCCGAGTCGCGGGAGCAGCACCAGCAGGGGAATCGCCAACCACAGCGGGCGACCGGCGGTGGCGAGCGTGACGGCTGCGCCGACCGTCAACAGCAGATACCAGCACAAGATAAGGTAGACGCCCGGTACGAACGCACGGGCCACGATCTGGGCACGGTCCTGGGCGGTGCGCTGTGCCATCCGCCAGATGCCCGCGAACGCGGGTCCGTGCGTCAGCCAGCCAAGCAGCGCGATCGGCGTCGCGACCGTCGTGCGCGTGATGGAAGGCCACAGCGGCACTCCGCCACGCCGACCGGCCGCGTCGAGCACCCGGGCGCAATCGCGCGGACTGGTCGCGATGCCGCCGGCGTGCGCGACCGCCGCCGCGATCAACCGGGCATGTTCGCCCACCGATTCATCCGGGACGCCACCGCGATCAAGCTCGCGCGCAACATCCGCCGCCACGACGCGGAGCGACGTCCGAGGCTCGGTGATGACGGCCGCCACCGTCGCCGAAATCCGGTCGCGAGCCGCCGCGTCCTCCCAGGAGCGTGCGTTGCGTGTCACCGCGAGCAGTGCGTCCTGCATCCGGTGGCGCATCGCCAGCGCGAGCCGAGCCGGCGCCCGTGCATCGGTACCGACCGAATCGAGTGCGCCGGGGGCAGCCAGCCAGTCCTGCACGACAAACGGCGCGCCAACGACCACCGTCATATCGCTTCTGACCGTTCGCGGAGCGTCGTAGTGGACGCCGAAGGCCAGTACCACGAGATCGCGCACACCAGCATCAACGGCGCTCTCCAGCGCCATCTTCGATACACCAGCACGAAAATGTCCCAGACTGGGCCCGTCGTGTACGCCGCCCTCGGGAAACACGCCCACGACCGCCCCTTCGCGTAACGCGTCCGACACCCGTCGGAAGGCGTCGGCGTTCATCGCCGCCGCGTCGACTCCTTGCTCGCGCATTCTTCGCGCATCGCGCACCCGCGTCACCGGGATGACGCCCAACCCACGATAGGCCGCCCGCGCCGGCGCCGACGCCGCACCGGAGATCGTGGCCACGTAGCGCAGCGGTCGGGTCGTGGTCAGGAATCCAGCCAGTACATCCGGCAGATCGTTCGGGTGGTTGCCGATCAGCAACACCGGGCCGTGCGACGGAATGCGTTCGAGGCCGACAAAGCACCGCTCGCGGTAGAACCAGCGCAGGCATCGCCGGCCGAGCCAGCGGATGAAGGGATGAAGCATGAGGGCGGAAAGAAACCCTGCGCCCATCACCTGCGCGACTGCTCGGATACCTCGCGCAACGGCCAGCCGTCCGCCTTCTTTGCCGGATGAAGATTTTCCTCAGCTACGCCTCGCAGGACCGGGCCGTCGCGGACGGGATCAATCGTGCGCTCCTCGATCAGGGGCACGATGTCTTCTTCGACCGCGACGATCTGCCGCCGGGCGAGGAGTTCCACATCCGAATCCGTCGGGCGATCGAGCAGACGGATCTGTTTGTGTTCCTGATCAGCGAGGACGCGCTCGATCCGGGGAGCTATACGCTGAACGAGCTGGAGATCGCCGAACGCCGACTCCGCCGACCGTCGGGGCGACTGCTTCCAGTGCTGCTCCGTCCGACGTCGATGGAGCGCCTGCCGGCGTTCGTGAAGTCGGTCACGCTGCTCCAGTCGGAGGGGAACGTCGCCGCTGCGACCGCTGCCGCCGTCGACCACCTCGCGCGCGCTCGGCGTCGCACCGTCATCGGCAAAGCGGCGGCGGGCGTCGCGGCACTGGCACTCGTCTCCGCCGGGTCCTGGTACGCACTCGGCGGTCGCACCGCCACACCACCGCCGGTGGCTGGCGACAGCCCGCGTTCGGCGGGCGGCGGCGCGACCGCAACCGCACCGTCCGGTGTGAACGGAGCCAACACCGCCAACGGAGCACCGCCCCCCGAAAGCACCGGCACCGACGGCGCACCCGCCGTGCTCGTTCCGGCGGGTGCCTTCGTCATGGGCGACGACGAGGAGTCACCAAAGCGCGAGATCTATCTCGACGCGTTCTACATTGACCGCTACGAGGTGACGACGGCGCGCTACGCAAAGTTCCTCGCGGCGACGGGCGGCGTCCGTCCTCCCGACGAGTGGGAAACGCTGGTCCCCGCACGCGACGCAGAACTGCCAGTCGTTGGCGTGGACTGGAACGACGCGTCGGCCTACTGCGCGTGGGCGGGACGCCGACTCCCCACGGACACCGAGTGGGAGAAGGCGGCGCGTGGTACCGACGAGCGACGCTATCCGTGGGGCAACGTCACCCCTACACTCGCCGAAGCGAACCATCTGAACACGTCGCCCGACGCGTACGGCGGCGGACTGATGAAGGTCGGTTCGCATCCGAGTGGTCGAAGCCCCTACGGCGTGCACGACTTGGCGGGGAACGCGAACGAATGGGTCGCCGACTGGTTCACCGAAAGCTTTCCGGTCTCAGAGCGGCGCAATCCGAAGGGACCGGCGTCAGGCAATGGCCGAGTGATTCGGGGAGGCGGACGGTTTGATCCGGCCGAACGGATGGTGGCTACAAAGCGGTACCATGGCGAGCCGGATTTGCGCAATGAGGATATTGGGTTTCGCTGTGCGAGGGGAGACGCGCATTAGGGCACACCGCTGAACTGCAACGACCAAGTGTCGGGCTTCGGGTTTGGGCTTCCGGTTTCCCCGAAGCCCGACACTTGGTGGTTTTCAGTCCCAGCGGTGAGAAGAACTCCGGAGTAAGGACGTACTGCTTTGCAGCGATCGGGCGGTCGTTGCCGCGCCCCATCGACTTGCGCGCAGAATGGAACGGCAGCGGTCCTTACCCACTCGATCGAGGAGAACGCATGAGCGACGAACCTCATGACCACGACGTCGGCGCTTCAACCGCGCCGACAGCCCGCGAGCATCGAACAGACAACGAAAAGCTCGCACCGCACCCGCTGATCGCCGCGCTGGAGCATGCCGATGAAGATGCCATCGAATTCATCGGGTACGTCGGCCCGAGCCCGGCAGACAAGGTGCGCCTGTACCAAGCGCTGTCGGTTTCCAGCTACATCGAAATCGCGAAGGCGGCGATCGTCTACAGCGACGCACGTGATGCCGGCGCCGTCCGAGTCTTTGTTCGAGCATCGAGCGAGATATCGGTCGTGCGTCGCGAACGAATGTCGGCGGGGACTTATCGCCGTGGTCCAGGTGAACGCGTCTTTCCTCCAGTCGTGTCGATCGAGTCGTTCTGGACGTGCGCGGCGCGCTGCGAAACGGCGTTCGCCAGCCGAGCCAGCGCCATCATCGTCGATGAAACGAACGCCCTGAACGACCCTGACGAGAGGCGGCAGGCAGCCGCGCTGGACAGCCTCGTGCAGCGTAAACACTTGGCGAAGACGGCGTTGTACGCGTGTCTGGAGCGTTGTCTGGCAACGCACGGCGCGCCGCTGTCGAGCATCTGGGCTCCGTTCTCGCTCGGCGGGCACTACGCTGCGATCGTTGCGCGTCATCTGGAGCGGCCCGAGTAACGGGCCTTCCGCGTTCATCCGCGTCAGTCAGTTGCCGTATCCCCCGTTGCCGTATCCCCGACGTCCCTTCGTTTCCGTTTCCATCCGTGATAGTCAGTCGCTGTTCGCTGTACTTCGTTCACCGAGAACCGCCACACCACGCCCCATCACCGCTTCCGAATCGAATCCGCCAGCGTGATCGGCACGCGCACCCCGAACGCCGACGCGCGCGCCACACGCCGCATGTACTCGTACGTCGCGTCGGCCACCTGCCGGATCGCACGTGCCGCCGGCGCACCATCCGAGTACGTCACCATCACGGTCACCACGTACGGATTCCCCGGCAGCGCGAACAGCCCCCACGACGTCTCCACCCCTTCCACCGAACCCGGCTTCCACGCCACACGCACCGTCGACGGCACACTCGACGGAAACTCGCCGTTCTTGGGTATCTCCAGAATGCGCCGCACATCCTCACACCGCGCCTTCGACATCGGCAGCTCGCACGCATGCACCCGGCGCATCAAGTCGGCCGCCTGCGCGGGCGTCGCCAGATTCTCGTTGCCAACAGCGCTTTCGCGTGGCGTGATCATCCGTCGCTGCAACCGGATCGCGCTCACACCCAGCGATGACATGGTGCTGTTCACCGACGCCATACCGACCTTGTCGATGAGCAGGTTCGTCGCCGTGTTGTCCGACAGCACGATCATCAGTACCGCGAGATCACGCAGCGACAGCTCCGACTTCGCGTCGCCAAACCACTGCGCCACACCGGTGCCGCCCACCTGATCCACCGCGCGCACCGTCAGTCGCTCGTCAAGCGAAAGCGCTCCGGTTTCGGCCTGTCGAAACAGTTCGATCAGAAGGGGAATCTTGATCGCACTCCCCTGCGGAAAGGCGAGCGTGTCGTTCACGCCGAATCGCTCTCCGCTCTTCAGATCGATCACGCCGATTCCCACCACGCCGTCCGTCGCGCGCGCAATCTCCTGCAACCGCTCGCGGAACTTGTTCGTCAGCTGGGCACGCGCGTCGATTGCCGTCAGCGCCACGTTCGGCCGTTGCGCAGCGCTTTCGTGCATGGGCCAGGCAAGACTGCACGACAGCAACGCGATCACCCGGCGAATCGCGACTGAACGAAACAGTCTGATATCCTGAAGCGCCGCCAGCGCGACTCCTGTTGCATACGCCAG
Organism: uncultured Gemmatimonas sp.; assembly: GCA_964456595.1. Classification (GTDB taxonomy): domain Bacteria; phylum Gemmatimonadota; class Gemmatimonadetes; order Gemmatimonadales; family Gemmatimonadaceae; genus Gemmatimonas. Next base: position 2,116 of record CAYWCJ010000025.1, on the reverse strand, counting down.
CAAGTCACGCGCATCGAAGTCTGAGCCGAGCATGAGATGACCGAGTCGGGTCGCGCGAACTGCCGTCAACCACGGCGTCCGCACCAGCTGTCCGAACTCCACTGCCACGCAGATCAGCAACGCCACGACACTCCGACGCGCAAGCGACATGCTCGGCGCGATCACGCCGACCCACCAATAGATCATCATGGCCCAGAGCGCGTCTCCAAGCACGTCGCGTGCAGTCGCTCCGAGCGCCGCCGCGCCCCGCAGATGCACCACGAGCCCCAGCGCGATCGTGCCGAGCGCCAGTCCGACATAGGTCCGGCGCAGTTGGGCTGGCGCTGGCGCACCGGAGTCAGGAAGAGACGGCATGGCGACGCCAGAAAGCGGGGAGACCAGCGTTCGACGCACCCGACGCGCCGCAGCTCATCATAAGTATCGCACGCTCGCGCTCCCGTCGCGCCCTCCCATTGCTCACGTCGCCTGCACGCTTCATGTTGGCGCCACCTGTGGTGTCGGATTCAACGTTCATCGGTACGGAGCAGTCATGCGAATCCTTTGCTGGAACATGCGCGGAGGCATCAATCGCGAGGAAGCCATTGTCGACCTGCTAGGCCAATGGCAGGTCACGGTCGCCCTTTTTCTGGAACCGCCGCAGTTCATGCGCAGCGACACCAACGATCGCGTGCTCAACACACGCTCCAGCACCTCGCGAGGACCAACTCCCTCTTCGTGGCGTCTGCAGGGGTACATCCACGGCCATAGCCAAGGCGCGGTGTTCGTAGCGTATGCTGCGAACACGGCCGTCACCTTGCTCGGCGGCGCCCAAGTTCCGGGAACGGGACAGGACAATCGGCTGGTCTTCGTGAAGGTGGTGAATTCGGGCGAGACGCGAATTATCGCCACCTGCCACGCTCCGTTCGCTGAGAATTCCGGCGAGGCACGTCAGTTCGACATTTCGGCAGTGAAGCTACTCAAGAACGGATGCAATGGACCGCTTGGCGGCAAGATCGTGGAAGGACTGACCACGGATATCTGGCTCGGCGATCTCAACACGTACGGTGACACCGCCCCACCGGGCGCGGAGCCCGCGTACGTCATCAAGTCGGTGGGCGATACGTCCGGCTTTGGGGCCACTGGTGGCTCGAGTCACTTTCCACTCGACAAGATCATCGTCCGATCGGATGTGTCGGTGCACAGAGTCGGTCGCGTGGTGCCCGCCTCCGTCAGCGCAAGCGCCAACGACATCCGACAGTCAGACTGGACGAACGACACGAGTGTCCCTAGCGATCACCTGCCCATCTACATCGATACCAGCGCTGTCAGTTCGACGCCCACACTTTCCGTGTCCACCGCAAGCAAGAAACGCTCGCTCGCGGAGGAATTTGCCGAGATCGAGGCAGACGCCAAAAAGCACAAACACTAGTGGCCAATCTCGCGTACCAACGCGCTCGTCGCGTCCGCGCCACGTCGTATTGACAGCTGCACTGGCGCGTTGACGCGCAACCACTGCTGCCCCCGTTGATCGGTGAGCATCGTCGGCGCCGGATGCAGAAACAGGCCCGCCGCATCGATCGTGTCGAGCGCGACAACGCCCGTCAGATCGCCGACTTCGCGCACGCGCGAAGGACCCTTGCGTAGCGCATCCTCATAGTTGATTGCGAGGTCCACGCGCATCGGGGGTTGACCGGGCAGCACCACCGCCGCTCCGGTAATGAGAATGTCCACCGCCGCTCGATCGTTGGTGGGTAGCGATTCGTACGCGTTTGGATCGGCCGCGCGATAGCCACCTGATGCGATCGCCTCGAGCGCAGACAGAATGGCGATGACGTTGACGGTGCGCAGCCGCTGCTTCTCCGGATCGTCCGGCAACGCGCCGCTCTCGATCAGCACCGTACTCGTGCCCCACTGCTGAATGAGATCGCCGAACGCGCGCGGATTGAAGGCGTCATCGTACTTCGCGACACGGCCGGGAATCTCGCGCTCGAGCACCGTGCGGATGCGTGCTGCCACTAATCGCGCCGTCGAACGCGATGGTCCGTACGTCTTCTCCGCGTCGGCGGCCGGCGCCAGCAGCGCAATCGCCACCTGTCGTCCGTTCGGTCCGCCCAACGTGCGCGCGTTCTGGTCGTGC
>CAYWCJ010000024.1:0-25726 GCA_964456595.1 uncultured Gemmatimonas sp. | reverse complement strand
TTGCACGTCGTTGGCGCCGGTGGATGGCTCGGCAGTCTGCTGGTGCTCAAGCTCGCGATTCTATCCATTGTCGCAGCAACGGGCGCATACAATTGGCGCCGAATCAAGCCGACGCTCCGCGAAGCCAAGAGCGCGGTTCGCCTCCGTCGCGCTGCGACATTCGAAGTGGCGGCTGGTGTGCTGGTGCTCGTCGTGACGGCAATCCTCGTTGCCACTCCCACCGGCATGGCGCAGTTGGCGGACTCGGCGATGGGACAGTGAATCCGGAGGAGGCGCGCAGCATTCTGCGCCGTCCTCCGGACGACCTGTTTCAAGCCGATCAGTTTTTCGACGCCTTTTGCTGAAACTCTGACATTTCACGCGTTTGATCGCGCTTCATGCGCTCCGCCATCGTCCTCACCTGCGGGTCCTTCATCGTCAACAGCGCCTGGTCGATCAGCCGCAGCGCCTGAAGAAAGTCGCGGTCCGGGTCGCCGGTCATGTTTCCCATTCCGGCGTGATTCATGGCGCCGCTGCTGTCGCGATTCATGCCCGCCATACCGCCAGCGCTGTCCGACCGCATGCCTGCTCCCGCCGCACTCCCGGTCATTCCGGCGCCGACCGCTGAGGCTGCGCTGTCGGCCGCAGCCGTGTCGCCGGAGTCGGCAGTGCAGGCACCCACCGTTACGATGCTGGCGGCCAGTAGGGCGCAACGGATTCGGGAAGTGGACGGCGAATACATAGGGCGGGAACCTCGTGTCGGGTGGTAGGGCTGCCGGCAAGGGATTCGCTCTGCCGCCTCGGCATTGGCAATCTTGCTGTTTACATCCACCGCCGCGGCGCACGACTTCTGGCTGATGCCGCACATGTTCGATTTCCCTGAGCATAGCACGTGGCACGTCAATAGTCGGCAGGGCACACGGTTTCCGGCCGGCACCGCCGTGCAGGTGGAGCGTGTCGTCGACGCCCGGGTGATCGGTGGCCGCTCCACGCTCAAGATCACGGAGATGACGGTGGAGGGGACGGCGCTTCGGCTGCACCAGAAGCCGGCGTCCGCCGGTCAGTATCTCATCGTGGTGGAGCAGGCGCCGAGGGCCGTTCGTGAAACACCTGCCGGCACCATGCGCTTCCTTCGCGCTGAAGGCGGTGCACTCGAGGCCGATCGGCTCGAACGCGCGAATGCCTTCGCTGGCCTCGACAGCCTGATCTTCACGGCCGCCTCCTATGCTGCGACGATCGCTCAGGTTGAGTCGGAAGGTCCGCGCGCGTTCGCCAAGTCTGCCGGCATCCGCCTCGAATTCGTGCCGCTGAATGATCCGGGACATGTGCACGTGGGCGATACGTTGCATGTGCGTGTGCTCGGCAACGGCGCGGCCGTACCACACATCGGAATCGATGCCGCCGCCGTGCTCGATACCGCCGCGACTCCGCTGGCCACCCTGGCCCGCCTATCCTGCACCGCCGACGCGAACGGTGTCGTGCATGTGCCGCTCACCGAGGCGGGACCATGGATGCTGCGGTCGGCGTATGCGAGTAAGAACCGTGGCGGAGCAGCGAACGAGTGGGATGTCTCACGGACGACGTATGTCTTCAACGTGGGGGCTGCACATGAGAAGAAAACGACTGAGTGCCCATGCTCGTCCACGTCATTCTACTCGGCATAAAACGTGCGTCCCACTCGTGCACGTATCGGCGAGACTACGCCCAGTAATCTCCCGGGTCCCTCACCTGTGCCGGAGAATTCGATGGCTGCGATCGAACTTGGGAAGTACCTGACTGGAGCTGGAGCGGCGAACCACGTCTGTGTGGAAGCGTGCGTGGAGTGCCTCGTGGCGTGTGAAGTGTGCGCCGACGCCTGCCTGAACGAGAGCGATGTTGGATCGATGGTGATGTGCATCCGGCTCGATCGTGATTGTGCAGATGCCTGCGCCGCAGCCGTGCGGGTGATGGCCCGTGGAGGACCGCTCGCCGCCGAGGTGTGCAACGCGTGCGCGGCGGCCTGTGACGCGTGCGCCGCCGAATGCGAAAAGCATGCGACGCAGCACGATCATTGCCGCCTCTGCGCCGAAGCGTGTCGCAAATGCGCCGAGGAATGCCGCGGCATGGGAAAGATGGCGACGGCGATGTGATGGTCGCCGAGGGACGTGGCAGAGGTCGCAGCAGCCTGCTGCGGTGTCGCGGCGGACGACCGGCGCGCGTCCGATGTGCCGGTGCGGTAAATCATGCATCCCGCATCCGCGTGCTGCGGCACGGACGAATCGCTTGACGTCGCGCGCCGAAAACTTCACGAGCATGGGGCGACAAGCCTGCCCGTGGTGGATGCGGCGGGGTTTTGCTGGGGTACGGTCAGTGCGGCAGCTCGAGCGCGCCTGACATTCCAGTCCATTCGCGCAGCAGAACAATGCGATAAACTCCCAAGCAGCGGTGAGGCACCGATCTCGCCGCGAGTCATCGCCCTTCGATATCTCGCTCGCCCAGAACGTGTCGCGTCAGCCGACCCTGGCCGGGGTGCAGAACGGCGTCGTAGAAACGCTCACCCTTGAGACGCAATTCGACGACCACTCCCTCGAAGTCTCGAGGCGTCATGTCGCGTGCGATGCCGGGAATGAGCCCCTCGAGCAGGGTGATGCGGTCGGCCAGGGGAAGGGCGTTGGCCGCGTTGACGAGTTGTCGCAGGACCGGGCGACGCTGTGCCCGGTGTGAAAGCCCGTACGGATGCCGAGGGAATCGCCGCGCGCGCTCACTGGCAGGGTCGATTCCGAAGGTCGTGCTTTCATGTCAGCTGCTCATGTCAAAGCTTCGTGTGGTCGTCATCGCAACGCCGCTGCTAGCCGGACGAAGTACATGGCCAAGCCCACCAATGCGATACCGGTGATGATCTCGAGAGTACGTCTTCCGCGGTCCAGCCGGTCGAGCCATGGTCGCAGGCGTCGGCCCGCCTGACCGGTCGCCAAGCCAAGGACAAGAAACGGCAGCCCGCGTCCGGCGGCAAACGCAAGCGATAGCAGCGCGCCATAGAGCGGCCGTCCCATGGCAGCGGCGACTGTCAGAATCAGCACCAGTGGCGCGGCCGACGATGTGATCGTCGCGACGCTGTACGCGATACCGTAGGCGAAGGCACCAGCGACACCACTTCGCTGGCGGATGAGTGGATCGGGAATACGCTGGCGCACCCACGGGCCGGCGAGGGCCGTGACGCCGACGGCGCCAGTGACGAACGCGGCTACCAGCGAGAACAGTGCGTCGTAGCGAATGAGCAAACGGCCCGCCGCCGCCGCTCCGGTGCCGAGTGCGGTCAATGCGGCGATGAGTCCGATGAAGAATGCGAACGACACTGTCGTGGCGCTGGTGCGGCTCGCGTCGTTCGCATAGCCATGCGGCATCTCAACCGCCGCGGTTCGCGCACCCGGCGCACTTGCCGCCCCGCCCACATAGCTCACGATGCCGACGCTGGTCGGCAACGTGCACGGACACACGCTGGTCGAGAGCATTCCACCCACCATGGCGACACCAAACGCTGCGAGCGGGTACTGAGCAACCGACACCGAGAGTCCGTCGATGAACGCGGTTGGATTCACGCGGTCGTTACCGGAAGCCCATGGCCTCGAGCTCATCGCGCAACTGGGCCTCGCTCACCCGCGCCGGCTCATAGGCCACGAAGACCTCCTTTCGCACCGCATCAGCCTCGACGGACCGTACACCAGCGACTTTGCCAAGTTTGACGCGTATGCGCCGCGCGCACGCCTCGCAGTGCATGCGACGTGCCGGGATCACGGTCTCCACGACGTCCGATGCACTGGCGATGTCGTCGACCACGTCCACGTCGAGTTGCAGGCGCACGAGCATGAGTGTTGACAGAAGCACCGCGATCACGGAGACGGCCATGATCGCAATCGCCAGCGGCGCGGTGATCACGCCGACGATCGCGAGCGTGATGCCGACGACGTTCGCGGTCACCGCAATACCGATGTTGTGCCGCATCTTGCGGTGCGACGCGCGGCCGAGCACGATGGCGCTCGCCACTTTATCGATCTTGTCGCTCACCAGTACCACGCCCGCGGACTCCATCGCCACGTCTGTCCCGGCGCCCAGTGCAATGCCCACATCACTCTGCACGAGCGCGGGAGCGTCATTGATGCCGTCTCCCACCATTGCCACCGTGCGCCCTTCCTGCTGCAGCCGCACGATGACGTCGACCTTCTCCTGCGGCAGCAACTCGGCATACACCTCGTCAATGCCCACATCGCGCGCCACTGCGTGAGCGACGCCGCGGCTGTCGCCGGTGAGCATCACGGTGCGCAGTCCCAGATCGCGCAGACGACGCATGACGCGCGCCGTCCCGGGCCGCGGCGTGTCCTGCAGCGCGATGGCGCCGATCAATTGTCCGTCCGCTGCGGCGTAGACCACGGTGTGACTCAGTTCGAGCGCGCGGAGCCGCTCCTGAACCGTCGCCGGTATGCGTGCGTCGACGCCTTGCGAGGCAATGAAGGACGGCCGACCCACGATCAGGCGATGGCCCGCCACCGTGGCGACAACACCCTTGCCGGCAACGGCACGAAAGTCAGTCGCGTCAGGCACCCGCACCTCCTGGAACTGCGCATAGCGCACAATGGCGCCAGCCAGCGGATGTTCGCTCCCGGTCTCGGCGGCTGCCATCAGCGCCAGCACATCGGACACGTCGTCGGGATTCCCATGACCGAGGCGAATGACTTCGCGCACCGTGGGCCGACCGTAAGTCAACGTGCCGGTCTTGTCGAAGACCACCGTGTCGGTCTCGGCGAGCGCCTGAAAGAATTCCCCGGCGCGCACCAGCAGCCCACGCGCGATGCCGTGGCCACCGCCAATCGCAAGCACCATCGGCGTCGTGATGCCAAGCGCGCACGGATAGCCCATGATGATGACGGTCAGCGCGATGAGTGTCGCCTGCTGGACACTGCCCGCATACAGGAGCCATCCCACGAAGGCGACCGCCGCGACCGCATAAACCACGGGGCCGTAGTAGTTCATCAAGCGGTCCATCAGCAGCTGTATCGGCGGCTTCCGCTCCTCGATCTGTCGCATCAGGCGCACCACCTGCGCGACGAAGCTCTCCGACGCCGGACGTGTGACCTCGATGCGCACGAAGCCATCGAGATTCATGGTGCCGCCCACGACGTCGCCGCCCGCCTCACGGTAGACGGGTGCGCTCTCACCGGTCACGGCGGACAGGTCAAAACTCGATGCGCCATCGCGCACGGTGCCATCGAGCGGCACACGTTCGCCGGGCCTGATCGCCACGACGTCGCCAATACGCACCTCGGCGACTGGTACCTCGATTTCAGCGCCATCACGCAGCACCCGCGCGCTCTGCGCCTGCAATGACAACAGGCGCCGCACCGATTCGGCCGCGCGTTTCCGCGTGCCGAGCTTGAAAGCGCCGAAGAACAGATGCAACGCCATCAACCAGGTGGCGACGGGAAAGAAGTTCGGCCACGCCGACGGCGCGACGAGATGACCGACGCCGATCGCGAACCCGCCCCATGCCCCCGTGGACAGCAGTACGTTCGCATTGATCACCCGTTGGCCGAGCGCCATCAGTGTCTTGCGCAGGATCGGGTAGCCGATCCACGTCAGTACAACGACCGCCAGCAGTCCGCTGACGATGGCGCGCGTTCGCTCCGGCAGCGCGAACAGGTTGAGCGGATCGAACACCAGGTCCGCGACCGCCAGGCCCATGGCGAGTGTGCCGCGGCGGCGGATCGTGGCGAAGATCGCATCGTCGGTCTCGATCTGCTGCGCTTCGGTGGCGACCACCGTGTAGCCCAGCGCCTCGACCTGCTGCGCCACCTGCTCCTCGGAAACCTGAGCACGATCCGCATCGACCAGAATGATTCCATGCACCAGGTTCACCTGCACACTGCGTATCCCGGGCATGCGCCCGAGCGACTTCTCCACCGACATCGTGCAGAAGCTGCACATCATGCCGCTCGCCTTCACCTGAATCAGCCGGTTCGCTGCCTGCGGCATGACCACGACCTCCTACTTCTTGCGCGGCGGCACGGCCATCCTGCTGTGATCCATCCCGGTCATCGGATCCTTCCTGGGCGCTGCTGGCTTCGCCGCTTTCGCCGCAGTCTTCTTTTTCGGGACCGTCGTGGCAGGTACCACGCGGTTGGCGTCGAGACTGTCAGCGCGTAGCATGTCGGCCATCATCGCCTGGTGCTCGGCCGGCATGGTCGCCATGCTCTCCGTCATCAGTCGACGCATCGCGGTATCGGCCATCACGCGGCGGCGAATGCCGGGATCGTGCAGCATGCGCATGTGCAGATCCATCATACCCGGCATGGCATGCGCACCGCCCATGCTGTTTGCGTCGGTATTGGCTGTGTCACGCACGGCGTCACGCGCGGGGGCGCCATGTCCCATCGCGGCATGATCGACCGGCGGCGTCTTGCCGGCCCCAGCGGGCGGCACGACGGGAGGTGTCGTGCCCATGTCCATCTGCGAGTGATCCATCCCGGCCATCGCGCCCGTCATGGCTCCCGTTTTCATGCCGATCATCTTGCCGGTCGCGTCGTCGTGCTGCATCACGGCGCCACGCGTCACCGAGGGTGTCGGCAGTGCAGTGAGGAAGTTCACGGCGGGACCACCCATGTTCTCCACGCCCATCGCCAGGGACATCGTGCGCCATGCGGCAACCGGCATCACATACGACGTGTCGTCGCGGAAGCGCGCCGCCGCACGCATGATCTCGGCCCGTTTCCGATTGCGGGGCACGCTGGGGTTGGTCAGGATATCGCTGACGACGTCGTGCATGGAATGCAGGTTGTCGAAGATGATTGCAGCCTCGGGATAGCGCGCGGCGAACGCGGGCGCGACGGCGGCCGTCATCGGCATCTGATACGGCAGCGATGTCGGCGGCTGCTCCAGCATTTGCCAGAACCGGGCGACCGTCGCGCGCACGCCAGCCTGGCGCGCTTCCGGCGTCGTGCCGACGATGAGCGGCTCATACAAACCCACCTGCAACCAGTGGTAGCCCCAGATCAAGCCATTGAACCTGGGATACTTCTCGCGGAAGGCCAGCGAGAACGGCTGCTCCTGCATCAACTTCATGCTCTTGGGCTTCGAGCTGAACGCGACATCCGGCCGCGTCTTGTAGTAGTCGATGAGGCGCTGCACCTCGCGGTCCTTCGCCGCCTGCGCGATGCGTTCGTCGGCCAGCACGTCGTAGATCTGCCGGTGGAGGATGTGCGACCAGTCGAACATCACTTTCGCCTCCGGTGCAAGCTGCGCGTACTTGATCTCGATGGCCGCTTCCTCGAGCGGCACGCGGGGCGGACGCACGAGCACTTCCCGCGTCAGCTTGTTGTAGATCTTCTCCTCGAGCGCCGATGCGGGCGCATCCGGCTTCGTCCACAAGGTTTCGTACAGGATGGCGTGGCCGTAGTCGAAGGCGTTGAAGAGACGGTCCGCCCCCTGATAGTTGTTGCGGAAGACCCAATTGTGCGGGGCCTGCAGATAGAACGTTTCGTACGTCGTCGACCACTGCGCGTGCGCCGCATCCGGCGCGACGGTCGTGGAGAGCGTGGCGCCGAGGGCGAGCAGCATCGCGCGACCGCGCCGCCGAGTGCTCTTGATGCATGCAGAGAGGCATACAGACATGATCAGCGACTCCAGGGCAGGCCGAACGCGACGGCGCCGCCCACAGTGAGAGACCACACACGGTCGGCGCCGGTCAGGCGACGTCCGATACCCGCGTCCAGCGCCCAACGCGGTGAGAGTTGATAGCGGCTTCCGACCGTGGCGTTCCATTCCGTCATGGCGTCCTCGTCCAAGCCCTCCTGTGCGTAGATCTCGCCGGTCACGAGCACCGAGCGGAGCGGAAAGGTGCGATCGACGGCCACGCCGCCCAGCCAGCGGGCTACCTCGACAACCTGGGCGCCGACGAGCATGGAGGTTGAGCCTGGTTGTTCACCTGGCGCGTCACCGAAGGTGTATTGGCCGTTGAGGTGGAACCGCGCCCACGAAAACGTCTTCGTCGCAATACCCTTGAGGGACGGATAAGCACGGTCGGGGCCAAGCTTGCCGGCCGGGAGAAGCACGTCCGCCGCGATGGCGAGCGCCGGAATGCGCGTTTCGACGTTGAGGTTGTGCAGCAGCGAGACGTCGACGCCGGCGAGGCCACTGGTTCGGCGCCCAATGCCCGCGTCGATCCACGCGAGCGGAAAGCCGACTTCCAGTTGCGTACGCGGGAGGATACCGTACGCAAGCTCCGGCTCGATGCCCCAGCGGTACTGCCCCCCGGTACTGCGCTCGAGCCGAAGCGGTGCGACTTGCAGCTCGAAGCCGCGGCGCTCCAGTGCATACGCATCCTCGATACGCACCGGACGACCGGCGTCCGTGTTGAAATAGTCCGTCTGTGCGCGCGCCGTCGACGGCCGCATGGCCGCCAGGGCCAGGGTAGTGGCAAAGAACACTGTCGGCAGACTTGGCCGACACGGGCGCCACGCAAAGCATGCATGTAACTGCGGCATTCTACTGAGCGTAAAGGTCAAACCGCGCGCGGGGCTCGAGCGGCCGTTGGATGATTGGAAAAGCAATGCGTGCGACAGCTACGACTGATCCCTAGCCCGCCGGATGAGCGTGCGGACAGCGCGACGCGCCAACGACTGATGTCGCTGAAGAATGGCCAGCGCTCCGACAGAAGAGATGGGACAACGCACCCTCGCCCTTGTGCTCGCAGTGCGTCGCATCCGCGTGCGTACCGGGCGTGGGCATCGGATGCGCGACGGCGATACCAGAGATCCAGACCACACTGAGCATCGCCGCCGCGCCGAGGATCGAACGCCGCGTCAGACGCGTCGAGACGACAGTGGTTTCTCCGGCCAGGCGACGCACGCGCCGGTCCAGCAACGCATCAAACCGCGCTCGGCGCGCTGCGCCGTTCTCGACCAGTCCGACGACCGCACCGGCGGGGATGGCGTGCCGGCCACCCACACTCGCTGCAGGCCTGCGCCATGCTGCCAACAGCAGGATTGCCGACGCGAGCACGAGCGGAGCGCCGCGAGCCGCGACATCGTCGGCAGCGATTTCGGCCTCGTCAGCCATGTCGGACGCCAGGCGCCGGAAGGCGGGGTTCCAGAACAGTGTACAGCCGAGGAATCGCAGGAGTGACAGACGCAGCGGGTCGCGTCGGCGCACATGTTCGGCTTCGTGCGCCAGCACGGCGATCAACTGCTCTGGTGACAGCGACTCACCGATTTCCCGCGCGATGTAAATGCGCGGCGACCACCAGCCCGCCGTGAACGCCGGATTCGGAACGCCATCAACGACGCACACAGTACCGTCGCCGAGTCCCAGTTCCCGCATCGCGGCACCGATGCGACTGCCGGGCGCCTCGGCGCAAGGCGTCAGCATGGCCAGCGTCCGACGAAGTCGCCACACCGCCCGCGCGCGATCCCAAGTGGCGTAGAGGAGACCGGCGATCAGGAGCACGTGAAACAATCCATGCACCGGCGCGAGCAGCGTGTGTAGCGCGATCAGACAGATGTCCCACAAATGATCCTGTCCGATCAGCGCAGTGTCGACCCGCGAGGACAGGTGGTGGCCGACCACGGGGCTCAGGCTCAGCAGCAGGAGCGCGCCGATGCCCCACAAGACGAGGCGACGATGCGTCTGCTCACGCTCGCGCATGCGCACGGTCAGGAAGGAATCACCACGCGTCATATCACGCTGCCTCAGCCCTGCTCACGCAGGCGGCGACGAATGAGCCGACCGAGTTCTTCGAGCTGCGCAGGATCGCGCTCGGCGAGCACGTCGACCAGTGAAGCCGACACTGCTTCAGGGCCGAACGACAGAATGCCTTCAACGACGCGGCGCGACACCATGGTCCGGAACGCGGCTTCGTCCATCGTGGGTTCGTAGTGGTACAGGTCGTCGACCTTGCGCCGCGTCAGAATTTGCTTGTCGACGAGCTTGTTGAGCACCGTGATCGTGGTCAGCGGCGACACCGGATGCCGCTTCACGACCGCCGCATGGACTACTCGCGCCGACGCCGGCGTGCCGATTGCCCACATGGTCTGAAGCACGCGCGCCTCCAGGTCGCCCAGCACCTTGGCGACGCCATCCGCCGACAGGCGCACGGTGTCGTGCAGGCGCGGGGTGGGCGTGGTGGAGGTGATTGCGGGGCGACGTCGTGGCACGGGGTCTTTGGGCACGGAGCTCGATGACGAGGGAAGTCGATTTCGGAAAGTAACCGTTGACCTTTACTCGGCGTAAAATTGCTTGACGCAAGAATCGGAGCAAGTCCTTCGGATGGACGAGTGTGGCACGCATCCGACGGGGACGCGGTCCGACGATCCGGTGGCGAGGGCTTGTGGACTGTCATTAGCTGGTCGCCCGACGAACAGCCACTTCGACACCCGTGATGCAGACCGCCAGCCACGCGACCCCGACGGCGATGCCGCCCAGTACGTCGCTCGGGTAATGCACACCGAGGTAGAGGCGACTGAAGCTGACCAGAACGATGGTCGTGGCCGCGCCAGTGACGATGAGCCATGGCGGCAGCGACCGCCGTTCCACGTGTCGAATCAACAGGTAGGCGACCATGCCGTACGCCACGGTCGCGCCCATCGAATGACCGCTGGGAAAGCTGAAGGACGCGCCGTGGAGATACGCTGCGCCGAACGGCGGACGCGTGCGGTGCACGAGATGCTTGATCGCCTGATTGAGCAGCGCCTCGCCTCCCCACGCGGCGACGCAGGCGAGGATCAGCGTCCGCCGGCGGCGCCGCCAGAGCATCGCGACGACGACGGCGCCCATGGCCGTTACGGTTACTGGAGAGCCGAGCTGCGTGATCAGGTAGAAAATGTCCACGCCGGCGGGGGTTTGCCGGTCGTGAAAGGCCGCGCTCCGCGCGACATCCCACTGCACCAGCGACGCGCTGTCGAGGACCTCCTCGAGAATGGCGCTGAAGAGGACGGCCCCAAGGACCGCCACCAGCAGCCCAACAGTGACGTGAAGACCGAGGTACGCCTTCGGGTTGAGTCGTGCCGTGACGAACCGGCGCCAACGGCGGTGGTTGCGCATCAATCGCATGACCTGGCGGTCCGCTGGTCGCTTAGCGTGTCGATGGCTTCCCCTCGGACATCGTGGGCGCCTCGGCTTTGGCTTCCTTCGCGATCTGTGCCGGGCTCTCGTGCTGGTGTGCGAGTCCAGTGCGATTTCGCATGACGAAACCTCTGAATGGGAACAGGTGCGAGCGAATCAAGGTACGGAGAGACGTCCTGCTCCGACCTCCTGCCACAAGATCGCACGTGACACCGTGCAGGAGTGTCACGGCCCGTTGCCGCGCTTCAGGTCGGCGTGAGGGTGCCTCCGCCAGGATTCGAGACAATCATCGCTCGCCCGCGCGATCGCGCCGCTGACGAATAGGCGCAGATCAATTGGGTCGCTGGTGATTTGAGCGGCTATCTTGCACCGATGTCCGCGCTCATCGTGCACGTGCCCCATGCGTCGGTCGACATCCAAAGCGGTACTGCAACAACGGCATTGCCCTGCGATTCGTGCAGGCAAGCGAGAAACTTCCGGAATTGAGAGGCTGACATATGCGACTGTTCCTCGTTCCATTCGCACTATCGCTCGCGATGGTCAGTTGCGGCCCGAACGATGTTCCCGCGCGTATGGGGAGTGCGCCGTCTGATGCAGGGGACGACGGTCCGTCGGCCAGCGTGACGACCGGCTCGACCGCGGCTGACGTCGCGACAGATGCACCGTCTGCCGACATGTCCGTTGCAGCTGCTGTCAGCACGATGCCTGCTGCGGCAGTCGATACCGCAATTTTTGCGGGCGGGTGCTTCTGGTGCATGGAACCGCCGTATGACAAGCTCGATGGCGTGCTCTCCACCACCAGCGGCTACACCTCAGGTTCGGTGGTGAACCCAACGTACGAACAGGTGTCGGCCGGCAGCACAGGGCACACCGAAGCGATGCAGGTGGTGTTCGATCCGGCGCGCGTCACCTACGATCGTCTGCTGCACGTGTTCTGGCGCAACATCGACCCGTTCGCGCGCAACCAGCAATTCTGCGACCGCGGCAGCCAATACCGCAGCGGCATTTATCCGCGCAATGCGTCGCAGCAGGCATTGGCCGAGGCCTCGCTACGCATCGTTGCGGCGCGTTTCCCGCAGCCAATCGCAACCGAGATCGTCGCGGCGACGCCCTTTTACGTCGCCGAGGAATACCACCAGGATTATTACACGAAGAATCCGTTGCGCTACAAGTTCTATCGGGCCAGCTGCGGGCGTGAAGGACGGCTTGAGGAGATCTGGGGAGACGAAGCCGGCAAATGACGCTTGCGGCGCAGCATACACAGCAAATCCCGGTGTCATTGCCCAGACTGTGCATCACGAAATCAGACCGACGTATAGCCGCCGTCGATGAGGTAGTATCCGCCAGTCATGAACGACGCTTCGTCTGACAGCAGGAACGCGACGAGCGGCGCGACTTCGTCGGGTCGGCCCAGACGTCCGAGCGGATGGCGAGCGATCAGCGCGGCGAGAAACTCGTCCGGCAAGTCGTCCAATAGCGGAGTCTTGATGTACGCCGGACCTACGCAGTTGATGCGCAGCCCCTGCGCAGCGTATTCCGCGGCCGCGTTCTTGGTCAACCCGACAACGCCGTGTTTGGCGGCGGTATACGCGCCGTTGCCGATCGCTGCCACAGTGCCGTGAATGGATGCCACGTTCACAATCGCGCAGTTCGCGGCGCCGGCTTCGAGCATGGCGGGAATCTGATATCGCATGCCGTAGAGCACGCCGTTCAGATCGACGCTGATGACTCGATCCCATTCCGCGAGATCCGTTTCGCCCACGGGCGCCTGTGCACCGCCGATGCCGGCATTGTTGATGGCGTAGTGCAGGGCGCCGTACGTGGCCACCGCGTGTCGCACAACTTTTTCTGACTGTTCCGGTTTGGACACGTCCTGAGCGATTGCACTCGCCACACCTCCGGCGTCTGCGATTTCCTTCGCGACACGCTTGGCGCCTTCGAGGTCGATGTCCGTGAGCACGACCTTTGCGCCTTTGGCCGCGAGCGATTTAGCGATGGCTTCACCGAGTCCCGACCCGCCACCGGTGACGAGTGCAACCTTGTCATTGAACGAGCCCATGATCTTTCTCCGCAGGAAGGTGCGAGCAGATGACGCACTGAATCGACTACCCCGTAATCGCGTGAGCGTTTGCACGCATCGTACTTCTCTCCCCGCGAGGCCCGCCAACGCGAGGGTTTGGTGATGGCCCCGGCCTCGGCGACTAGCCCTCGGCCACGAGCTGCTCGCGAAACGCCTGGAGCTCCGCCACCCGCTGCGCGTCCACCGTGGGCGGCTTGAGATCGAGGTCCTCGAAGGTGTCGAGGATGATCTCCGAGATGATGAGCCGTGCATTCTCCTTGTCGTCGGCCGGCACGATGTACCACGGCGAGTTTCTCGTGCTCGTGGCGCCGAGACACTCGGCATAGGCATGCATGTAGTCGTCCCAGTAGCCACGCTCCGTGAGGTCGGCGGCACTGAACTTCCAGTTCTTGTCCGGCTCGTCGATGCGGTCGAGGAAGCGTCGGCGCTGCTCGTCCTTCGAGAGATGCAGGAAGAACTTGACGATTTTGGTGCCTGAGACGTCCAGATGCCGTTCGAGATCGCTGATGGAGCGGAAGCGCTCGGCCCAGATGGTCCCGTTCGTGCGCGTGGCGTCCGGCAGTCCTTGGGCGCGCAGCAACTCGGGATGCACGCGGACGATCAGTACTTCCTCGTAGTACGACCGGTTGAAAATACCGATGCGGCCGTGCTCCGGCAGGTTGCGCGTGGTGCGCCAGAGGAAGTCGTGCTGCAGCTCGGTCGCGCTGGGGTGTTTGAAGCTGAACACCTGGCATCCCTGCGGGTTCACGCCGGACATCACATGGCGAATGGCGCCGTCCTTGCCCGCCGCGTCCATGGCCTGGAAAATCAGCAGCAGGGCGCGGCTGTTGTTGGCGTAATGCAGCACCTGCTGGCGACTGAGATCCGCCACCTGCGCCGCGAGCTTCTCCTCGTAATCCGCCTTCGTGTCATAGAACGGATCGACCAGCGTGGACCACGTGGTCAGGTCCACCGGGTCACCTTCGCGAACGCGAAACGCGCTGGATTTGAGTTTCATCGTGGCTTGGTGGGGAGATGTGCCACCATCGCTACCGCGGGCAGGTGGAGAGCAACGCTGTTACTTGAGCGCGGCCGTCATGATGTAATCGTTGCCTTCCTTGCCGCCGTGGCAACTGATGCACATGGCCACCCGTCCGCTGGCCTCGACGGTGCCGTTGGCGAGTCGCTTCATCCAGAACCAGTCGTGATGTGCGCCGTCGTAGCCTGCCGACTTGTACAGGACCGTGACGGCAGCCAGCGTGCTATCCGGCATGTAGTTCTCCTTCACCAGGATCGTCCCCACCGGCATCATGCCGGCGCCGTTGGTGATCGCATCCAGCGCGAGCGTGTTGACGTACGTGGTCAGGAGCGCGCCGTGCGGCTCGGTGCCGGCGTAGTGGGCCGTCTTGCCCGGCCACATCGGCCACGTCTTGTAGTCTGCTGATTCGAGATAGGCCCACAGCCGCTCGGCGGTGGTATCTGGTGCCGCTGTTCTCGTCGATGCCGCCGCCATCGCGGTGTCCGTCACCGGCGGCGTTTCCCGTGACTCGCCGCCGCATCCGAGGACAGCCAGTGCCAGCGGCAGCGCGAAGACTGCGACGGAACTCCGATAACTGTGGCGCATGGTCGATGGTCTCCTGAATCGGGGGAATGCAGCGTCAACCAGTTCATCGATATGCAAGAGCGAGGCCCGGCGGAGGACCGTCGCGGTCTGCCGCGACGCGCTACAACGTCAGTTATCGGCCCCTTGCTGGCGGCGTTGCCCGCGGTGCTGCTGGGACTCGCGCAGAGTTCGCCGTCGCGTTGCCACCGGCGCTTACCGTAATCGCGCAGCTCCTGCTCGTGATGGTGGCGGGCATCATGGGCGCCGCGCTCGCGGCGCCGCTCGCGGCCGTGATGGTGGTGATGGTGGTGATGCTGTACGTGCAGGACGTGCTGGGACGGCGTGACATCGGTCCTGAACCGAACGATACGCCGACTTTGCCAGCGTGACGACCAGACTTCGAGCGCTACGCTCCCGCGTGATTCCAGAACCTCACCTCGTGCCCGGCACGTTCGACGAATCGAGCGCGGCACGATGGACCGTCTCGCGTAGACGTATCAGCACGCCTGCGAGCGTGCCTGGCGAGGCCGGATCATTTCGCGCGAGCGAGGTGATGATCGAATCGCGCTCGGCGAGCATGGTCCGCGCCTCTGCTTGCGGCGCGCCGTCCATGACGGGAAGCAGCCGACGCTGGAGTCCCGTGTAGAAGTCGCTCGCGTGCTGGCGTGCGACTTCGAAGCGGCCGGCCTGTGCCTCGATCACCGCCGCACTCAGCGTCGCTTCGAGTCGGGCCGCCTGTATGGCGGCCGACGCGTCCGCGACCTGCTGCCGTGCGCGATTCACCTGCCCGTATTGCAGCAGGAAGCCCGCGAGAAATCCCAGCACGGCCGCCGACCCGATCCAGAGGGCCGAGCGCCAGCGTTGAGGAGAGGGCGACGGTGTGTCGCGCGCAGGAGATCGCTGAGAGCCGATGTCTGTCACTAGTTTCGCCTCTCGTTCCGCACGACGTCATGGGCGTGGTGATCGCGCAGGCGCGCGCTACCGAGCGGCACATGGACACGCCTGCCGTTGCCCGCGCCGGGCAGTGCGTCCATCGCTTTCGCCATGCGTGCCAGCGGCGCGGCCTGAGCGCCGAAACTCGTTTCTGCGTTCATGAGCTCCCCGTTGATGAAGAAAATGATCATGCCGGCGCGACGCGATATCGCTGCTCCAGCAGCGGCCTGCGAAATGCGTGCCGAAGTTTCGAGCGGATGATGAGGTTGGCGCGCATCGTGCGCTACTGAGCGCCGGGACTCAGGAATCGTCCATGTTCCGCACTATTCTTCTTCACGACTCGAGCACGACCTCAGATGACCGTTGACACGGCAGCATTTCCACCGCACTTCCAGTTTGGGGTCGCCACCTCAGCCTATCAGATCGAAGGCGCCATTGACGTCGATGGCCGGGGGCGCTCGATCTGGGACACCTTCTGCGAAATGCCTGGCGCCGTGGAGCGTGGCGAGAGCGCAGCCATCGCGTGCGATCATTACCACCGGATGCAGGAGGACGTTGCTTTGCTGCGCGACATGGGCGTGAGTAGCTACCGCTTCTCGATCGCCCGGCCGCGCATCCAGCCAACGGGCAAAGGACTCGCGAACGCAAAAGGGATTGCGTTCTACGACCGACTGGCGGACGAGCTGCTGCGCGTCGGCATACGTCCCTTTCCCACGTTGTACCACTGGGATCTGCCGCAGGCGCTGGAAGACGCGGGTGGCTGGCCGGCGCGCGATACTGCAGAGCGATTCGCCGACTATGCCGCCGTGATGGCGACGGCGCTCGGCGACCGCGTACATGATTGGGCGCTCTTCAACGAGCCGTTCATCTTCACCTCACGCGGCTACCTGCTGGGCCGCTACGCGCCGGGCAAGCGCGACCTCGGCGATTTCCTGCGGGCGGTGCACACGGTGTCGCTCGCGCACGGCGACGGTTTTCGTGCCATGAAGGCCGTGTGCCCAGGGGCGCGCGTCGGCTCCGTGTTCGCGCTCGCGCCCTGCGAGCCCGCGGTGGACACCCTCGCAGACCGGGAAGCCGCCACCTATGCCGACGCGCTGTTCAACCGGCTGTTTCTCGATCCGCTCTTTCACGGAACGCATCCCGCCGAGTTCCTCGAGTCCGTGCCGGAGGACGCCTTGGGCGAGGAGCCCGGCGACGAGCGCCGGATGCGTGCGCCGCTCGACTTCATTGGCGTCAACTGCTACTACCGCCTCGTCGTGAGCGCCGGCGGCGAGCGGCCCAACCTGCCGTTCTTCCTCTTCAGCATTCGCAGCGATGCACGGACCACGGGCGGACACAGCGACTTCAGCGGACGGCGGGCGACCGACCCGCATGAGAACCCGTATGGGGCCGGCGTGCGCATCGAAAACGCGTTCGGACGCGATCATGGGGCGCGTACCGAGATGGGCTGGGAGATCTGGCCCAATGCGCTGCGTGACGCGTTGCTCCTGCTCACGAAACGGTATGGCCCCATCCCCATCGAGGTGTGCGAAAGCGGATGCGCATTCGCCGACGCTCCGGATGCGGACGGGGTGGTGCGTGACCCAGCACGCATTGCCTACCACCGGGATCATCTCTCCGCGGTGGCCGAAGCCATCGCCGGTGGCGCCGACGTGAGGAGTTATCACGCCTGGAGCCTTTTCGACAACTTCGAGTGGGCCTCCGGCTATCGGCCGCGATTTGGGCTGGTGCACGTCGACTACGCGACGCAGCGCCGCACGCTCAAGTCGTCCGGAGAGTGGTATCGGGCGGTCTGTCAGGCGGCACGGCAACCTCAGGCGTGACGGCCGCCGAGGCGTTGAGCTCCCCGGCACGCGAGAGCGCGAGGCGGAACAGGATCGGGCCCAGCGTCTGGTTCACGGCGAGCATCGCGAGGAAGAGCGCGCGGATCGCGTCGCCGCGCTCGGGATACGCTTCCGCAGCGACGGTCGCCAGCCCGATGGCCACCCCCGCCTGCGACACGAGCCCCATCCAGGTCCATTGACGCTCCGGCAGCGACGCCCTGCCCCACCGGGCGCCGAGCCCTGCGCCGGCCCAGAGCGCCAGGCTCCGCACGGCGACGAGGGGGAGCACCACGAACCAGAGATCGGCCACCGCGCCGAGATCGAGCGCCGCGCCGGCGAGCGCGAAGAAGACCACGAACACCGGCGCCGCCGATCGTTCAATGGCGTGCCGAAGAGCATCACCGAGTGCGTGCGGCGAGACGTTCTCCGCGACGAAGCCGGCAATGAGCATGGCGAGCAGCGTCTCCACATGCGCGAGCCGCGTGATCTCGCTGCCGAAGAACGCGACGAGAATCGCGAACAGGAACAGCTCGCGACGCACGAAGCGGAGATACAACGCGATGCCGCCGCCGAGGAAACCGCCGATCAGGACGGCGCCGCCAATCTCCCAGAACACGCCAAGCAACGAGAACGTGCTGCCGGACGCCGCCGGTGGCACCACCGCCCGGGCGAATGCGAGCACGCCGGCGAAGAGCAGGATGACGACGACGTCGGAGAGCAGTACCACACCGAGTGTCGTGCGTGCCACGGGCCCATTGGCACGCGTCTCCGACAGCAGCGCGATGGTGACCGCCGGTGAGTGCACGACGGCAATGGATGCGAAGAGGAGACTCATGACCAGCACCGTCGTCGTTGGGCTGTCCGCCAGAAACGGCACGAACTCCCGCATGCCCAGCAGCAGCGCGGTGATGGCCACCAGCACCAGCGTCATCTCCGTGGCGAGAATCTTGAGCAGCAGCACGCCGCGTTCCTTGAGCTCGCTCCACCGCAGCTCCGCGCCGGCGAGGAAGGCGATCAGTGCAATCGCGAGCGAGCTCACGGGCGCAAGTTGCCGAGCCGCATCGGTGCTCAGCGTGCCAATCACCTGCGGATCGAAGATCACGCCCGCGGCAAGATGTCCAACGATCGCCGGAAGACCGATCGGCACGACGAGCCGACCCACCGTGTCCGCGGCGACGACCAGAAAGCCGAACGAGAGGAGCCACTGTCCACCGTAGCCGCGCGCACCCAGTGGCAGGATGAGCTGCATGCCCGCCAACAGCAACGCGAGGATGATGATGCGCCGCACTCAGCGCACCTCGGCGAGCACGCTGGCTTTCGCGGGATCGGTCACGCTGGGCTGCGCGGGCACCAGCACCGACGCCGCGAGCCGGCCCGAGACGAGGTCGGTGAGCACGACCGACACGACGGCGGCGGTGAAGACGACGTTTGGCAGCGCCAGCGTGTCCTGGTACAGATAGCTGACGGCCAGCGCCATCACGATGCCGCCCTGGCCCAGCAGCGCGCGCCCCCAGTCGGGGCCGAGCACGGGCAGCATGTCGTTCGCGCGCGTGACCAGTCGAGCGCCGCCCACCTTGGCCAACCCTCGCGCCACGAGGAAGACCAGCACCGGTAGCAGCCAAGCACTCTGGGCGCTGGGTCGCCACGTGGCACCGGCGAAGATGAGCAGTGCAAAATACAGCGGGCGCTCCACGCGCTTCAGCGCACTGCGGATCTCCGCGTGCTGCCCCGAAGTGTTGGCCAGCATCGCACCGAAGAACATCGACGCCATGACTGGTGACAGCCGCAGGTACGTCGCGGCGCCACTGACGAGGGTGAGCATGCCCGCCAGCGAGATGAACAGCCGGTCGACGCGGTCTTCGTTGCCGAGCAGCAGATGGAACAACGCGCCACCGACGAGACCGATGGCGACAGTGATGACGGTCCACTCCGTGGGCGTGAGCAGACGCGAGTTGAACCGGTCGGCGGGATGACTGCTCGCAAGCAGGATGCCGAACGCCACGACGGCCACAAAGAGGTTCGTGCCGGCGGTCGTTCGCAGCTGCGCAGCCACCGGACCACGTCCGCCGTAGCGGCGCACCGCGAATTCGATGCCGGTCACGGCGGTCGCGCAGGCGAACGCGCCGAGGGCGAGCGAAGGCCCGAGTGCGCGCGTGGTGGAGAGGCCGAACAGCCAGCGGATCAGCACCAGCTCGAGGCCACCCACGATGCACAGTGTGAGGATGGATTCGGCGAAGGCAATGCGCCACGTCACGCCGGGCACGCGCACCATGCTCGTGAGCATGAAACGACTGCCGATGATCGCGCCCATCCAGCCTAAAGCGAGCGCGGTAACCGGCGCGAAGCTTTCGAGCATGTCGCTGCTCAGGACACCCGCGACCTGTGGACCGAGCAGGATGCCAAGCAGCACATATTCGGCACCCGACACGATGAGCAACCGGCGCCCGATCCAGTCGAACGCCACATGCGCGGCGAGATACGTGCCGATGGCGAGGAGAACGAGCGCGAATCCGGCGCTCACTGGCGTGGCCTTGCATCGATGGCATCGGCGCTGTCCCGAGGAACGACGGTGTCGACCACAGCCCGGATTCCCGGAGGCGTGCCAGTGCCGTGCACCACAAGACGCGGAAGCACGCGCACGCCGGCCTGAAGCAGAGTGACTCGTCCGTCGGTCAGCAGGTACCGCACGAAGCGCTCGGCCACACCGTGGTTGGGCGCATTCGCGGGAATGGTGAGCACGAGCGTGCGGGCGCTGACTGCGCGTGCGCTGACGGCGCGAACGCTGTCCCGTTGCAACACGGTGCGCCGGACGCTGTCGGCACGCATACTGTCAGCGCGTCGCCCCGTTGCCCGGCGGCGTGTGCGACTCCGCCTGCTCGCACTGTCGACGCGCCGGGTGCTATCCGCGGCCAGCGCAACCGTGTCCGCGACCGACTCGGCAAATGGCAACCACCACGACGTGGAATCATTCGGCAAGCGTGGCAGCAGTCGTCCGGTGACCACCACGAGATCCGCGCCTGGCGCGATCACCAGCGTCGTCGTATCCATGTTCGTGCTGTCCCCGTGCGGCGCGAGGACTACTCGAACCGCCTCGCGGGTGGCGAAGCTGTCGGTCACTGCGCGCAGGACGTCCACGAAGGCCGGTGTCACTTGCATCACCAGCGTGGCATCACTGGCTAACGATGTCGGCGACCCGAGGCTGTCGGACGGTGCGGCAAGCACGCTCGTGGAATCGGCTTGACGCGCGCGCTCCGCGCCGCCCGAGCAGGCGAGCAGTGTACAGACCAGCGCAGCACGCAGAACGCCAAAACCTGACGGACTCCCTTTGGGTGGCATCATCCCTCCTGGTCGGTTGCCGCCGCCGCTGTCTCGGCGGCCGTCCTCGGTGCGGTCGGCCTGGGCTGCTCCTCGGACGTCGCCTGTTTGGCGCGGCCTCGCACGCGTCATCGCTCGTCGCTCCCGAACAGCGGCATCGCGACAAGACGGTCCAACATCTCCACGAAACCCGCCGTTCCTACGGCGGTCAGGGGGATGGTGCGGTCCACCACGGCAAGCGCGGGATGGGTACCACCGACGGCATTGTGAATCGCGAACCCGATATCCGCGCTCGCGAGCAACGTCACGTCGTTCTCCTCGTTCCCAATGCCGACCACGCGCACCACACCAGGCTCGGACCCCCCACTGACAATGGAACGCAGCAACGAGACCGCCGCGCCCTTGCCAGCGCCTCTCGTGAGCGTATGCCAGCGGCCGCCGCGATGGAGATGCGCCCCGGCGGCCGTCACCACCTGCTGCAAGCGCGTCAACGTAGTCGGATCCGCACCTGCCACATCGAGCAGCACGCTGGCCTCTCGCTTGGTGAGTGCACGACGTATCGCCGCCCGCGAGCGAAACCCGAGTGTCGACATCATGCGCAGGTTCGTCATGTCCAGCTCGTACGATGCGATGAATGGACCAAAGGCGTCGCGCAGTGCGGACGCCGGATCGCCGAGATTCCAGACGCGCAACGTGCGCCGTCCGGCGCGCCATGATTGGCCTGTGCGCGCCAACGGGTGCGCCAGAGGAAGGTCGGGCACGTCAATGGCCAGGACTGCCCCGTCCTCCGCGATACAAGCGCCGCGAAGGCCAAGCGCTCGCTGCAGTACGACGAGTTCCACCAGGGTCCGGCTCGACGCGAAGGCGAGCGTACATGTTGTCTCGTGCGCATCGGCGATTCCGTGAAGACGGGCACGAAGCATTTGCGCGGACAATGGAGCGCGGCCGTGGGCATCGAGCAGTGTACCGTCGACATCGGCGACGATCAGGAGTCGTCGCCCGGTGACGCGCGCGGGCCCACGCTCTGCGTGGGGCAAACTGCCACGCAGTGGTGCGCTCCTGTTGCGACGTGCTTCGTGACTCAAGCGTGAATCCTCATGCATCATTGTTCGATGGACTTCGCAGGGGGAGCCGTACGGAGCAGCAGGTACCCAACCACACCGGCGATGACCGACGCGCCAAGGATACCAAGCTTCGCGGTGTTGAGGATCGCCGAATCGGTGAACGCGAGGCCGGCAATGAAGAGCGACATCGTGAAGCCGATGCCGCCGAGCCACGCGGCGCTGCCGCGCATCCTGGTGCCCGCGGTTGGTGAGGACCGACGTGCCGGGCTCATCGGCAGCGCGGAAGTCTGCCAAGCTCGCCTCCGCCGCCGCGAGGAACTGCGTCTCGCTGATGCGCGTGCGGGCGGGCACGGTGAGCGCGAGCAGCACCCCGGCGACGGTGGCGTGCACGTCCGACTTGAGCATGAACACCCAGAGCACCACGCCAAGCAACGCATACGTGACAGTCCGCCGTGCCCCGGCACGGTTGAGCGCGAAGAGCGCGAGGAGCACCAGACCGGCGCCGACGAGGGCCGTCCAGCTGATCGCACTCGTGTAGAAGAGCGCGATCACGAGCACGGCGCCCAGGTCATCGGCAATGGCCAGCGCGGCGAGAAAGACGCGCAGGGCTGGAGGCGCCCGGTCGCCGACCGGACCCTGGTGTTCGCGCGCTGGCCGATAGCATCATCGCGGCGCAAAAACGGGAGATCCGCCAGATGGAAGCGCTCATTCGCGAATTGGAAACGCGATAGAGTCCGTAACCGCGTACCGTGCTCCCCGTGCGCCTTGGCTCGTGTCGTCGTCATCAGGCTGACGGCAGTTGCGTCTCTCCTTCGGCCCGCGGGGCCTCCTGGAGCACACTGTCTGCGACCGTATCGCCAGCGGCCGCATCGGACGCCCCATGCGCAGTTGCGCGCTGAACGACGCGTTGCACCGTGAGTCCCTGTACCAGAATGGAGAAGCACACTACCACGTACGTCATCGTTACCAACAGGCTGCGATGCGGAGATGACGGCAGCGACAACGCCAACGCGACGCTGATGCCACCGCGCAGCCCCGCCCAGGTCAGGATGCTCAGCGCACCTTTCGGCAGCGCGCGCCCCCGCGGCAGCACCGCCAGCGGCACCGCGACACTGGCCCAACGTGCCAGCAGCACCAGCACGATGGCCAGCACGCCCAGGAGGCCGGCGCGGCCGGTGAACTCCACGATCACCACTTCGATGCCGATCAGCACGAATAGCATTGCATTCAGGAACGCGTCGACGAGTTCCCAGAAGTCGTCGAGCCGCGCCTGGGTATTCGCCGACATCGCGCCGTCGCGGCCGCTGCTGCCGATGACGAGTCCGGTGACGACGATCGCGAGCGCTCCCGAGAGGTGCAGGCGATTGGCGAGCACGAAGCCGCCCGTGGCGAGCGCCAGCGTGAGCAGGATCTCCACCTGGTAGTCGTCCACGCGCGCCAGGAGGCGCACCGCGAGCCAGCCCAGTGCCGCCCCGTAGAGCAGGCCTCCGAGCACCTCGACCGCGAACAGCTCCGCAACCTGCGCCCAAGTCATCGCCTCGCCACTGCTCGCAATACCCAGCAGGACGAGAAAGGCGACCACGCCAATGCCGTCGTTGAAGAGCGATTCTCCAGTGATCGTAGCGCGGAGCCCGGAGGGCACACCGGCCCGCTTGAGGATCGCGCCGACGGCAATCGGGTCCGTCGGTGAGATGAGCGCACCGAACACGAGACACCAGGCGAGCGGCACGGGAGTCCCGAGGAGCGCCGTGAGTCCCCACGTGCCCCCGCCGACGATGAGGGTGGAGGTGAACGTACTGGCGACAGCGAGCACGGCGATCATCACTCGTGCAGCGCGAAGTGCGGCGAGGTCGACGTGGAGCGCGCCGGCGAACAGGAGCGCGCCCAGCACACCGTTCAGGAGCGTCGCGTCGAAGTCCACCGCCTCGATGAAGCGGAGGAGAGGCGCAAGATCGACGATGCCCGCACGTGCAAGCCCGAGGAGCAATACGGAGCTCACGAGTGCCATGGCCATGAGGCCGATGGTCCTCGGGAGCCGTACCCATCGGTAGTTGACGTAGGCGAACACGGCGGTGACCGTCGTCAGCGCCGCGAGCAGCTCGAAGGGATTCATGCGGACCGTAGGGACACGTCAGAAGGTAGTGGCCACGGGCTGCCGCAGGTGAGCGCGCATCGGAAGGCCGCGCGCCGCTACTTCTCCTTTCGCACGCCCTTGAACGGCGTGCCGTCCTTCTTCTGGTCGATGAACTGGCCGGTGTCCGTGGCGCGTTTGGTCCACTTGTCATTCTGCGGATTCAGCACCTGCGATCGGTCGCGCACTGCGCCCTTGCGGCGATCATCACCCGTCGGGGGGTTGGTAGCCATGCAATTCTCCTCGGCTCAAAGCGATGAATCACGTGCGCGCGAATCTCATGCCAGCGTCGCGGAGCGCGCCGCGGTGTGGGCAACGAAGCACGATGACGTGATATCCTGATGGCAAGCTCGCCAAGCTCGAACTCGGTATGAGACTTGCTTTGTATCCCGGAGCACACATCATCCCGGCCTGACAACCTGCCGGCTCACACCACGTGATCGACGGGGAAACGCATGCCCGGTACCGAGGCGAGGGTGACGAAGGCGGCGCTCGCCGAACTCCGGACGGAGGGCAATGCGCTCGTCGTCGTGCTCGCGGGCGGATGGTCGCTCGAGCAGGCGCAGCCACGATTCGATGTGCTCGTCGGTCGCTCCGCTGCACCCACGCGGATGCGCTCGCTCTCATTCGATGCGACCGAGCTCGGGGACTGGGACAGCAGTCTCCTGATCTTCCTCACGCAGTGTCAGAACTACTGTGGCGAGCATGAGCTCGTGTTCGACCCGTCAGCGCTGCCGGAACAGGTTCCGCGGCTGCTCGCGCTCGCGCACGCCGTTCCTGAGCGCGTGCACGCCGACACGTCCAAGCGCGCGTGGTTCGTAACCCGGTTCGGTACCGCGGGGATTGGCAGCTGGGACGGCCTAGTGGCCGCGATCACCTTCGTCGGTGAGGTCGCGCTTTCCATCGCGGGCCTCATCACGCGCCGTGTGCACATGCGGTGGCGCCAGTTCTGGGTGGTCGTGCAGACCAACAGCTCGGGTGCACTGCCCATCGTCACGCTCATCGCGCTGCTCATCGGGGTGATCATCGCCTTCCTCGGCGTGGTCGTGCTGCAGCGATTCGGCGCGGGCTATTACGTGTCGTACCTGGTGGGCTTCGGCATGCTGCGCGAGATGGGCGCGCTCATGACGGGCATCATCATCGCCGGTCGCACGGGCGCCGCATTCGCGGCCGAGTTGGGCAGCATGAAGATCACTGAGGAGATCGACGCGTACACGACACTCGGCATCTCGCCGATGGAGCACCTCGTGCTGCCGCGCCTGCTCGGAATCTTCGTGATGATGCCGCTACTCACCCTCTATGCGGACTTCGTCGGCATCGTCGGCGGCATGCTGGTGTCGGCCGCGTTGCTCGATCTCTCCATCAAGCAGTTCATGAACGGGTTGCTGTACGCAGTGACGCTTTCCGATGCGCTGCTCGGGCTGCTCAAGGGTACGATCTTCGGACTCATCGTCGGCATCGCAGGCTGCATGAAGGGACTGCAGGGCGGCTCCGATGCGAGCGCGGTCGGTCGCGCCGCAACGAGAAGAACGAACGCGTCGGCGCGACCGACCGCGGCCTCTTCTGGGAGGGCCTGCTCGGCCCCGCCAAGAGCGTCAAGTGGGGCGTGAAAGCGCCGGGCACCGAGCTGCGCGTCGACATCGACGAAAAGCGCCTCCTGGGTGCGGTGCCGCCCGCGCCGGCTGGCGGTTTCGAGACGCAATTCACCTTTACGCAGGTGCTGACCGAATC
>CAYWCJ010000023.1:0-26051 GCA_964456595.1 uncultured Gemmatimonas sp. | reverse complement strand
CCTTCCACCGTGCCGGCCAGCAACATCGTGGCACCGGCGCGCAGTGTGCCGCTGCGATTCACCGATGTGAGCGCCGGCAACGAATCCCACCGCTGTTTCGATGCTGATGTCGTCGCGCCAAGCTGCAGCGCGGCCATCGCCTCGCCGGCGCGCGTCGGGCGCACCTTCACCGAGAGTGCGGGACCTTCTTCGTTGATCTGTGCGCGTGCCAGCGTAATCGGCAGCACATCTGAGAGCGGCGTATCGGCGAATCCGCCTTCCGACAATGACGCGCGTCCACCAAGCACCAGCAGTCCGCCGCCGCGCTTGTTCACGAAGTCGGAGATCATGCGCAGCTGCTCGGCGGTGAAGAACGACGCTTCGATGCTGCCGAGTACGAGCGCGCGATACTGGAAGAGCTCCTCGCGCGTGGTCGGGAATCCGCCCAGCAGATCGAGACTGTCCTTGACGCCAAGACGAAGAAACTTGTTCTCGGCGCTGCGCATCAGCCCGACCACCTGAATGCCGCTGTCGCCAGCGACGGCGCGTCGCAGGAAGGCAAACTCCGGACGCGGCTCGCCTTCGACGTACAACACACGATCCGGACCCGGTCGCACTTCGAGCCCAGCCTGCCACTCGTTGTTCTCGACGACGATTTCGTTGGCCAGCGGACGCGCACGCACCCCAAGTCGGTACGTGCCCGGCGGCATCGGCGGCACACGCAGTCGCACATGCGCAATATCGCCCTTCTCCGGCGCGCGCACCACTTCGGTTGCCACCACGCGACCATCGGCTTCGGCGACGACGGTCGCGGCATCCTTGCCGATACCACGCACGCGGACGTCCGCCTCGATCAGCATCGTCGCGCCGGCGAGTGCCCGCGTTGGGGCGTTCACACGTTCGATCGCGAGATCGCGCTCGAAGCGCTCACTGCCCACGCCGACGGTGTACACGGGCACTCGTCGCGCGCGCATCGCGAGGAGCGCGTCTTCATACACAGAGTTGCCGTTGTCGGCGCCATCGCTCACCAGCACGATGCCAGCCAGCGGCATCCCGGCGAGTTCTTCGCGCACGTCATCGAGCGCGCTCGCGAGATCCGACTGGGTGCCCGACGCGGTCAGCGATGCGGCATTGGCCAACGGTGATGCATGCGAGGCAAAGCGGAATCGGCGGAGCGCGAATCGTTCGCCCAACTTTTTGGTCAGTGCACTGGTGTCGTCGAAGACACGTTGCGTGGCGCGCAATCGCGTGGTGTCGCCCACGTCGCGCACGCGCATGCTGCGCGAATCGTCGATGAGCACTGCCAGCACGTTGCGCTGCGGGACGGCCGACGCGATCACGAGCCCCGGTCGCAGCAAGCAGCCAAGCACGAGCAGCACGGCAGAGGCGCGCAACGCGCCGAGGACGATGCGATCGACCGGCCTGAGTGTGCGCACACGGGAGTACAGGAACGCGACCAGCGGCACCGCGATCGCGGCGGCCACCGCCACGGCGAGCAGCGGCACGACCGGCGCAATGACCACATCTCCACGCGCAAACATGCGCAGCGGATACTTGAAGAAGAAAGCAACGACGGCGTCGAGTGCAGATCCCACAAAGTCCTGAGTAGGGCGTCGATCGTGGCGGTGCGAGGACAACGAGACCGGTGGTCGGCCGGACTCGAAGGTGGAAGTCCACAGTGCATCACCGCACTCAAGGCGTCTACCCCGTGACGCAGTTCCCGGTCATGACGTTGGGACATCGGGACCAAGGCGGGGACGACTAGCCGCAACGGTGTTGCGAGTTCGTGGCCAACGAACGCCTTAACGCCGCGCCCGACACCACGTCTCAGCACATGCAGACCACATGCAGACCACATGCAGACCACCTGCAGACTTGTATGTTGCGCACGCCTGATCAGGCGAACGCGCCAAACTCCCGGACGGTGCTCATGCGACACATCACCCGACACATCGCGCGCCACGGCGTCGCGCTGCTGTCCAGCGCGCTCGCTTCCTCTGTTTCATTTGCACAAACGCCACCGCCTGTGCAGCCGCGTCAACCGGCGCGCGCGCCGCAGGCCGGACCGGCGCCCACTCGTCAGTCCGGACCGGCAGGCGCACGTCGCGCAGCGCCCCCTCAGGCAGGCCCACGCAGCGAGTTCGGGCCCGGCGGCGGCACCGCCGGCACGCTGCTCGGCATGCTGCTCGGCATGCGGCAGCAGCTCGACCTGACGGACGATCAGGTCAAGCGACTCGAAGCGTTGCGCGCGGCACCGCGTCGTCAGCGCAATGAGGCGGATCAGTTGCGTGCGCGCGCCGATATGATGGACGCGATGCAGGGTGACGGCGATCTGGCGAAAGCACGTGCGGTGATGGATCGCATGAGCCGGATGCGCAACGACGAGGCAATCGCGCGTTTGCAGGAACGGCAGGACGTGCGCAATGTGCTCACGGCGACGCAGAAGACGACGATCGACAACATGCGCGGTACGATGCGCGGTCGCATGAAGCAGGGGATGCGCGAGGGCGCGCGTCAGCGCCTGCGTCAGGGCAGGGACATGCGCATGCGAGGCCCCGAGCAGAATCGCCTGCAGAACAGCATGCAGGATCGTATGCAGAACAGCATGCAGGATCGTATGCAGCACCGTATGCCCCGTCGCCCCGGCGCACCGGGTGAGATGGGGCCGCCGATGGGTCGTCGCGGTCGAGAGATCGAGCAGGATGTGGTGATGGAACGTCGGCCGCCCGTGCCGCCGACAGACTCGCTGATCCCCCGCTGAACCACGGCACGACGACTATCGCGCGATGGCCACCGCGGCAATCAGCCGAATCAGCGCGTCCACGTCGCGCAGGTCGAGCACTTCGCCGGGGGAATGCGAATAGCGACCGGGCCACGACAGTCCAATGTTGGGTGCGCCAAACGCGGCGACGGCTGAGCCATCGGTGGAGCCGTGCGTGGTGCCCACCTGGAGCGGAATTCCCTGCTGCCGCGCGATACGCAGAATGCGATCGCGTTCGGCCGGCGGCGCCAGCGATCCATCATCGAGTCCGCGCAGCACGGCGCCTTTTCCCAACGGCGCGAACGCAAACATCGGCTGCTCGAGTGGCGTGTCCGACGAAACGAACGTATCCACGCTGTAGACGCGACGCAGTCCGCGACCATGATCGGCGCCGAATGCGCTGGCACCATTGAGCCCAGCTTCCTCACGTGTGGTCCACACAAACAGCACCCGATGCGTGAGCGTCTTCGGATCGATGCGCTGAAGGGCGAGCAGAAGCGCCGTCGAACCGGTGCGGTCATCACTGCCGCGGCCGGTGACGCGCGTGCCGGCGAGTCTCGTGGCCCGCTTGTACGCCGTCACGCCAAGTCCAACGCGTACACCGCGCGCCACCAGCCCGGCCGAATCCACGCCAAACCACGCCGTATTTGCCGCGATGTTCTTGGTGCGCGCCGAATCCCGGGGCACGAACGCACCGCGCAACGACTCCGCCACGTTCCCTGACGCATCACGATCGAAGTGCAGCAGTGCCGGCTGTCCTTCCCACGCCGTGGCGACCACACCACCGCGTCGCCCGAGTCGCACGGTGCCGTCGGCGCTGATCCCTTCAACCTCGAAGCTGACCTCATCCATGTGCGCGAGAAACGCCACGCTGTCGCGCTCGGGGCCCGCGCCAACGATCAGATTCCCCGCCGTATCGGTGACCGCGACGGCCTTCGCCCAGGCAGGCAATTGCGCGATGATCGCGTCGCGTACGCGGAACTCGTGTCCGGGGACCGCCGGCAAGTCGGCGAGCGACATGAAGGTGCGTTCGGCACGCTCGTGGATATCGCGTCGAGCGCTGCGCGCACGCACGGTGTCCGCTGAGGGAGCGATCCACGTCGCACGCGTGGTGTCGGCGCCCGCAGCACGCAGCGCCGCCACCAGCAGCGCGCGCGCATCGCTCGCATGCACCGACTCCACCATCGAGCCGGCAAAGCGCACCCGCGGATTGATGATGCGCACAGTGTCCCGACGCAGCACGCGACCGAGCGCGGCCTTTCGGAGCGCCCCCAGTCGCGAGGCCGGCACGGTCGTCGCCGCGCCGACAGGTCGACCATCGTCGAGCAGGGTGATCTGATCGACCGCACCAAGGCGCGCCAGCACCGCAGCGAGTCCCGTCCAACCGAAGCTCCGCTGCGCCGCCAGGACAAAGATCGTCTCGCCGGATGCTGGAGTTGCCGTGGACGCACTGGCCACGGCGGCACAACCGGCGCGCGCGCCGGCGGCAGGCCCCGAGGCGAATCCCTCATACGTCCAGAGCGGCCGGTCGGCCACCACCGGATCGAGCAGCGACACCCCAAGTGCCTCGACCTCCGCCCGCGAGCCCGCACCGAGATCGACCCATAACTGATCGACGGTCACGATCGCCGTGTCGCCGCGATGCTGTCGCGCGAAATGTCCATTGGCGATCGCCACCACTCCCGGCACGTCATCAGCCGGGGTGAGGATGCGGACCTGCTGCGCCTCGTGGAATTGGGCCCAGAGCGGATGTGCCGGTGTGCCGGTGGAGTGCAGTCGAACAAAGCCGTCGCTGGTGATCTGACTGACCACGAGCCCCGGCGCATCCATCGCGCACGCCACCACCCGCCTGGGCGATCCGGTTCCGACACGACGCACGAGGTTGCCGAAGGCGTCCGCGCTCCACGACGACAGTGTGCTGCGGAGCGCCGCAATTGCGTGGCGTTCGCCTCCCGGCGGCGCATCGAGATGTATCCAGGCCGCGATGGCGGCGGCCACCGCGTCATCGCGCGACGCGGCGGTGGTTTGGGCGTGCGACGGCGAAGACGGCAGCAGCACGGACGCGGCCGCAACGACAAGCGCCGCGACGGTCGCGCCAGCCGGTTTTCGATTGGTGGCGCAGAACATCGCGGCGCTCCTCGGAGATAACGACTTCAGGAAAGACTACTGCTCGTCGGCACTGGGACCATACAGGCCCGGCAGCGGCACGTCGAGCATGCGGAAGTAGATGGACAGCTGCGCCCGATGATGAATCATGTGGCTGATGACCGTGCTGCGGAGCACCGACACGCGCGGCATCGCCATGATGACGACCTCGCCGTTCTTGAGCGTCCACGTCTCCATCATGGCTTCGTCGGTCGCAACGGCCAGCGCTTCGCGAAAGCGCACCAGCCGATCGTCGAACTGCTGCACGAACCCGGCCGCCGTCGTTGGGGGCGCCGGACGCGGCGGCATCGGTGCCGCGAAGTCGAGCATCGATTGCGTGAGCGTCACTTCGCCCCACCACGGGAACTCGGTGAGATGGTCCGCCAGCTTCGCCAAGGGCCACGACTTGGCGTGCGGCTTGAAGTCGAGGTGGCCTTCGGGAATGCGCTCGAGCATGCGGCGCGTATTCGACATTTCGTGTTCGAGATCGGCGAGTGCAGACCGGGCAATGCTGGACATGAGGAGACTCGGGCGTGGGGAGAGGGACGGTGGTTGGAAGGCGCGCCAGGCGGAAACGTCAGCGGGCGTGTCGAGATCGAACATACCCCGAAAGAGGGGAATCGTCAGGGTCGCCGATTCAGCGAGCAGCGGCTTCGCGCCACGATCGCCGGTGAGTTCGCTGAGCCAAGGCCAATCGGCGCGCGGCAGCACGGCCGGAATACCTCGCATCATCGGAGCACCATCAGGCTCGTTCGGCGACACATACGGCGAAACAAACGGCGACACATACTGGGAGGCGACGCGTGCGCCGCCAACCCGCGACGTGGCCACCAGTTGCGCGAGATGCGCGGCGTCGATCGAGGGCATGTCGCAGGCGGCGATCAGAACCCCGCCCACCCGATCGTACTCGGGTGATGCCGCAAGTGCGCGGACCGCGCAGGCAATCGATGTTCCCATCCCGTCGGCGTGGCGCTCGTTGAACACCAACACCACCGGCTCCCCCGCCAGCGCGGCGGCCACTACCGTCGCCTGGGAGCCCGTGACCACGACCACAGGCGCGCACCCCGCTTCGCGCAGCAGTCGCGCTCCGCGCCGTACCAGCGGTTCGCCATGCTCGTCGAGCAGCAGCTGTTTGGCTGTTCCGAGTCGCGTGGATGCGCCGGCGGCGAGGAGCACGCCCGCGACACGTCGCGGACTCCTACTCGTCGTCGACACGCAGTGTGCACTGCCCGAGGTCGACGACGAGCGCGGCCGGACGAACGTCCGGCGTCGGTGTGCGCGTGTGAATCGGACTTTCGCGCTCGCGCAGGAATCCACCCGGGCGGCCATTCATCACCGCCTCGATTTCCGCGACCGCCGCCAGCGCAATCGACTCTGGTGTCTCGCCTCCAAGATCAAGACCGATCGGCGCATGCAACACGCGACCGGCAGGTCCGAGTGCCGCGATCGTTGGTGCGACTTCGTCGAGGAGTCGGGCTGCGCGCTGTCGAGAGCCGAGCACGCCGAGATAGCCGAGTGACTGCGGTAAGAGGGTGCGCAGCCACGCCGCATCGACATCGAAAATGTGTGTGAGCAGGGCAACTGCGGTGCGTTCGTCGGTCACAATCTCAACGCCACCATCGCGCGCGCACTGTTCGGCGCGTGCGCAGTGAACCCGCACACCGTCCGGCAAGGTGAGCGCCTCAAGCAGCGAAGGGCGATGATCGATCACCGTGACCTCCCAGCCGATCGCGGAGGCGATGCGCGCAAACGCTTCTGCACCGCGACCCGCGCCGATGAGGTAGAGCGATACCACCGGCATCAACGGTTCGACGAAGTAGCGTAACCGCGCGGACGAGCTGCCGCGCAACGCGTTGTGCACGTCCTCGTGGAGCGCGTCCTGCCGCTCCTCTAGTGCCGCATGCGCCGTCTTCTGTGCGGCGTCGACCAGTGGCGCCGCCCGCGCCCGAACCGCCGGAGCAAGCACGTTTTCGCGGTTGACATCATCGCAATCGAATTCGACACGCTCCCACGACCCCGTGCTCGCCTGGCCATGCAGCAAGGCGATCGTCCCCGCCGAGCGGCGCGTACCGCCCGCGTGATCCGCCGCGGCAGCAGAGGCCGATTTCGTCTCCGGTATCACCGTCAACACCGCGCCTCCGTGGCGCGCGTGACAAATTGCCGCCGCCGTGTTCAACCACTCCGCATCGGGCAGCGGCTCCAGCACGATGTGCGCGATGCCATCGCACGCACTGCCAAACCCCCAGATCGTCTCGAGGTCGTCGCGCAAGTCGTAGCGCAACGTGATTGCACGACGCTGTCCGCAGACATCGGCAGCGCGCGCAGCGACGTCTCCCTCCAGACAGCCACCGCTGATCGCACCCGCCAGTACACGCGCTTCCGCGTCCACCAGCAAGCGCGCACCCGGCTGCCGATACGACGAGCCTTCCACCTCGACGAGCGTGGCCAGCGCCAGCGGGACCAGTGGCCGCGCGCGCAGTGCCTCGGTCGCGGCGTGAGCGAGCTCAGAAAACCCGGACATGCGTCGTCGACCTACAGCAGGGATGACGGAGTGATCGGCAACGCGCGCACCCGTTTGCCGGTTGCGGCATAGATGGCATTGACGATGGCGGGCGCAACGGCGGGCACGGGCGGCTCACCAGCACCACTCGGCGGATGGTTGCCCGGCATGAGATGCGTTTCCATGACGGGCATATCGCGCATGCCCGCGAGTCGATACTCGCCGAAGCTCGTGCGCGCTGCGCGTCCCTTGGCAAAGGTCATGTTGCCGTGGAACGCTGCCGTGAGTGCCCACACGATGCCGCTCTCCACCTGTCCGATGATACCGAGTGGATTGATGACGAGTCCCGCATCGAGCACCGTGGTGATCTTCGCGACGCGCACAACGCCTGCCTTCGACACTTCCACTTCCGCGACTTGTGCCACGTAGCTGCGATCGTCGTACGAGAGACAGGCGATACCACGACCGCGTCCCTTGCCGAGCGGTACATGCCACGCGGATTTCGTCGCTGCCATCTGCAACACCGCGCGCAGTCGATCGACGTTGACGATCGGACGCCTGGGTTGACCGGCAGGCGCTGGCGCGGCGGCGAAGTCCGCCTGACTGTGTTCGTTGAGCAGCTGCAGCCGGTACTCGAGTGGATCGATCTTCGCGGCGGCCGCGAGTTCGTCGAGGAACGCTTCCCGCGCAAAGACATTCGGCACGAACTGAATCGCCCGCCACCAGCCCATCGGCATCGGCACGGGCACGTGCGTGTACTCCACGCGAATGTTGGGAATGGCGTACGGCACGTCACGCGCGCCAAGCGCTTCCGCTTCCATTGCCACGCCGCCGAAGGACGCGGTCACGGCAGGTGCCGCGACGCGATGACGCCAGGCGGTAGGCAAACCATTCGCTCCGAGTGCAGCGGCAAGGTGCGACTGCGACATCGGCTGATAGGGGTCGTGTGCAAAGTCATCAGGGCGCGACCAGAGCAGGTGCACCGGTGCGCCAACCTTGCGTGAGATCAGCGCGGCGTCGGCGGCGTTCTCATTCGTGATGCGTCGTCCGAAGCTGCCTCCGAGCAGCGTGACGTTGACCTTCACCTGATCCGGCGTGAGTCCGAGCGTCTGCGCGATGCCTTGTTGTACATCGTTCGGACTTTGCGTGCCGATCCACACTTCGCAGCCGTCGGCGGTGACATGCGCCGTGCAGTTCTGCGGTTCCATCGTCGCGTGCGACTGGAACGGAAACTCGTAGCTCGCCTCGAGACGTCGATTGGCGCCATCACGGGTTGCCTTGGCAATCGTGGCCTCGGCGTCGCCGACATCGCGCGCGTTGATCGCGCCTGGCTTCTGTGTGGTCGCGCGCAACGTGGTGCGCAGACGCGCGCTGTCGAAGGTCGCATGTTGGCCGTCGTTCCACCGAGCCGCCAACGCCGAACGTCCCTTCATCGCCGCCCATGTGCTGGTGGCCACGACGGCAATGCCAGAGGGCACGTCGACGAGATGCGTCACGCCGTTCACGGCCAACGCCGCGGCGCGACTGGATGTCGCTAACGTGCCGCCTTGTACGGGAGACATGGCGACGGCGGCGAAGAGCATGCCCGGGACGCGCACGTCGATCCCGTAGATCGCCTTGCCGGTCACGATATCAGGCCCATCGAGCCGACGGACGGACTTGCCGACGATGCTCCATTCGTCGCGCGCCCGGAACGCTGGCTGCTGTGGCACCGGGAGGGCCGATGCTGCGGCGACGAGCGCGCCAAACGCCAGTCGCCGATCGGAGCCAACGTGTACAACGAAGCCGTCGCGTGCGCGCAGCTCGCTGGCGGGCAGCGACCACTGCGCCGCCGCCGCGGCAATCAGCATCTCACGCGCGGCCGCACCGGCGCGCTGCATCGAGGCATACATGCTGCTGACGCTTTCGCTGCCGCCCGTACTCATGTTGCGGAACGGACCGTCGGCTGTCGTGGGTATCGCCTGCACCAATCGCACGCTGGCCATGCTCGCGCCGAGTTCGTCGGCGAGGATCATGGGCAGTGAGGTGCGGACGCCCTGCCCCATTTCGGATCGCGTGATGGTGATCGTGACCGTGCCGTCGGCATCGATGCGCAGAAGTTGATTCGGCGCGAGCGACGCGGCTGCATCATTCGCCGCATCACGCACGGCATTCTTCGCGGCATCCAGCACCACGCCGTTCTCGTCGAGTCGTCGCATCGGTGCCGCCAGCGCAGTCGGCACGCCGATGATCAGCGCGCCGACCGCTGCACCGCCGACTTTCAGGAAGTCGCGGCGCGAGGTGGTGTTCGCCACTGCGCCGTTCGCGGGTTTCGTGGGCGTGCTCATGCGGCGTCTCCCGACGGAAGTTCGGCATCCGATTCCGGACCGCTGCCAGCGCCGGCTTTGTTCGCGCGGACCAGCGTCGCGGCCCGCTTGATCGCGCGTCTGATACGCGGATACGTGCCGCAGCGACAGAGATTCGTGATCGCTGTGTCGATCTGCGCATCGGATGGCGATGGCGTGGTACGCAACAGCGCGGCACTGGTCATCAGCACGCCGGCCTGACAGTAGCCGCATTGCGCGACGTCCTCCTCGAGCCAGGCATTGCGGCACGCCTGGAGCACCGCGTCGTCGGCGCTTTCGATGGTCGCGATGCGCAACGACACGGCCGACGCGACAGGCAGTTGGCAGCTTCGCACCGCGCTGCCGTTCACCTGCACGGTGCAGGCGCCGCACTGGCCGGCACCGCAGCCGTACTTCGTGCCCGTCATGCTGAGTGAATCACGCAGCACCCAGAGCAGCGGGGTGTCCGCATCGACGTCGACGGAGTGCTGTTTGCCGTTGACCGTAAGGGAATAACGGGGCATGGCACGGTGGGTGGAGCGTGATGGAGCAGCGAGCGCATCGTGACGGCCCATCAACAGTACCTGCGCGTGCCGTCACCTGCCTAGTCCGTCACTGGTTGCCGTGGCGCCGTGCCCGCCCGGTATCGCCACTGATGGCGAAATGACACCGCTGGCAAACTTCCGGTTAGCGCAACGCGCTCGCCTATCGCTACCCTCGGCGGATGTTCGCCCCTTGCGCAATCGCCTTCGCCGAGCCGACCGTATGGCCATGCCGCACTCGCTGTCGTTCCCCGATCGCGCCGTCTGGACGCTGGACGATTTGGAGCAGCTTCCCGACGACGGGAACCGGTACGAGATCCTTCACGGCGAGCTGCTCGTGACGCTGTTGCCGACTTGGGGGCATCAGGGCGTCGCGATGCGCCTTACATGGCTCTTGCTCAACTGGTGCCGTACGCATCCAGACTGGAGCATTCGCGCACCCGGAGGAGTGTATATCAGTCAGACCACGTGGCTCGAGCCTGACGTCGGTGTTTACCGTGCGCCGGATCTGGCCGATCTGTCGTGGAAGGAGTTGCCTCCGCCGGCGCTGGTGGTCGAAGTCCTGAGCCCGTCCACCAAACGTCGCGACCGATTTCGCAAGCGTCCGGCGTATCTCCACCACGGCGTGGGCGAAGCGTGGACCGTTGATGGACGCCACCAGCTCCACTCCCCCAAGGCACTCGACCGCTCGAGGTGAGTTTCGTCGAGCTGTTCGGTCCGCCGCCGGAAAAGTCGTAGCGGCGTCGGGCATCACGAACACGAGCGCCCTTGTCCATGCGCACGGCGGGGAGATGCGTCAGTCCTCCACGCTCGCCTTGCTGTCGTACTGCATCGCGCCCGCAACATTCCCCTCCGTGTCGCGAAACCAGAACAGGTGGCCAACGGTGGGAATCGTGGTCCTCGGCATCAGGATCGTGCCGCCGTTTTCAACCACCGCGCGCTCTGCCGCCCTGGCATCGGGCACCGAGATCGAGCACTCGAAACCCAGCATGCGTTCGGCGTTGATGGCGAAGTGACGCACGGGGGTGGCGGCCTTGGTCTCGGGCATAGCGGCAATCTCGGGAGCTGGTGGAGGGAGAGGAAGGGGAGTCGTCGACTTCTACGTCGAATGTGCGCGTTCCCTGGCGGGCTCGCTCGCGCCAGATTGCCATGGTATGTCGATTTCCCGCCACGAGCGCACCTTGGATGGACCACAACTGCGCGCGGCGTCCGTCGGCTTCAGCTCCGGTTATCGCTGGCAGGTTGGTGGGCGGGATTGGGGGCTGCTCACCTGGGCGTCGCGTGGCGTGATCTCGGTGACGGTCGGCGACGCGTTCTGGGTCGTGCCGCCGGACCAGGCGCTTTGGCTGCCCTCCGGCACGTCGCATTCCGTGCGCATGGCCGGACGAGGAACGCTCCGGCAGGTCTACCTCGCCTCGAGCGTCTCCGCATCACTCGCCACTGCGCCGCGCGTCATGAGCGTTCATCCGCTGCTTCGCGAACTGCTGCGACGCATCTGCACCGTCGGCACCCTTGATCGCGCGATCGCGCGCGAGCGGCGATTGCTCGATCTGTTGCTCGACGAGATGTTCGACGACATGACC
The DNA here is from genome assembly GCA_964456595.1 of uncultured Gemmatimonas sp. Taxonomy (GTDB): domain Bacteria; phylum Gemmatimonadota; class Gemmatimonadetes; order Gemmatimonadales; family Gemmatimonadaceae; genus Gemmatimonas. The sequence goes on along the minus strand of CAYWCJ010000023.1, from coordinate 14,217 downwards.
GAAATGCACGTGCAGCCGGTGCGGCTCCCAATGCCTACCGATGCCCGTGCGCGCGTGGCCGCCGCCTGCATCCAGCGCACGCCATCCGACGCGCGCCACCCAACCCTCGTCGCACGCGAGTCGAACGCCAGTGTGCGCACCCTCGAACGCCTGTTCCGACGCGAAACCGGACTGTCCTTCGGCCTCTGGCGCCAACGCGCCCGCCTCGTACACGCCATGGCGCTGCTGGCCGACGGCGAGAGTGTCACGCGCGCTGGACTCGCCGCCGGCTATGCCACCACCAGCTCCTTCGTGGCCGCCTTCAAGCGACTCGCCGGTGTCTCGCCCGGCCGCTACGCGCGGCCACTGCCGCTGCCGCCACGTTCGACATCGCCACGCACGACATCGCTCGACGGCGAGCGCATGGCGACGAACGAAAGCGAGCGTGACGGCGCCGTTGCTCCAGTCGCGCAGTGCCGCGCTTCAGATCAGATCACATCACAACACTATCGCAATCTTCCCCGTCGTCGCATTGCTCTCCATCAGCGCGTGTGCTTCCGCAATCCGCTCAAGCGGAAACGTCGCCGCAATGCGCGTCGTCACCGCTCCACGCTCCAACCACGGCATCACCTCGCGGGCGAACGCGTGCGTGACGTCGATCCGCTCCTCCAACGATCGACTGCGCAGCACCGTACCGCGCACCGTCAGCCGTCGCGAGAGCATGAAGCGCAGATCCAGCGTGCTCTCCAAACCGGCCAGCGTGCCGATGATCACCAACCGTCCTTTCGGGGCCATGGCGGCGATGCTCTCGCGCACGTAGTCGCCGCCCAGGAGGTCGAGCACCACATCCACGCCGCGTCCGTTGGTCCATCGCTTCACCGCGGCGCCTACCCAGCCCGCCTCTCCCGGCGTCGCGCCGTCCTCCATGCCGACGGCGCGTGCCGCCTCCAGCTTCAACGCTCCACGTGCTGTCCCGAAGACGCGTGCGCCGAGCTGTCGCGCGATCTGGATCGCCGTCAGGCCGACGCCACTGCCGACGGCGTGAATGAGCACCGTCTCGCCCGGACGGACCGCCGCCTGCGCCACCAGCGCGTCGTGCGCGGTGATGCACGCTTCGGGAGACGCGCCGGCGATGTCCCAGCTGACGGCGTCCGGCACCGCCGCCACCGCCCGCTGGTGCGTCACAAGAAACTCGGCGTGGGCGCCACCGCCCACGAGCCCACAGACGCGTGCGCCGATCGGCCACTGTGTCGCGTTCGGCCCACAGGCTGCCACCTCGCCCGCGAACTCAAGCCCGGGTATGTCCGTCGGCACGCCGGCCGGGGCGGGGTAACGACCGGACCGCTGCAGCAGATCCGCTCGATTGAGGGCCGAGCTGCGAACCCGGACGAGGATCTCGCCGACGCCCGGTACTGGCACTGCGCGTAGCTGGATTGCCAGCACTTCAGGTCCGCCCGGCGTCGTGATGATCGCCGCGCGCATGGCTGTCGGGACGGTTCCGTGACCTGCATTGTGCTGTGACATGCGCGGAGTCTCGCGGGTCTGACGAAGAGTGCAAGTGTGACCTGAGAAGCTCTCAGTGCGACGTACGACTTGAGACGGACTGATGTGTGCAAGTGACCACTTGCGTGTAAGCAAGTGCTTGCATAATGTGCAACCATGATTGACGACCATCGCCACAGGATCCTGGAAGCCGCCACCCGTGTCTACGCCCAGCACGGGTGGCGCGGGGCGACGACGCGTCGCATTGCCGAAGAAGCCGGCGTGAATGAAGTCACGATCTTCCGTCACTTCGGCTCCAAGGACGCGCTGCTCGATGCCGCCATCGTCGCGTCGGTGACCGATCAGGAGTCGATCCTCCCCGCCGAACCCGTCGTGCCGGAGTCCGACCTGTTCGAGTGGGCGGTCGCCAAGCACGAAGAGCTGTCCCGCAAGCGCGTGATGGTGCGACAGCTCATGACTGATGCGGTCGATCGTCCGGACGTGGCCGCCTGCGCGGGGCACGGCCCGAACATCGCCGCAGCACAGCTGCGCGAATACGTGGTGCAACTGCGCCGCAACGGGTGGATCTCCGAAACGAACGCGGTGCAACCGTCTGAAGTCGGCGCGGCCGTCACGATGCTCATGGGCGCGGTCTTTTCGGATGCGATGAATCGCGACCTGATGCCCGGAATGTTTCCTCAACCCAAGACCGAAACGCTACTCGCCTACGTGCGGATTTTTCTGCGCGGGCTCGGCGCGCTGCCGGAACCGTCGCGCAAGACGGCGCGTACGGCCCGTCGCGAGTCCATTTCTTCCTCCTCGATCACCAAATGACGTCCTTCAATCGCTTCAGCGGCTTGCGACAGTACGCAAGCCAGCACGCAATGCGAGTCGTGCTCACGCTGGCTTCCACTGCATCCCTTGCACCGACGTCGGTGCTCTGGTCGCAGACGCCACAAACTCCAACCGGTGCGGCCGTCTCGCTCTCGTTGGCCGACGCATTGCGCATGGCCACGGGGGCCAGCGAGTCGATCGGACTGGCGCAGGCGGGCGCGCAGCGTGCGCAGGGGCAGCAGCTGCAGGCGCGCTCGGCGATGATGCCACAACTCGCTACCAGTCTCGCCTGGACGAAGACGCTGCAGAACCAGTTCGAGGCGATCACCCGTCAATCCAACAGCGGCAACAACAACGGTGGCGGCGCCGACACCACGGCCGAGAATCCGATCACACGTATCTTCGCGTCGCCATACAATACCACGTTCGGTATCACGGCGTCGCAGCCGTTGTATACGGGTGGACGGGCGGCGGCAGGGGTTCGCGCCGCGCGCATCGGTCGAGAGTCAGCCGAGATCGGCATCACGAGCGCGAAAGCGCAGGTGCAGCTCGACGTAACGCAAGCGTATTACGACGCCGTGCTCACTGATCGTCTCGTGCAGATCGCCGAATCGTCGCTCGTGCAATCCGAACGCACACTGCGTCAGGTGCAACTCACGCGCAGCGTCGGCTCGGCATCGGAGTTTGAACTCATCCGCGCGCGCGTGACGCGCGACAATCAGCGGCCGAGCTGGCTGCAGTCGCGCACCAATCGCGACCTTGCGTACGTGCGACTTCATCAGCTCCTCAACCTGCCACTCGATCGTGCGCTCTCGCTCTCCGATGGCATTGTCGAAGCAGCAGCGCCCGCGGGCGTGAATACACCGTCGGCGCCGATCACCACGGTGAATGTGTCGTCAGCCGAAGTACTCACGATCGATCCGAGTGTGCGCGCGGAGGTCTCGCGCGTGCTCGCCTCGACCGATACGTCCGCGAAGACGCGTGCCCCGGTGCGGCAGGCGCTCAAGGGCGTTGAACAGGCGCAGCAGCAATTGAAGGCGACCAAGTCGCAGTGGCGGCCCTCCATCACGGCCACCTCCAACTATCAGCGACTCGCGTATCCCGACAACGGATTGCCGAGTGCCCTGTCGGATTTCTTTCCGAACTGGACGGCGGGTGTTGGCATCTCCTTCCCGTTCTTCACTGGTGGACGCGTCAAGGGCGAAGTGCTGGCGGCGGAAGCGACGGTGAAGGAAGCCGAGCTGCGGTTGCAGCAAGCCGAAGAGGGGGCGGCACTCGATGCGCGCAATTCGGTGGCGCAGTTGGAGCAGGCGGAAGCGGCGTGGCAGGCGAGTGTCGGCACCGCCGAGCAGGCGACGCGCTCGTATGACATCGCCGAAGTGCGGTTCCGCGAGGGAATCTCCACTCAACTCGAGTTGTCGGAAACTCGCGTGCAGTTGCAGCAGGCGCTTGCCAATCGCGCCAAGGCCGCTCGCGATCTCCAGGTTGCGCGTGTCCGACTCCAGCTTCTTCGCGATCTGCCGCTCGCGGGCGGTAGTGCGCAATCCACCGGTACCGGCTCTGGTACCTCCACGCCCGGCAACACCCCATGACAACGATTCCGCGCCACATGGCGCCAATGACGACGCTGCTGGCCCTCACGTTGGTGGCCGGCGCCTGCGGCAAGTCCGGTGATGCCGCGCCGACGACGGGTGCTCCGACGGCGCAGAACATCGGGCCGGACAACGTCGCCATCGCGCGTACTGACACGTTGCGCAGCGGGCCTGCCATTTCGGGCACGCTCGTCGCCGATCGCGAGGCGCGCATCCGTGCCGAAGTGTCCGGCGCGATGCTGCAGACCTACGTCGAACAGGGGGAGCGCGTCTCGCCAGGCATGACGCTCGGCCGCATCGACGATGCATCGGTGCGCGATGCGCAGTTGTCTGCCAGGTCGCAGGTGACACAGGCAACCGTGGCGGCCGAACAGGCCGCGCGCGAGCTGCAGCGCTCGAAGACACTGGCCGCGGCTGGTGCGATTGCCGAGCGCGATGTGGAAGCGGCGGAGCGTGCGAGCTTGTCGGCGCAGGCGCAGTTGGCCGATGCGAAGGCGAGGCTGTCGAGCGCGGAGAGGAATCTGCGCAACACGACCGTGCGCGCGCCTTTCGCGGGCGTAGTGTCGGAGCGCTCGGTGAGCGCGGGCGATGTCGTCGCCCCTGGCGCTGCGTTGTTCACGATCATCGACCCGCGCAGTCTCCGGCTCGAAGCGTCGGTGCCGACGTCGGCGCTCGGCGACGTGCGCATTGGTGCGCCGGTGCTGTTCACGGTGAATGGCTTCGCTGGTCGCGAGCTCGAGGGGAAGATCACGCGCATCGCACCGTCGGTGGATCCGCAGACGAAGCAGGTGCGTTTGTTGGCCAGCGTGCCGAATGCCCAGGGGCAGCTGGTATCAGGGCTGTTTGTTCAAGGACGTATCGCGGCAGACAAGCGTGTTGGTGTGATGGTGCCGGAGCAGGCGATCGATCAGACCGCCGTGCGTCCGTACGTCGTGCGGCTGAAGGGCGGCAAGGTGGAGCGCGTGGACGTCGAGTTGGGCGTACGCGACGAAGCGGCCTCCATGTACGAGATCAAGAGCGGCGTAGCCAGTGGCGACACCGTCCTGCTGGGCGCCGCACGCGGCATTTCGAGCGGAACGGCTGTCGTCGTGTCAGCGCCCGCTGATGCGGCGACGACATCTGCAACAGCGCCTGCGACACCAGCATCCGCCCCCGCGAAGAAGAACTGAATCCTCTAAGAGGCACCATCAATGTTCATCTCAGACTTCGCGATCAAACGACCGCTGGTCACCGTGGTCGCCATGCTGACGCTGGCCGGCTTCGGATTGGTTTCGCTGTTTCAGCTGCAGACCGATGAATTCCCCGAAGTGCAGCCGCCGATCGTGCTCACGACGATCGTCTATCCCGGTGCATCGCCCGAGCAGGTGGAACGCGAGATCCTCGAACCCATCGAGGAGGCGATCCAGTCCATCTCGGGTGTGAAATCCATCAATGGCGAAGCGCGCGACGGCTTCGCCCAGATCGTGACGCAGTTCGTCTTCTCGAAGGACCTGCAGGAAGCCTCGCAGGAGATCCGCGATGCGATCGGCACGAAGCGTCAGGACCTGCCGCAGGAAATGGAGGAGCCGATCCTCAAGAAGTTCAGTCCGACCGACGCACCGATCGTCACGCTCTCGCTCTTCTCGACGTCACTGACGCCGGCGGAACTGACGCGCATCGCCGATCCCGGCATCACGCGCGAGTTACGCTCGATCGCCGGTGTGGCCGATGTGAGCGTCACCGGTGGTGTGAAGCGCGAGCTCACGATCAATCTCGATCCGCAGCGGTTGCAGGCGGCGGGCGTGAGCGTGCCGCAGGTCGTGCTCGCTCTGCAGCAGGGCAATCTCGCGGTGCCCGTCGGGCGCGTGACCAGCGCACTCGACGAGCGCACGATTCGTCTGCAAGGTCGCCTTGGCGGCCCGCAGGATTTCATGCAGCTCGTGGTCGCCGAAAAAAACGGGCGTGTCGTTCGACTCGGCGATGTCGCCGTCGCGACGGACGGCATCGAGGAGCAGCGCACGGTCGCGCTGTTCAACGGCAAGGACGCCGTCGGCATCGAAATCAAGAAGACGAAGGGCTACTCCACGACTGCGGTGGCAGAAGCCGTCTTCCAGAAGGTTGAAGCATTGCGGCCGACGTTGCCCAAGGGCGCGCAACTCGACGTGGTGAAGAACAAGGGCGAGCGCGTCGAGAACTCGGTGAAGAACGTGCAGAGCGCGCTCATCGAAGGGGCGCTGCTCACCGTGCTCGTGGTCTTCCTTTTCCTGAATTCATGGCGCTCGACGGTCATTACCGGTTTGGCGTTGCCGGTGTCCGTGCTGGCCAGCTTCATCGCCGTGTGGTCGTTCGGTTTCACGCTGAACACGATGTCGCTGCTCGGTCTCTCGCTCGCCATCGGTATTCTGATCGACGACGCGATCGTGGTGCGCGAAAACATCGTGCGGCACGTGGAGATGGGTAAGGATCATTACACGGCGGCGCGCGAAGGCACCGACGAAATCGGATTGGCCGTTGCGGCGACCACGTTTTCGATTGTTGCCGTGTTCGTCCCGATCGCCTTCCTGCAGGGCGAGTCCGGCCAATGGTTCAAGCCCTTCGCCCTGACCATCGCCTGCTCGGTGCTGGTGTCGTTGTTCGTCTCGTTCTCGCTCGACCCGATGTTGTCCGCCTACTGGCCCGATCCGCATCTCGAGGAGCATGAGAAGTCGTGGATCACCAAGCAGCTCGACAAGTTCAACCACTGGTTCAACGGGCTCGCCAACGGCTATCGCGGCGTCATCGGCTGGGCGCTCGATCACCGCGCGGCAATGGTCGGACTCGCCGTACTGAGCTTTGTCGGCGCGCTGGCGTTGCCGGCGACGGGCTTGGTCGGTGGCGGCTTCTTCCCGCTGGAAGACAACGCGGAAGTGCTGATGACCGTGGAAACTCCACCGGGTGCCAACGTCGACTATCTGCGGCAGAAGGTGACGGAGACGATCAACATCGCGGGCAAGTATCCCGAGACGAAGTACACGTTCGTCACCGCCGGCGGCGCGAGCGGTGCGGTTGACCTCGCGAGTGTGTACGTGAAGCTGAGCACCAAGGCGGAGCGCCGTTCGAAGGGTCAGCGCGGCGCCGAAGAGTTGGCAGCGCAGATGCGCGAGGATCTCAAGGGCATCGGCGGCGCGGACGTGTCGGTCTTTACGAGCGACTTCGCCGGGCAGGAAAAGCAGATCTCCATTGAACTGCGCGGCAACGACAAGGCGGCGTTGCAGATCGTGGCGGATCAGTACAAGGCAGCGCTCAGGTCCACGTCGGGCGCGGTGGACGTGGGACTGAGCACGAAGGGGCAGAAGCCCGAACTTACCGTCGTACTCGATCGCGGACTCACCGGCTCGCTCGGCTTGAGTGTTGGGGCCGTCGCACAGGCCATTCGCCCCGCATTCGCCGGACTCGACGCGGGCGACTGGGTGGATCCGACGAATCAGACTCGCAAGGTGATGGTGCGATTGTCACCTGAGGCACGAGCGCGCGGAACGGACCTCGCGCTGCTGCCGATCGGCATCGGCAGTGGACCGGACGCGCAACTCGTGCCGCTGCAGCAGGTGGCGACGATCAGGAACCAGCTCGGCCCGGCCATCGTCAATCACCTCGATCGCGACAACGTGATCAAGGTGCAGGGCAACATCGCCGGTCGGTCACTGACGGAAGTGATGAAGGAGTTCGAGGAGAAGACGTCGAAGATTGCGCTGCCACCGGGCGTGAAACTGTCGTCGGGCGGACAGGTGCAGCAGCAGGAAGAGGTCTTCAGCAGTGTGTTCATCGCACTCGGCGTTGCGGTGGCGCTCATGTACCTCATTCTCGTGATTCAGTTCGGCTCGTTCCTCGATCCCATCGCCATTCTCATTTCGCTGCCGCTGTCGTTGATCGGTGTGATGGGTGCGCTGGCGATCACGGGGAACACGATCAACATCATGAGCCTCATCGGTGTCATCCTGCTGTGCGGCATCGTGGCCAAGAACGCGATTCTGCTCATCGATTTCGCCAAGTGGGCGCGGGAGAAAAACGGCATGCCATTGCGTGAGGCGCTGATCGAGGCGGGGGCCATTCGCCTGCGTCCGATTCTCATGACAACCTTCGCCCTGATCGCGGGTATGATCCCCGTGGCATTGGGCAACGGCGAAGGCGCGCAGTTCCGTGCGCCACTCGGCGTTGCCGTCATCGGTGGCGTGATCACGTCCACCGTGCTCACGCTGCTCGTGATTCCGACGTTCTACGAGATCTTCGACAACATGCGCGCATGGTTCTCGCGCCGCGTGGGACTGACGCCACCGCACACTGGTCAGTTCAAGACGTTCGAAATGCCTGTTCCCGGCGTGGGCGACTGATACCCGGTAGATTGGAGGCAGGCTGGCGTGCCTGATTCCGGACGGGGGCCCACGGCGTCAATCGCTTTGGGTCCCCGTTTCGCTTCCTCTCTCTTCGCGCGATGCAGTCACTCCTTGCCGTGCTCACTGCCCTGAACGCCGCATCGTCGGCGAGCAGTGCGTTTGGCGTTGGGCAGGCAGACTTCTTCGAGACGATCGCCAACAGCCCGTGGGTGTACTGGGCGCTGGCGCTGTCGGTGATGATCACCGAGGAGCTGTCGCCAATCCTGGCGGGGATCGCGGCCAACGAGGGCGACCTGATTCTCACGCACGCCATCGTGTCGATCACACTCGGCGGGTGGTTCTTCACGGGTCTGCTGTACCTCGTGGGGCGACTCAAATGGGACTGGATCCGCCGCAAATGGCCCAAGGTGCGGGCGACGGGAACGGTGGCGCTGCGCGTGGTGGCGCGGAATCCCGTCACGGCATCGCTGTTCGTCCGATTCGCCTTTGGCTTGCGGATCGTGCTGCCGATGGCCTGCGGCGCCGCGCGGGTGCCGGTGGCGGTGTTCATCCCCGCCACGCTGATCGGCTCGGCGGTATGGTCAATTCTGTTCACGCTCATTGCCTACGGCGCAGGCCAGGCGGCGGTCCGGATGATCGGACACCTGGGCCGCGTGGGCGAGGTGGTGGGCGCGCTTCTCGTATGCGGACTTCTGCTCGTCTTCCTCAGGTGGAATCGGAGACGGACCGAGCGGAAGGCGGACAAGCGTCGGGCCGCGGGAAAGCGGGCGAAGGACGAGGCGAGCAAGGCGGTGGAGCAAGAGTCAGCTCGCTGACCGGCAACTCTCAGGTGTCGGGCTTCGTGTCTGGGCTTCCGGTTGTGGGATACTCCGGGGCCGCCTCTCTCGAAGCCCAAAACCTTTACCGGAAGCACGACACTTGGAAGTTGCCGTTCAGCGAACGTCCCTCGCCGCCGCTCGGAGCTCCGCCCACACCCGCTCCACATGCTCCCGCGCCGTGCGGATATTCCCGATCGCCAATCTCAACGTGTATTTCCCGTTGAGCCTGGAATGCGACAGGTACGCATGACCGGCCGCGTTCACCCGCTCCATGATCGCCGCGTTCAGTCGCGCGATCTCCACTTCGTCTGCTCCCGCCGGCGCGTAGCGAAAGCACACCAGTGACAGTGGCACCGGTGCCATCAGCTGCCATCCGCCTTCGTAGTGCACCATCCCCGCGAAGTCGCGCGCGAGTTCACAATGGAGTCGAATGCGCGCCGCGATTCCTTCGACGCCGAACGCGCGCATGACCATCCACAACTTGAGCGAGCGGAAGCGACGGCCGAGTTGGATGCCGTAGTCCATCAGGTTGGTCACCTCGTCCTGTCCGCGTGTGACGAGATACTCGGGCATCAGCGCGAACGCCTGCTTCAGCGCGTCGGGACGCTTCGTATACAGCACCGAGCAGTCCATCGGCGTGAACAGCCACTTGTGCGGATTCACCACGAGCGAGTCGGCGCTGTCCACACCGTCCATGAGGTAGCGGAGTTCCGGTACGATGGCAGCGACGCCGCCATATGCCGCATCGATGTGGACCCAGCAGCCGAACGACTTCGCGATCGCCAAGATCCGGGGAACCGCATCGATGCTGGTGGTACTCGTCGTGCCGACGGTCGCCACCACGGCGATTGGCGTGTGGCCGTGTTGCAGGTCATTCGCGATCGCCTCGGCGAGTGCATCCGTGCGCATGCGAAAATCGTCGTCGGCCGGAATCTTCACGAGGTTGTCGTGGCCAAGTCCGAGCGCGATGACTGCTTTGTCCACCGACGAGTGCGCATGCTCGCTGCAGTAGACGCGAAGCCGCGGCATGTCGGCGCGACCGGCCATGCCCTGTGCACGTACGTCGAATCCGGCCGCTTCACGCGCGGCGGCAAGGGCATAGAACGTACTTATGCTGGCCGTGTCGGTGATCTGACCAAACCATCCGTCGCCAAGCCCCATGAGCTGTCGCAGCCAGTCCAGCGTCGTCTCTTCAAGCTCCGTCACGGCGGGACTCGTGACCCAGAGCATGCCGTTCGCGTTCAGCGCTGCGGTCAGCAGCTCACCGAGAATGCCGGGATACGATCCCGAGTTCGCGAAGTACGCAAAGAACGCCGGGTGATTCCAGTGCGTGATGCCGGGGAGCAACGTCTCCTGCACGTCGCGCAGCATGTGATCGAGCGATTCGCCGTGCTGCGGCGCCGATGCGGGCAACGCGGCGCGAATCTCACCGGGCTGCACCCGACTCTTCACGGGATGACGATCGGGATGCTCGAGATACTCGGCGATCCAGTCGACGGCTGCGTGGGCCGCGGCGCGGAACTCTTCGGGGGCGAGATCGCCGATGTGCGGCATGAGTGTGCGATGACGGTGGAAGCGAAGTGACGTGATGCAGTGAAAAACGTTGCCGTGTGCAGCGGCGGCTCAAACGCACATCGAGATGTGCAGGCGTCGTGATCGCGCGGTCGACTACGGTGGCGCGAGTCGCAAGCCCCAGTGCGTGCGCAGATACTCCTCGAGCACAATGGCGGTGACATTGGCGAAGCGTTCGCGATTGACGGCGTTGTCGCGCACACCGGCGAAGTTCGCTTCGATCTGCACACCGCAGATGTTGCCGTTGGTGGTCCCGCCCAGGGGAGTGGCACTCGCGCCGCAGCTGTGCCTCGCGGTGTTGTCGCCACCATTGAAATAGTCACTGCCGTTGGGACGCGGATCGGCCGCGCTGGGCACTGACGGAAAACCGTTGTTGGCATAGAGGGAGCCGAGGCTGTTCGCGCCACGCAGCAACGCCGAAAAGGAAAGCGGTGAGAATTGCGAGAGGGTGCGAATACTGGCCGTATTTTCAAACGTCGTCGTGGCGTCGAGCGCCGCGTCCGTGCGATCGAGATCCGCGTCGGCGAGCAGGTAGCCGAGTTCGAGGCGCTGAATGGCATGCCCGTGTCCGTGCATGTCCATGTACCACCCTTTGCCGGTTGCCTGAAGGACCGCACGTTTCGCAATGTCGATGAACGCGTGCCACTCAAACAGCGCGGCGGCCGCATCGGCGTTGCCACAGGCTGCTTCGGGCGGTACGCGATTGGGGTCGAGTTTGCGCCGCGAAAGGTTGGAGATGATCACGTGCGGATACGCGCCATGCCGCGCGAAGTATCGCTGCTGCATCACGCGCACCAGCTCGCTGGTGTTTGCATCGGTGACCGTTGTCGCGCTTCCCCCGCATGCCGCAGCAATGCGATCGGGAATGGACGTCGGTGCCAGCGCGCCGCCGTGTGGCGCGGTGAGAATGATCGGCGCGTTGCCCGCCAGATATTCGATGTAGCTGTTGCGGCCGAAGTATGCCTGGCCCGCCACATACGCGATCGTACCCGTCACGGTCACCGCGAGACTCGCACTCGCGCTGCCGGACGAGACCGTGATGGTCGTCGTGCCTGGTGCGACCGCCGTCACCAACCCCGACGCGGAGACGTTCGCGATCGCCGCGGTACTCGAACTCCACGCGAGCGTCACGAACAGCTCGCGCCCCTGTTGATCACGCGCCGCTGCCGTCAACTGCAGCGTACTCCCAACCGCCACCGTCGCACTCGACGATGTCAGCGTGATGGACGTGAGAACCGGCGTGGCGGCCGGCGGCGAAGTGGGCGTATCCGGCGCGCCGCCGCCACAACCGATGGCGAAAACCAGACTGAGCGCGACACACAGGTACGCGTGCGAATGCCCGATGACCGTCGCGCGACGACGCAGTGTCATACTCGATTGGGATTGATGATCCGCAACCGAGATCAGGACGCGGGAATGAGGCCGCGCGGCATGGCGCGACCGACAATCAACGTGACGTTGTCCGTGCCACCGCCGTCCAGTGCATCCTGCAACAGCTGTTCGCACACCTCGCGTGCCGTCGTCATTTTCGACAGGCGTTCCGCGATGCGCTCGTCACTCACATGCTTGGTGAGACCATCGCTGCACAGCAGATGCACGTTGCGCCAATCGGCGCGCAGGCGAGTCACCACCGGTGTGGTGGTTTCGCCACCGATGGCGCTCGAAAGCACGTTGGAGAACTGCGAGCGCGCAGCAACCGCGCGCGTAAAGACGCCCTGGTCCACCAGATCCTGCGCCAGTGTCTGGTCGCGTGTGAGCTGCGTCAGTGTCCCCTCGCGAAACAGGTAGTATCGTGAGTCGCCCACCTGCAGCAGATAGTACCACGGCCACACACCGAGAAACAGCGTCAGCGTCGTGGCCATCGATCGCCCATCGCCTTCGGTGTGCGCACGCTGCACGACCGCTTCATGACAGCGCATGGCGGCTTCCTGCAACCGCTCAATGAACTCGGTGTCCGAGCCACCGCTTCGGTCATACACGCGAAGGCTGCTCGTGACGTACTGCATGGCAATCTCGAGGGCGGTCGCACTCGCCCGTTCTCCGCCCGTCAATCCTCCAACGCCATCGGCAATCATCGCCAGAATGGCCAGACGCTCATCACTCTGCTGCAGATGCGTTGGATCGGCGAGACTCGTCTGTAACACTTCGATGCGACGATGGACCGTCGAAACCAGGAAATGATCCTGATTGATAGTACGCACGCGACCGATGTGCGTGAGACCAAAAACTTCGATCTCATCGTCGCGCGGTTGGCGCTCCGGGTCAGCGAGTGGCAGGTCGGGCATCAGTGTGGTCGCGCGATGCGATCGAAGCCGAGGAACAGGGATGTTTGCACAACATACCGCGCGGTTTCGGGCCGTCCATGCCGCCGCACCACTGGCGGGCCGGATCGCCAGTGCGAATTGTTCAGCAGCACCTCGCGCCGCACCATCCCGGTCCGCGCATCCATCACGAGTCAGCTGCGAGTGCCATTCGAGTGAGATACGAGTGAGATACGAGTGAGATACGAGTGAGATACGATCCCAGGCGGGCGCTGCTCGAGGAGTCCGAGCTTCAGAGACTGCGTCAGGAAGTCGCCCGCCTGCGCAATGAGAACGAACGGCTCGCGGCGATGCCCTCGCGCACCACCGGCCCGCTGCCTCCCCCGCACAGCATGGTGTCGCGCGCACCCGCTGCATCACGCGAGCAGCCGTGGAAGGGGAGACTATTAACGGCCCTTTTGGTCGGGCTCGCCTTCACACTCGGTCTGGTCTACGCCGACCACCTCTCGCAGGGGGAAGCGCGGCGAGGCTTCCTGATCGTCTGGACCGCGTTCCGATCGTAAGCACAACAGCGAGGTGAAGACCGAGCACTTTGGCGTGCCGCTGCCTTGTGTCGCACGCTGATGTCGATCACGGCCCCTTCGGCTGCGCCACCTGCGGCCGCACCGTCGGATACGTGATGCCGAGCTGTTCGAGATACGTCTTGTACTTGGTCGGATCGTAGTAGAACGCTTTCTGCTGTGGGCGGAAGCGTGCCATGATCTCGGCGTTCAATTCGATCGGTGGCGTGTCCTGCGGGCGAATGAACGGCTGATACTTCGTGTCCTTCGTCTGCACATCCTTGAAATACGTCCACGCATCGGCCACCACCGTGGGCGAGAGCATGATGTCGAGCATCGTCAGCGCCTGCACCTTTGCACCGGCCAGTGCGCCCTTGTGCGCAATCGGCGTGGCCATGGAAATGGCGTTCGCCCAGTTGTGCCCCGGCAGCCCCGGAATGTTGGAGGGAAAGCGCAGCGTGACGGTCGGCACATTCCACGACACATCGCCGATATCGTCGGAACCACCGCCCATCCAGTTCTGCGGCGTCTCTGCGCCACGCAACTCCTTGTTCACCGCCATCTGCAAGCCGAAGTCGGGCGAACCGAGCTCCTTCTGGATCCCCTTTGCCAGCGTCTGGTCCTTGTCATCCCACTTGGGCATGCCAACCGTCTGAATATTATCGTGCATCGCCTGTGCAATCGGCTTGCTGAAATGCCCGCTCCAGCCCGAGCCGAGAATGCGCACCGTATCGAGCTTCGTATCGGTCATCATCGCCGCGCCTTCGGCG
>CAYWCJ010000022.1:0-26063 GCA_964456595.1 uncultured Gemmatimonas sp. | reverse complement strand
ACCATGATCGGTGCGCCCACTGCCCGGACGCGCACGGTCGAACACCGCCTGCGCGCCGACGCCGCCGTCGTGCACCTCGGCTGGTTCCTGCTCGGGACCATGCGTGTGGAGCGAGATTTCCTGTATGAGGAGCGACAGCGCGCTGCATTCGCGTCGCCGCCGTTTCGGCTCCCGGAGTACGACCGCCTGCTGCAGGCGCTGCGGATGGTCGCGCCAGCGACTCAACGGGCGCACCTTGCCCTGCTCAACGCGCGCGACATTTCCACCCTCGAGGCGCGTCGCCAACCGGTGATAACGGTGCGCCGTGACGCTCGGGTGTGGCTCGCGCGCGTGGTGCAACCATCGCTCGATGGACGCGACACGATCACGCTCGAAATTCGCGCCAACCCGGCACAGGCGATTGGATCGTACAGTGGCGACTCCGTCACGCTGCGCGCGCGCACCGGCAATCACGTGCCGTTCGTCGTCCGCGTCTCGACCACCGGCAAGGCGCTCACGCCACTCAGTCGCGAGGAGATCTTCACGCCGGAGTTCCTGCGTTTTCTCGCCACGACGAAAGCGTTGGCCACCGATCCGGGCAGTGTCGATGGCCTGCGCGCGCGACGACTCGAACGCACGGTGCGTGGCGTCGAGCTGCTCTCGTCACGCGAAAAATTGATGGCCGGATTGCCGACGTACGCGACGTACTTCGGGCGCGACATGCTGGTCAGCGCACTCATGATGCGCCCCATCTGGCGCGGCACCATGTCGGAAGCAGCCATCGCCGCCGCGTTGCGCAAACTCTCGCCCACGGGCGAAGTCAGTCATGAGGAAGCGCTGGGCGGTCAGGCGGTGCGCGAAGCGGCGGCGGAGTATGCGTCGCTGATCGCGCTGCAGCAGGCGGCGACTGGCAAGGGTGATCGTGTCGCCGCGGACAGTCTGCTCCGCGCGGCGGGCGACGTGCTGCGTCACGCGCGCCGTGTGCGCGAGAACTATCACATGGTGGACGACGAGTTCCAGCTGCCGGTGCTGGTCGCGCGATGGATCACCGACTCGACGATCAGTGCGGCGAGCAAGCGCGCGTTCCTGCGCGCCGATGGTGGATCGCGAACGCCGCGTGCCACGTTGCTGCTGCGCGAGCTGGCTCTGGTCGCTCGCTTGACGGCGCCGTATGCCGCGGACGCGAGTGCGCGCAATCTCATTTCATTTGCACCGCGCGACGTGACCGGCTGGGCGTCGCAAAGCTGGCGTGACAGCGGCGTCGGCTATGCGGGTGGACGCTACGCGATGGACGTCAACGTCATCTGGGCACCGCAGGCGCTCGAATCGATGCAGCGCATCCTCAGCGCCATGCGCACCCTTGGCGTGCCGGTGGATTCGATCGTGCGCACCGATCGCTCGATCGGTGCGGCGCCCGCCCGGTTTGCGCAGTGGTCCCGTGACAGCAGTGCACTCGACGCGGCCATTCGCCAATGGCGCGGAGCGTCGCGCCATTTCCTCGTGCAACTCGCACCCTCGGCGGTGCGCGACGCCGTCGAGGCACGGGTGGCCGCGATGCCGACCGATGAACGCGCGTATTGGAGCACGCGTGCGTCGGCCGCCATGACCGGACGCGATTCGCTGAGCTTCCTCGCGCTCGCGCTCGACGCAAACACGCAGCCGATCGCGGTGCCCAGTTCCGATCCGGCGACGCGACTGTTTCTCGGCGAACGTGAAGGGCACCCGATGTCACTCGCCACGGGTGATCGCGCAGAGACGCTGCGCGACGTGCGGCTGTTCACACGACCGTATCCGATCGGGCTGCTGGTGGATCGCATCGGGCCGGTCGTCGCCAACGATGCGTATGCGAACGCCAGCGTGTGGACCGCGTTTGTGAAAGACCCGTATCATGGTCCTCGTGTCATCTGGGGGCGCGAAGTGAACCTGTTTCTGCTGGGTCTCGCTGAACGCGTGCGTGAGGCCGCCGCGTCACGCGATCCCGCGACGATGGCGTATGTGCGCGAACTGCGCGAGGCCATCATCGCCGTGCGCGGTGCCGTCGAGGCATCGGGGTTTCACAGTGAACTGTGGAGCTACGGACTGGTGAACGGCCAGATGGTGCCGCAGCGCTACGGCAGCGGCGCCGACGTGCAGCTGTGGAGCACGACCGATCTCGCGGTGGCGTTTGCCTTGTCGAGGATCGCGGATAAGTGAGGTTGTTCACGCCCGACGGTTCGACGCAGGCGACGATCCGTGCCGGCTCGTCCGACGACGCGGAGATGTTGGCCGTCCTCGGCGCGCGACTCTTCGTGCAGGCCTATGGTCCGACGCACCCGGAGCCCGAGCTCACCCCGTATCTCGAGCGATCGTTTGCGCCTTGGCGTTGGGCAGGCGCGTTGGCGGACACGTCGGTGACGGTGCTGGTGGCGGAGGACCGCCGTGGTGCGCCTGCGGGCTACGCGATGTTGCGCGAATCGTTGCCGGTTCCGTCGGGAGTCGTTGGCGCGCGGCCGCTCGAGATTCAGCGCTTTTACGTGGACGAGGCATGGCACGGGCGCGGCGTCGCACAGACGCTGATGGCGGCATGCATGCAGGAAGCCGAGCGTCGCGAGTCGGACGTGCTCTGGCTCTCCGTGTGGCAGGAGTCGCCGAGGCCGCAGGCGTTCTACGCGCGCATGGGTTTTCGCGTCGTCGGTACGACCACGTTTCTCTTTGGCCAGCGGGTGGACGAAGATTTCGTCATGCAGCGACCAGTGCCCGCATCCACGAGTTGACCTATCGGCAACCGCACCAGAACTGATACATGCCGGCAAACGTCTCGGGATGCGCCGTCTCGAATACCTCCCACTTTGTGAGATCGAGCAGGGCATCCGGCAACGGAAACATCGACTGAAAGCGCGAGAGCACGGTGGGGTCGAGCTGGAAGCCGAGGAAGCGGAGACCGAGGCTGTCGAGATCGGCGGCGAGTTCGAGTGCGGTGTAGCTGCGCTCCTGTACGTGCATGAACAGGTCGCGGCAGCCACTGATCGAATAGAAGTCGAGAAAGGAGACGACCGCGCGTGCCTCGTGCGTAGAAGGCAGGTCAAGGATGGCGCGACGAGCCAGGCGAATGTCGTCGGCGACGGACGAGAACTGCGCCTGTTGCACGAACGAGCGCGCTGCATTCACACTGCGACGGGCCCGCGTCGCGTAGAGTCCGATCTTCATCACGCCGCCCGGCGCCAAATGGCGCAGCAACACCCGCCAGCCAGCCAGCGGATTCGCCAGGTGATGCAGCACGCCTGAGCAGGAGATCATGTCGAACGCGCGGTCGGGTAGCTGCAATTCGAGCAGATCCCCCTGCGCGAAGGTGATGTTGGTGACGGCGATCTTCTCCGCCATGCGACGTGCGTAGGCGAGGCTGCTGCGACTGAGATCGATGGCCAGTACGTTGGACGGCGAGAACTGCATCGCGATCTGCAACGGCTGTCGCCCCGTGCCGCATCCCGCCACCAGAATGGAAGCAGTCGCGTCTTGTGGAGTGGTCGAATGGTCGGTCGAACCGTGCGCCTGCAGACGTCGAATGAATGGGAACGGTGCAATGCGCGCCGGCCGTTCGGCGCTCACCCAGCGCGGATACGGATTCTCCTCGTACATCTCGCGCACGACGCGTGAAACGCCGTCGGTGATCGGAGTCAGCGTCGGAAGCGATTCGCGCAGCGCGCGCTCACGTGCGACTTCGGCCACCTGCTGACGGATGATCGTCGCACACGGAGTGCTCCACGAATCGGGGCGGACCTCGAGCAGCCGTTGCGCGTTGGTCAGTGCGTGCAGTGGCATGTAGCAGGCGAGGAGCGCCAGCATCGGCTCCAGCAGCGGCTCCAGCAGCGGCTCCAGTATCGGTGACGACGTACGCTTGTCGAGCGAGACTTCCACTGCATCGCGCAGTACCTGCATCAGTGCGCGTTCGTCGTGCGTGACTGCGAACGCATACTCCATGACGAAACACTGCTGCGCCAAGGCGCACACGAATGAAAACGTCTCGGCCGATTCACTGCCAGTTTCGCTGGCACGCATTGACCACGCTTCGATCTCGCGTGCGGCTGTCGCGGCCAACGACCATTGATGGCACGCCCGAATGAGCAGGCTACGGCGGATCGCGGTCAGCACGCGCTCGAGCTGCTCGTCGGCGACGACGAGACGCGGCAACGCGCCGAGCAGGAGCGGATCGCGGAGCAGCGCACGTACCGCGTGAGAGGCTTCGTCGAACGGATCGCGGTCGTTCGCCGCGGACGCTCGCAGCGACGCAAACCCCGGCGCGCTCACGGTAGGCGCCAGCAACACATTCGCCAGTCGCTGCGTCGAGATCCCGTCGTCGTTGCACAAGCGCAGCAGCACCGTGCGCATGCGGTCCGTGACGGTGGGCGGCGTACACTGCTGCAGCATTTGCACCATCAACTCGCGCAGACGCAGGTACGCCTCGTTGTCAGGCCGCGAGGTGTCGGCGTTCGCCGCTTCGGCGGTCACGGTTCCGCTGTGCGTGATGCGGCTCTGTGGTGGCGACATCAACTCAAACATCAGCGCCAGGGATTCCGGCCATCGGTGCTGAAGGTGGAGAACCAACGCGAGATTGCTCTGGGCGGCGAACGATGCCGGCTCGAGCATCAACGCGAGACGCAGCGCTTGCTCTGCGGAGTCATGGTCACCCAGCAGTCGCAGCGCGTCGCCCAGCGTGTTGTGAAAGGCCGCGCGGTTGGGTGACAGTTCGATGGCGCGTCGAACCAGGGCGACGGCATCGTCGTGGCGTCCGCGCTGGTGCGCGAGCCGTCCCAACAGATAGAGCGCATCGACGTGGTCGGGCTCCTGCTGCAGCACCATCGCAAAGTGCGCCTCCGCGTCGTCGAGCGCTCCGCGCTCCTGATATTCAAGCGCTCTCCGCAACAACGTGGTGGTGGACATCACGGAGTCAGGACGACCAAGGCACGCGCGTTCAGCGCAGTCCCGGGCATCGATGGGAGGCGGTTCGGGGTGTATCCTGCCATGATCATCACCTGATCCTACTCGATGCGACGGACCCGAAGGAGATGCGAACTCGCGCGGTCGGCGATACAATCGTGCATCCAATTCCGGAGCAGTCCTTATGTGTGCGTTCGTTGCGCAGTCGATCAGGTGGCCGGCTGACCGGGCCGTACTGCTGGTGCATGGCATCGGGGACGCGAGCGGCAATGGCAACGCGGCCTTTCCGAAGGCCGAGTTGCAAGCCGCGCTCGGCGCCGACGCGTCGAAGGTTGCGGTGTATTCGCTGAGCTACGACTTCATCAACGATTGGACTGCGCGCAAAACAAACGTGGCCGCCGGAATCGAGGCGCTCGGCAAGGCGGTCGCCGAGCGTTTCGACAAGCCGGAGTTGGCGGCCACGCTGGCCGAGTATTGCGGCGACATTCTGTGGCCCGTGTTGCATCAGGATACGCGACTGGCGATTCGCGACGCGTACATGGCGCAACTGCAGCAGATCGTGCTCGATTGCGGTGAGGCGGCGTTGGCGCGTGGGCAGGATCCACTCGACTATCGCGTGAGCATCGTGGCGCACAGTCTTGGCTGCTACCACACGTACGAGGCGCTGCACGCGGCCGTGCGCGAGCCGGAGTATCGCTTGCAACCCGGCACCGATCTGACGCAACTCGAGAGCGTGACGCTGATGGCGTCGCCGGTGCAACTCATTCGCACGGTGGCGGGAGACATCGGCGCGCTGGTGCCCGACAAGAAGTCGCTCGCCACACTCGATCCGGCGGGTCTCTCGTTGCCGGCGCAGATGATGGGACGACGCGCGGTGCCCGCGACGCGCAACTTCCTCTCGGTCACCGGCACGCAGGATCCGGTGGGCGGACACCTGCTGGGCAGCAAGAAACCGTGGGGCTTCATGGATATCGCGGGGCAGCAGACGACGATCGTGTCGCAATCGCTGCTCGGTGATCCCATCGAGGCGCTCAAGCTTGCGTTGAGGTCGGGCGGCGGTGGTGCGGGTGCAGTGATTTCCGGAACGGTACAGGATCCGCATTCGTGGACGGCCTACATGACGCACGAAAGCGCGTTGCTGGCGAAGGTGCTCGCATGACTCGCCGCCGGATTTTCAGTCGCGCACGTCAAGCGCCACGAGTTACGCGTTCTGTCGCACTGCATGTCGCACCGCATGTCGCACCGCATGTCGCACCGCATGTCGCACTGCATGTCGCACCGCATGTCGCGCTGCATGCTGCGCTACCGCTCGCGCTGCTGCTGCAGGCCACCGTACTCGGGGCACAGGCCGCCAACGACTCCTCACTGCTCGCGCGCGCCGACTCGATCACCGTGGGCGACTACTGTGCGGCCGTTCGCACGATCATGAGCAAGGATACGGTGCTGCGTGCGCTCGACGACCAACGCATACTGGTGGAATTTCAGGTGGAGCAGTTGTGTGATCCGCGCGTGGCACCAATGTCGTTGCGCTCGCTCACCGGATCAGGCTCCGCCTCGTTGGCGGCCGTCGCGCGTCGACGTCAATCGGCGTATCAACAGGCCGCTGCGGCGCCCCTCGATACGGTGATGCGGATCGTACGCAGCCAATTGCGCGGACCGTTTGTGCGGCCACTGCTGCCGGGTTTGATCGGTGACTCGGCGGCGCAGGCGTTCACGCGAATTGCGGAGACCGCACAACTGCTGTTCGTCCGTGAAGCACGCGAGCGTTCTCTGCGTCGCGTAGCCAACTACGAACGCAAGCTTGGGCCCACGTCCCCGCAGTTGAATGGCGTGGAGGTGCTGCTCAACTACTCCGCCCAGCGCTGGATTCCGGGCTTCGCACCGTCCGTCACGCGCGGCCCGTCGCCGCTCGAGTTGATCGCGACCTACGTGCCGACGTATGCCACCATCACCGACAGCAAGGCCGTCGCCGTGTCCGCGTCGGAGTTTGGTGTGCGCGGGTATCTTTTTGGAGACGGCTGGGGCAAAACCGGGCGGATGGGAATTATCAAACCGTCGTATTGGTCACTCGGCGCGCTGGCGGCGAGCGATCGCAGCGGCGCACTGGCGTGGCCGTGGGATGGTCGCACGCGTACCGGTGCATTCATCGGTTGGGGCGAGATGAAAGTCGGCTATGTGCCCGGCCGAAAGGGTTCGGTGATCGTGACGCGTCAGATGCAGGTCATTCCGTTTGTGTTCTGATCGCGCGCGTATCACAGAGTGCATCGATCGCTTGCGTCGCACTCACGAGGCGTGACGCCCAGTCGCCGGCAATTCGTTCGTAGCGCGCACTGAACCGCTGCAGCGTGGCGACAAATAACGATTGCACTTCCTCGCGCCGATCACCGCGATCGCGCACGTCGTCGGCCACCCACGGCACGTCGATGTCGAGGAGCAGGTAGAGCGAAGGCTGCCGACGGATTGCCGCCTCCTCGATGAATGCAGGACACCGTCCGAAATAGTGATGACAATAGACGACGGTGCTCAGCAGGTCCGTGTCCTGCACCAGCAATTGCGTGGCACGCGCGATGTACGCATCCTCCCGCGCGGTCTGTCCGAAGGCGATCGGGCCGTGGTCGCGAAAGTCGAGCGGACGATCGAGTGTCGCTGCGTATCCGCGCACGTACTCCGGCACGAACTCGACACCATAGTGCGAGGCCAGTTGACCGGCGAGGGTGGTTTTTCCGACCGACTCGGAGCCGGTCAGGACGACGCGCGTGAGCTCCGGGCGAACGATCGCTTCCATTCGAAGTGGCCGTAGACGGCAAGCAGGAAGAAGATGGCGTAGAGCACGGCCGTCAGCCGCAGTCCACGCACCACGAAGACGCCGACGTACGCGGCATCGATCACGATCCACACGACCCACGTTTCCGCGAACTTCCGCGTCATCATCCACTGCGCCGCGAGACTGCCGACGGCAAGCGCCGAGTCGAGCAGCGGCAGCCGGGAACCGGGAATACGCGAGGTGACGCTGAAGACGAGCAGCCACGCGAACAGCGTCGCCGCCGTGAGCAGTTGTGCTTCGCGCCGAGGTGTGTGCGTGACGGCCAACGACGCGCGTTGTGGCCCGCCGCGCACCCAATGCCACCAGCCGTACAGCGACAGCACGACATAGATGGCTTGCAGGCCGGTGTCGGAGTAGAGCCCTGCGCGCGCGAACACCACGATGTACATGAGCGCGTTCACGACGCCTAACGGCCAACTCCACAGGTTCTCGCGCGTGACGAGATAGACGTTGAGCACGCCCGTGAGAAACCCGATGACCTCGATGGCGGAGCTGCCATGCGCGGTGAGCCAGTCCGCCAGATCGATCATCTGCGGAAAGCTATACGGCGTTGCGTCCGCTGATTATGCTTGAAGCACATGACCGGGGTGCCGGCGCCGCCAGTGAGCGCCTGCTGAGAGAGTCCCGCAGAACCTGATCCGGTTCGTACCGGCGTAGGGAGTCCAATGAAGTCCAGCCTGACACGGGCGCGCGCAGCGCGTCCGCGAGCGCGCACCGACGTGCGCCCACTCGTGCGCTCTGTAGTGCATTCTGTCGTTCGTTCTGTGGCGACCATGCTCGCCACCCTTCTCATCTCCGCGCCTCGCGCGGCCATTGCCCCGATCGCGGCCCTCGTGCTGCCGTGGCATGCGCTGCGCGCGCAGCTGCCGGACAGCGCACGTGCGGCGGCCGACAGCGCGCGTCGCATCGAACGTGTGCTGGTGCGCGCCATTCGCGCATCGGATGCGGCACCGATCGCGCAGAAGACGATCGATCGCGCCGTCATCACGGAGCGCAACTTCGGACAGGATGTACCGATGCTGTTGCAGGGCGCATCACCCAGCGTGACGGCGCATACGGAGACCGGCACCAGCGCGGGGTACAGTTACCTGCGCCTGCGCGGCATGGACCAGACGCGCATCAACATCACCATCGATGGTGTGCCGTTGAATGACATGGAAGATCAGGTGCTGTATTTCGCCAACTTTGCCGACCTGATGGCGAACGTGCAGTCGGTCCAGGTGCAGCGTGGTGTCGGTACCAGCAGCGCGGGCACGGCGTCGTTTGCCGGCTCGGTGAACTTCGAGACGATGCCGATCGCGCGACGCGATGCCGGTGGCGACCTGCAGCTGCAGCTCGGCTCATTCGATGCGCGCCGACTGAGCGCGTCCTTTCGCTCAGGGATCGTGGGCGATGGATTCGCCGTGTACGGGCGGGTGAGCGCACAACAGACCGACGGCTATCGCGATCACAGCGGCGTCGCAGGACGCTCGGCGTTTGTTGGCGCCGGGTGGTTCGGCAAGCGCGATATCGTCAAGCTGACAACGCTCGTGGGGCTGCTCGCCGACACGCTCTCGTACACGGGTGCTACGCTCACCGAGCTGGCACAGAATCGCCGGTACAATCCGCTGGCGCCCGACGAGCGGGATCGTTTTGGTCAGCAGATGGTGGCGCTGTCCTACACGCGCATCGTCAGTGGCGCGACGTCGCTCAACACGACACTTTACCGGAACTCCGCGGACGGCCGGTACGACTACTTCGATGGCGCGGATCGCTACCTGTTCGGCCTTACGCACTCATGGTATGGCGTGACGAGCGCGGTCAATCACGATCGCGGCGCACTGCAGCTGAACGCCGGCGTGAATGGCAACACGTACCAACGTGCGCATCGCGCCTGGTTTCGTCCGGACCTGACCACCACGCTGTACGACAACACGGGGCACAAGCAGGACGCGAGTGGTTTCGTGAAGGCGTCGTACGCGGTGGGGCGTGCGACGTGGTTTGCCGATGTACAGGCGCGCCACGCGAGCTTTCGATATGCACCGGATGCGCGCGCGGGGATTACGGAGCGGAGCATCGACTGGACGTTTCTGAATCCGAAGGCCGGTGTGACGGTGCAGGTCGCGCGCGGGCTGTCGGCGTTTGCGTCGTACGGCAAGACCACGCGCGAGCCGGCGCGCAGCGATCTGCTGGCGGGCGACGACGACCTCAACTCCTTCAACGAAGCGGACTACGGCGATTTCACCCGCGTCAAGCCCGAGTCGGTGCGCGACGCGGAGTTGGGGCTGACCCTCGCGCGCGCGACGTTCGAACTCGCGGCAAATGTATACAGCATGGATTTCACGAACGATATCGCGCGCATCGGCGCACCGACTGCGTCGGGCTCGATCCTGCGACGCAATATCGGCAGCAGCTATCGTCGCGGCGTCGAAGTGGACGGCAGCTGGCGTGCGCATCGCCGTCTGACCCTTGGTGGCAACGCCGCATGGAGCAGCAATCGCATCAAGGAGTTCACCGACTCGTCGCGTGGCACGCCGGAGGTGCGACGGAACGTGCAGCCACTGCTGACACCGCGCTTTATCTCCGCGCAGCGCGTCGAATTCGAAGCAAATCGGAGCGTGAGGCTCTCGCTGGAAGGGCGATACCAGTCGCGTGCGTTCCTCGACAACACCGGCAGTCCTGATCGGGTACTGCCGGATTTCTATGTGCTGGATGCGGCGGCGCGCGTGACACGCGGGCGTTACACGTTGATGGTGCGCGGCGCGAATCTCGGCGACACACAGAAGTTCGGCAGTGGATCGGTGTCGGGGTCCGGGCGGGTGCGATACTTCGTGCTGCCGGCGCGGAGTGTGAATGTGACCGCGGAGATCGGGTTCTGACCCCCCGCACGCAGACGGCCGACACTCCCCCTCTCACAACTCAGACTCATCGCTGGAGACTGGGTCGTTCGCTGGTACCAAGCCCTTACATCTTCCCCGTCAGCTTCCTCCGTGCCTCGTCGAGCGCCGCGCGCAGCGTCAGCGCCTTTTCACGCGCCGAGCCTCCGCGTGTCGCGTCGCGCAATGCGTTGCGCAGCGTGCGCTGTGCGTCGTCTGTAACCGCGTTGCCGGCGAGCAGCGCAGTCGCGGCCACTTCGTAGATCGCGACCGTCGCCGCAGGCTGCCCGTCGTTGTACAGCGGTGCGCCGCGCTCGATCGCCAGGTCGATCAGCGCAGCAGCGTTGCCGCCGCTCCCGTTCGCATCATTGCCGTTGCTTCGCGACTCCGCCGGAATCAGCACCCGATCGATGACATGAATGAGTCCGTTGCTCGCTGGTACATCGGCGATGCGCACCGTCGCATCGTTGATTCGCAGGGTTTCGCCCTCGGTGCTGATTCGCACGCTCTGACCGGCCACGGTCTGCGCCGAACGCGTCTGACGCGCCTGACCCGCGGTCACGCGGCCGGCGACGACATGATAGGTGAGAATCGTGCGGAGCCGCTCACGATTCTGCGGCTTGAGCAGTTCGTCAACGGTACCGCTGGGCAGCTTGCGAAAGGCCTCGTCCGTTGGCGCAAAGACAGTGAACGGTCCGCGCCCGAGCAGCGTTTCGGTGAGCCCTGCGGCATCAACAGCGGCAAGGAGCGTCGTAAAGGTGCCGGCGGTTTTGGCTACCGCAGGGATCGTCTGTCCGGTGCGGCTGCCATGTTGTGCGGAGGCGATCGGTGCGCTGAGTGCGAGTACGGCTACCGCGAGGACGACGGAACGCACATCGAGACGCGTGACAGCGGACGAACGGTGTGGCGAGAACATGCAAACCTTCCTGTTGGTTGAGGGCTCGAATCCAGCGGGGATGTCCTGCTGTTCGTGCGGCACTGACCGCTGGATGCACATCGGCCTGACATCGGCCTGACATCGCCCTGACATCGCCCTGACATCGCCCTGACATCGCCCTGTCATCGCGTTCGCATCGCATTCTCCACCACGCGTTGCGAACCGGGGTGCTGCATCCGGGAATCCGTGGACAGCGAATACACAGTCGAGGAGCGTGTGTGGAGCCTGACGGGAGTTGGCATGGAGCGAGTATGGCTGGCGCATCACCTGCACGGATGGATGAGCGCGATCGCGTGAACAGCGCCGAGAACTCGCGTGCGCATCTGTCGCTGGTGTCGGCACCGCCGCCCGTCATCGCGGCAGCGCCATTGCTGGTCCCGCTGCTGCCGCGTATCGCCTCGGGCGACGAGACGGCAGTGCGGGAGTGCGTGCAGCGCTACGGTGCACTGGTATGGTCGCTGGCCCGTCGTTGGTCCGTGGATTCACTCGATGCTGAGGATGCAGTGCAGGAGATCTTCGTTGATCTGTGGCGTACGGCCGATCGATTCGATCCGGCGCGCGCGAGTGAATCGGGATGGGTGGCGATGATCGCACGTCGTCGCCTGATCGATCGCGCACGACGTCGTGACCGGTCGCCGTCCACCGAGGCCTTCCCGGCCGGTTTCGATATCGAGGATGAATCGACAGGCGACCGCGACGACGAGATCGATCGCGAGTCGCGTACCGAACGTGCGCGTGCAGTGTTGCGTCGTCTCCCCGACACGCAGCGACATCTGCTCGAGCTGTCACTGCTGCACGGCAAGACGCACGAGGAGATCGCGCGCGAGACCGCCTTGCCACTCGGTACGGTGAAGTCACACATTCGTCGCGGATTGCTGCGGGCGCGGGCGCTGCTGCTTCCTACGAATCACGCGCCGCACCAGGAGCACGCCCCATGACTGCGCACGAAGCGCCGCGCACCGACGGCGAGGAGTGGGAACTGGTGATCGCTGAGTTGACCGCTGCCATGCATCAGGATGCATCGCAGCCGAGTGCCATCCCGACAGACGCATCGGGCGACGAGGCCACGCACATGCAGGACGCATTGCCCGCGGCGCTCGCCGAGCGAATCGTTGGTGCGGGAACGGCCATGGTGCGCGGTGCGGCAGCGCTGGCTGCGCCGCAGGCGTCGGTGGCGTCTGCGCCGACGCGTGTCGCGCTCCCCACACCGGTGCGTGCGGCCGACACAGGGTCGTCGTCGGCGTGGCGTCAGTGGGGCGGTTGGTTCGCCGCGGCCGCCGTGCTCATTGTCGCCGTCACCTGGCCCCGACCGTCGACAGCAATTCGAGGGGGCGCGCCCGATCAGCCCATGTCACTCGCCTTCATCGCGCAGACGTTGCGTGACTCACTCCTGGTCAACGACCGCGCGGTCGCACGCATCAGTTGGACAACCACGGCCGATCTGTCGGCGCGTGGGGCCAGCGGTGATGTGGTGTGGAGTGCGCGCGCGCAATCAGGGGTGATGCGGTTGGCTGGATTGCAGCCCAATGATCGCAAGCGATGGCAGTATCAGCTGTGGATCTTCGACAAGCGTCGTGATCAACGCTATCCCGTGGATGGCGGGGTGTTCGATATCCCAACCGGATCGGGTGAAGTACTGATCCCCATCAACGCACGCGTGCCCGTCGGCGAAGCGATCATGTTTGCCATCACGGTCGAGCCGGCCGGTGGTGTGGTGGTCTCCACTCGGGAACGAATCGCATTGCTGGCCAAGGCGGGTGGCTGAACGGCGCTCAGTCGTTGATGAGATGCAGCGAACGGCGCAGGTGCGAACGCGACGAGCTGAACGCATCTTCTGTTCCTCATGATGAACCTTCGGAACGACCTCACTCGCGCAATGCGTCACGTACTGACGGCCTTACTCACGGCCGTACTCGCGGCCGTGCTCACGGTCGCCGCCATGGCTCCGCTGCCAGTCGCGGCCCAACGACGGCCGACGCAGGCGGCCACACCCGCCTCCGTGCGCCCAGCGGTGGACAGCTGGCGTCGCGCGCATGAACGCGAAATTCTCGATGATGCGTTCGCCATGCTGTCGTTGCCCAACGTTGCCAGCGACAGCGTTGGCATCCGACGCAACGTGGAGTTTCTCACGGCGGCCTTTGCCAAACGGGGTGTGACGCTCAAGGCGCTGTCGGCGCCGAGTGGCGGGAATCCGGCGCTGGTGGGTGAGCTCGTGGCTCCGGGTGCGACTCGGACGATCATGATGTACGCCCACTTTGACGGGCAGCCAGTGGCCAGCGGTGGGTGGGATGGTTCGCCATTCACTCCCGAGTTGCGTCGCTACACCAATGGGGTGGCAGGCGATGCGGTGCCGCTGCCCGCACGCGGCGATACCATCGATCCGCAGCTGCGCATTCGCGCGCGTTCGGCCTCCGACGACAAAGGGCCGATCATTGCGATGCTGGCGGCCCTCGACGCGATGAAAGCCGAACGACTCACACCGTCCGTGAATGTGAAGTTCTATCTCGATGGTGAAGAGGAGGCCGGCAACGATCATCTTGGCGAGCTGCTGCGTGCGCACAAGGACGCGCTGCGCGCCGATGCCTGGCTCTTTTTCGACGGACCCATGCACGTGAGTGGCGCGCCGCAGATCGTGCTCGGCGTGCGTGGCGTGACCGGCGTGGATGTCACCTTCTACGGACCCAATCGCGCGCTGCACAGCGGTCACTACGGAAACTGGGCGCCCAACCCTGCCGTCGCCGTGGCGGAGTTCGTCGCCTCCATTCGTGATCGCAATGGCCTCGTGCGTATCGCCAACTTCTACGACGATGTGCCGGCCATCAGCGCCGACGATCGCGCCTCGGCACGCGCACTCTCGGTCACCGACGATTCCGTGCGCGCCTCACTCGGACTTGGCGTCACCGAGGCGAACAATGCGTCGCTTGGAGAGCGGATCATGATGCCCGCGCTCAATGTGCGTGGCATTCGTGCAGGCGGTGTCGGTGCGGGTGCCACCAACGCGGTCCCAACCTCGGCCAGCGTCTCGATCGATTTCCGGCTGGTGCCCAACCAGCAACCCGCGCGACTGCGACAGTTGCTCGATACGCATATCGTGTCGCTTGGCTACACCATCGTCTCCGACCCCGACGCGGCCGCGCGCAGCAAGGATCGCTCGCGCCTGGCCTACGTGCGTTGGGATAGTGGCTACACCAGCGTTCGCGTCTCCGCGGCCCTTCCGGCGGCCACCGCCGTCAGGAAGCTCATGGCGCGCAGCTACGGTCGCGAGCCGTATGTGCTCCCCACACTCGGCGGTTCCCTGCCGCTCTTTCACTTCGTCGATGCACTCGGCGCGACGGTGATTACCGTGCCGATGGTGAACGCGGACAACAGCCAGCACGCGCCCAACGAGAACGTGCGCGTTCAAAATTTGTGGGATGGGATCGTGATGATCGCCGAGATCATGACAGGGCTGGGCCGGGAATGGCCGTCGGCGCCGAAGTCGCTGGTGCCGTAGGCGCTGGTGCCGTGCTCGGTGTCAGTGGAGCGGAGAGGCTGTGCCAGGGTGGCCGGGTAGTCTGAAGCGATCGGGCGAGTCGCGCCCACCGACGCAGAATGCGTGTTGCGCCGTCACGCTCCTGGCATTCGACCGGTCCTTC
The DNA here is from genome assembly GCA_964456595.1 of uncultured Gemmatimonas sp. Lineage (GTDB taxonomy): Bacteria > Gemmatimonadota > Gemmatimonadetes > Gemmatimonadales > Gemmatimonadaceae > Gemmatimonas. The sequence continues at coordinate 10,919 of CAYWCJ010000022.1, read as the reverse complement.
GAACGCGCGGTCACGGTCCGGTGACCGCGTGGAATAGCGGGGCATCGGTCGCCGGAATGGTGGGGCTTTCAGTGCTGGGTGTTCTGGATACAATATTCGAACTGACGCGGATTTTCGCCGGACGCGTCCTCCAGCGAACTTGACTTGTGTCGGAATAGCCAATTTAAAGCGTTGTTATACAACATTTTACGAGAGAGCAGCATAGATGGGCTCGCCGACCTTGTGCCGGACTCGTGCGAGCGAAAGATGCTTGGGACAGGGACTAGCGGTGTGACTTCCGGGTCAACATGATGGGGATCTGCAGTCCGGTCTGGGCCGTCATTTGCCGCGAGGACGTGAATCCATGGGACGACGCACTATCACAACATGTGGTCGCTGGTCAGCTCTCCTGTTCGCGCTCGTCGTCATGCCAACCGCCATCGCCGCTCAGACCGCGGGCACCATCCGCGGCACCGTGACCGGTTCGGCACAGCAGCCACTCTTTGGCGCCCGACTCGAAGTGGTCGGTGTACGTGGCGAGCGAAGCAGTGCATCCGGGGTGTACGTGGTCACGGCGGTCCCGGCCGGGACGTACACCATCCGCGCGCAGATGATCGGCTACAGCACGATGGAAAGGTCGGTCACCGTGACGGCGGGGCAGACGCTCACAGTCGATTTCGCCATGACGCAGGCGGCGGTGAACCTGAACGAGATCGTCGTCACGGGCACGGCGGGACAACAAACGCGACGCTCGCAGCCCGCCCAGGTGGCGGTGCTCAACACCGAAGAGATGATGCGCCTCTCGCCAAAGAGCGGCATGGCCGGGGTGCTGCAATCGGCGCTCCCCGGTGTGTCGGTGACGCAAGGAGGTGCCACGACGGGTGCCGCGCAACGCATCCGCATCAGAGGTGCCTCGTCGATTTCACTCTCCAATGAACCGCTCGTCTTCATCGATGGCGTGCGCGCCGATTCGCGCATCCTGAGCAGCGCGCGTCCAGGCGTGGGGAGCGGCAGCAAGACCAACGCCGGCGGACAGGGCGTGAGTCGGCTGAATGACCTCAACCCTGAGGACATCGCCAGCATCGAAGTGGTGAAGGGCCCCGCCGCGGCCACACTCTATGGTGCCGATGCCTCGGCGGGTGTCATTCAGATCATTACCAAGCAAGGACAGGCGGGCGCATTCCGGCAGTCGCTGGTGACGCAGCTGGACAACATCGACGCCAACTGGACGCCACCGGACAATTACGGGCTGTGCACGCAGGCGCTGATCACGGCCAGCACGCCGGCATGCGCGGGGCTCGCCCCGAACACGATCATCAAGGACAATCCCCTGATGCGCGACAACGTCCTGCAGACGGGTCGACTGCAGCAGGTGAACTGGAGCGGCTCGGGTGGTACGGAAACGCTCAAGAATTTCATCTCCATCGGCGGACAGGGCGAAACCGGCGTCATGCCCTCGAGTGCACTGCGCCGCTACACGATGCGCACGAATTCCACGTGGACGCTCAAGCCCAACCTGTCGCTGAATTTCGGTCTCAGCTACTACAACAACTACAACCGGCAGCCGGACGACAATCACAGCGCCTACGGCTACGGCGCCGGGGCGGGGATCGGCTCGCCGCTCACTGTCGGGCAGGCAGCCAATGGATGGTTCGCCGCGCGTCGTTTCAGTCCGCAGATCGCTTCCATTCGCAACGAGATCAAGAACAACCGTTTCACGCCCAAAGTCGAAGTCAATCATCAGCCGGCCTCATGGTTCAACCACCGGCTCGTCGCAGGAATGGATTACTCGGGCGAACAGCGCATGAAGCTCGTGCCCAAGAACGATTCCGGGTATTGGGCCGCATCGGATAATCCAGGGCTCGTCAATCAAACGCGCATCAACAACCGACTGACCACGATCGACTATCTCGGACACGTCACCAACACGCTGGGTGGAGAAGGACGCTGGGTGTCCGACATTGCCTTCGGCACGCAGGTGATCGTGAGCAACACCGATCTGCTCTTCGCCAACGGACTCGGACTCGCCACCAACTCGGCGCGTGTCATTTCGGCCAGTGCGCAAACGGTGGGCGGTGAATCGTTCGAGGAGACGCGCTCGATCGGCTATCTGAGCCAGTGGCAGCTGGCCTATCGCAACCGCGTCTTCTTTCAGACCGGATTGCGCGCCGACCGCAACTCCGCATTTGGCGGCAAGGTGGGCACGATCTACCTACCCAAAGCCGGCGCGTCGTGGGTGCTCTCCGAAGAGGGGTTCTTCAAGGACCGCATCAGCGCCGTGAATCTCCTGCGACTGCGCGCCGCTTACGGCGTCACGGGAAGAGCACCCATCGTCGGCACCTCGCTGGAAACGTGGGCACCGGCGCCCGCGGCACAGACCGGCGCGAGCATTCCGGGACTCGATCTGCTGAACCCCGGCAATCCCGATCTGCGTCCAGAACGCGGCAGTGAATATGAAATCGGCTTCGAAGCGGGGCTCTTCGGCGATCGGATCGGGCTGGAGTTCACGCACTTCAACAAGACCACCAAGGATCTGATCCTCCAGCGTCAGCTCCCCACGTCGGTGGGATACGCGCAGAACCCCTACGTCAACATCGGTTCGGTGCTCAACCGCGGCATCGAGACGAGCATCAACGCGCAGGTGTTCGATCGTGGCCGCAATGCGCTCGACGTACGCCTGAGCATGAGCACCCTGCGCAACGAGCTCACGTCACTTGGCGACATTCCTGCCTTCGGCACATCGCCGCGGTTTGCCGAAGGCTTTCCGCTCTCGTCGTTCTTCTCGCGCCGCATCCTCTCGGTCGATGCGGCACGCAACGTCGCCGTGGTGTCGGACACGCTGCAATACAAGGGAACGATCTTTCCCAGGCGCGAGGCTGCTGTTTTCGCCAACCTCACCCTGCTCGGCAGCTGGCGAATCACGGCCCAGGTGGACGGGAAGTTCGGCGCCACAGGAAAGGACGAGACCTGGCAGTATCGCACACGTTCAGTCGTCCGCACCCGGGATGCGGTGGATCCGAGTGCGCTCACCGCAGAGCAGCGCCTGCCGTTGCTCGGCCCCTACGTGGACTCCAAGGGTGCCGCGGTGGCGCCCGCGCTCGTGGAGGATCCGTTCTTCTCCTCTGCAGATTTCGTGCGATTCCGTGAACTCGCCTTGACGTACACCGTGCCGTCGACCGTGGCGCGACGCATGCGCACCTCGCGCGCGACGGTCACCTTCGGCGGCCGCAATCTCGGCCTCTGGACGAACTACACCGGGAACGATCCGGAAACGATCTCCGACAACGCGGGACCGGGCGACCAGTTCGCGACAACGGAGTTCTTCAACATGCCGCCCACGCGCCGCTTCTACCTGCGGCTTTCCCTCGACTACTGAGACGACTCCCATGACGACTCGAAAGACTCTTCGGCGGATCGGTGCAGGCATCGCGGGACTGCTCGCGTTGTCCGCGTGCGGCAACTTTCTCGAGGTCGAGTATCCGAACGTGGTGTCGGCGGAGGATGTCGATCCGCTGGCCGACGCAACCACGCTCTCCGTATCGGCGCTGCAGGACCTCGCGAGCTCCTACGGGACCTACGCGGTCTTCGGTGGAATTTTCACCGGAGAGCTGTACAGCGCCGATGTGAACTCGGGCGGTAATCTCATGTCGGTACGTCAGGTCGACGAGACAGCCACCAACGGCTACTTCGCCTCGATGTCGCGCGCCCGTGTGCTGGCCACCAAGGTGCTCAGTTCACTCGATGGGACCCCGGGCGCGTCCAGTGTGAATGCGGCGCGTGCGTGGAACGTGTCGGGGTATGCGTTCCTCAGCTTTGCCGAGTACTTCTGTTCGGCGACGGTGGACGGCGGACCCGAGCTCACCACCACGAACCTGCTGGATTCCGCCGCGGCAAACTTCACGAAGGCGGTTGTCATCGGCACGGCGCTTGGCGCGTCTGGCGCGTCGATGAAGGATCTCGCACTGGTTGGTCGGGCGCGCGCCCATCTCGCGGCAGGGCGCAAGCCGCTGGCGCTTGCCGATGCACAAGCAGTTTCGGCGAACTTCCGCTTCGACCTGGTCTACATCAACGATCTCACCAACATCACGCGACTCGGCAACCTCATCTGGCATCAGTTCTTCAACATCGGCAACGCGGCCGTGGCACCGCCGTTCCAGAACCTCACCGATCCGCGCGTACAAACCACGTCACCATCGGTAAACCGTCTGCGACCGATGGATGGTGTGACGGACATGTGGTCCATCAACAAGTTCAACAGCTACGCGGCGCCGATCCGTCTCGCGTCGAAGCTCGAGGCCGACTACGTCGCGGCAGAAGCGCAGGGCACCACGGCGATGCTGGCGCTGGTCGGTGCGCGGCGAAGCGCGAATGCACAGCCGGCGTACACGGGTGCCACCGATGACGCGAGTGTGCTCGTCGAGTTCCTGCGGCAGAAGACGCTCGACTTCTATGTCGAGGGGAAGCGCATGGGTGACTACCGGCGCTACCCGACGCAGTTGCCGTTCCTTGTGCCGGCCGGCACCACGTACCGGAAGCCGAACGTGCCACCCTACGGTAACGGACGGTGCTGGCCGCTGCCCATTCAGGAGCGCACCAACAACCCCAACCTGCGCTAAGACGACGCTGCTCCGTCGCCCCCACGGGCGACCCCCCGCGCGCTTGGCTCGTTCCACCGACTTGCCTGAGGGACGGAACCGATGCAGAGATCGACGCACCACCCGGGTCACGACTCGCGTCATGATTCGCGTCATGATATGCGTCATCATTCGCCGCGTTACTGCAGGCGCCTGATCGCACTGCTGGTGCTCCCCGCCACCGGCGCATTCGCACAGCAACCGCGCGGTGTCACCGCCGCCGACTACTATCGCATGGTCGATGTCGGCGAGGTGGCACTCTCGCCGGATGGCCGGCGAGTAGCGTACACCGTCACCCGCGTGGTGGAGGAGGCGAACAAGCGCCATCGGGAAGTGTGGATGGCGTCGCTCGTTGGTGGTGCGCCATCCGGGGCACCCACGCGCGTGTCCGATTCCACGACCGAGAGCTCACTGCCGTCCTGGTCACCCGATGGCAGCACCCTGGGATTCGTGTCGCGCGAAGGACGCACGACCTCGGCGGTGATGTTTGCGACCGCGACCGGTGTGCGCACGCGTCGCGCTGACGTACGTGGCACGCCGATCTGGTCGGCCGACGGCAAGTACATCGCCTACACGTACATGCAGCCAGCCGATCCGGACGCCAAGGGTGCGAAGGCACGCGTGGGGTGGATCTCACCCAGCGCGCGAACGAACACGCTGAACGCCGAGCGCATGGATGGGCGTGTGATTACCGCGTTCCATTACAAGGCAGATGGGACGTTGGAGCTGGTGCCGGATCCCTCGACGGTACCGCACAAGCAGATGTATGTCGTACCGGCGAGCGGTGGCACGCCCACGACGCTCACGAAATTTTCCTTCGACGCCGGCGATCCCGTCTGGTCGCCCGACGGACGCGTGCTCTTCACCAGCGGCGATTCACTGTGGGACATTCCCTCGGTGAAGCAGACGCGCGACATCTACGCGGTGTCGCGTAACGGTGGAACGCCGATGCGGCTGACCAACAATCCCGGGTCGGAGTATGCGCCAGCCGTTTCTCCGGACGGCAAATGGCTGTCGTTTCTGCAATTGCCGGAGACGGGCGCGGAGCTGGATGTGATGGTCGTGGCCATTGGCGTAGACGGCGCGTTTCAGGGCGCGCCGCGTAACCTGACGCCGTCGTGGTCGCTCAATCCGGGTCCACCCGAGTGGACCGCCGACGGCAAGTCGATCCGCTTCGATGCGGGCATCGGCGGCAATGTTCATGTCTTCGAGGTGCCAGCGGCCGGTGGTGCGGTCCGGCAGGTCACGCAGGGCGAGCGTCAGCTCCATGCGGTGAGCTATTCCGCGAGCGGCGCACTGATGGCATACACCGCGACCACGGCTGATCTCCCGGCCGAAGTGTTCGTGTCGCGCGGCGATGGCAGTCGCGAGTCGCGTGTCTCGCATCTCAACGACGACTGGCTGGCCACCGTGCGCATCGAGCCGACCGAGCGCATCACGTGGAAGGTGGCCGATGGCACCGAGATCGAAGGCTGGGTGGTGAAGCCGGTGGGCTATCAGCCCGGTCGTTTGTACCCCATGGTGCTCAAGATCCACGGCGGACCGCACGGCGCGTACGGACAGACCTTCTTCCAGACGTTTCACCTGCTGTCGGCGTCCGGGTTCTTCGTGCTCTACTCGAACCCGCGCGGCTCGTCCAACTACGGCAACTCGTTCGAATATGCGACGCGTGGCAACTGGCACGTGATGGACTCCGAGGATTTCCTGACCGGCGTCGAAGCGGTGCGCCGGAAGTACCCGGATATCGACGTGAACCGGCTGGGTGTCTCGGGTGGCAGCTATGGTGGCGTGAGCACGAACTGGCTGACCGCAACCACCAATCGCTTCGCTGCGGCGGTGAGCAGTCGCGGCATCGCGAACTGGTACAGCTGGTGGGGGATGTCGGACATCCCGAACATGACCGAGTTCGAGTTCTACGGCTTTCCGTGGGAGCAACCCGAGCGCTACACGAAACTGTCGCCGCTCACGCACGTGGCGAAAGTCACGGCGCCGACGCTCATCATCGAAGGTGAGGAGGACTGGCGCACGCCGATGGGGGAAGGAGAGCAGTGGTACATGGCGCTCAAGAAGCTCGGCGTGCCGACGGAATTCGTGCGCTATCCGCGCTCGTCGCACGGCGTATCGCGCAACGGTGAGCCATGGCTGCTGGTGGACCGACTTGAACGCATCCGTTCGTGGTTCGGCTATTGGCTGATTGACCATCCGGAGCAACTACCCAAGCGTCGCGCCAACGACGACGTACGCTGATTGACTTTCGGCTCATTCGCGGAGATTGCGTCATGCACCTGCATCGGCCACCTGTCCTGTTCAGAAGCTTCGTCGTGTTGTCCAGTCTGCTGTGGACAGCACCATTGGCTGCGCAACGCACAGCGCGAGCACCTGTAGCGTCCGCACGAACCTCGCTCGACGCCGCGATGCTGCAAGGGCTCACCTGGCGAGGTATCGGCCCGGCGACGATGAGTGGCCGCATCGCCGATGTGGACGTCGCGCGTTCACCTGGCGCACCGGATGCGCTGTACGTCGGCGCTTCTATCGGCGGCGTGTGGAAGAGCATCGACTGGGGCTCGACGTGGGATCCGATCTTCGACGCGTCGGGTGGCATGAGCTCGATCGGCGATGTGACCGTTGCGCCATCCAATCCGAACATCGTCTGGGTGGGCACGGGCGAAGCGAACAACCGACAGAGTTCGTCGTGGGGCGACGGTGTCTACAAGTCGCTGGATGCGGGGAAGACGTGGAGCTTCGTGGGTCTCAAGGAATCGCGTCATGTCGGGCGTATTCTCATTCACCCGACGAACCCCGACATCGTGTACGTCGCCGCACTGGGGCATCTCTGGGGCTCGAACGCCGAGCGTGGCGTGTTCCGCACAACGGACGGCGGAACGACGTGGGAGAAGGTGCTGTTCGTGAACGATTTCACCGGCGCGGTGGATCTCGTCATGGACCCGCAGGACCCGCAGACGATGTTTGCGGCGATGTATCAGCGTCAGCGCACGGCGTGGGGCATGAATGGCGGTGGCAGCGGCAGCGGATTGTATCGCACCACCAACGGCGGCCGCAGTTGGAGCAAGCTGGCAGGTGGACTGCCGCAAGGTGATCTGGGCCGCATCGGCCTCGACATCTACCGTCGCGACGGGCGCATCGTGTACGCGGTGGTGGAGGCCGATGCGGGGGGCGCTGCAGGACCGGAGATGGTGGCCGGAGGGATTCCCGCCGCACGCAGGAGCGGCATTTATCGCAGCAGTGATCGCGGTGACACGTGGCAGCAGGTGAGCACGGTGAACGTGCGACCGATGTACTTCAGTCTGATCCGCATCGACCCCAACGATCCGCAGCGCATTTACTACGGCGGCACGAGCATCATGACGTCGCACGATGGCGGGCGGACGTTTTTCGATCCCGGGTACGGCGGGCAAGGCGTGCATCCGGATCAGCATGCGATGTGGATCGATCCGGACAACTCGAACAATCTCATCATCGGCAACGACGGCGGCATCTATCTCTCGTACAACAAGGGAGGAAGCTGGCGTTTTATCGACAACCTGCCACTCGGCCAGTTCTACGAGGTCGACACCGACCTGCGCGACCCGTATCACGTTTGCGGCGGGTTGCAGGACAACGGCGATTGGTGCACGCCAAGCAGTGTGAAGGACATGAAAGGGTTGTCTCGGCGCGATGCGTATCTGGTGGGCGGCGGCGACGGCTACTATGTGCGCATCGACCAGAAGGATCCGGCCACGGTATACGTGGAGCAGGGCGGCGCGAGCATCAAGCGCTTCAACTACACGACCGGTGAAACGCAGGAGATCCAGCCCGTCAGCGACGATCCGAAGGTGCGGTTGCGCGGCAACTGGAGCTCACCGTTCCACATCTCGCACTTCGACAATCAGACGATCTTCGTGGGCATGAACAAGCTGTTCCGCTCGCGCGATCGTGGCCTGACCTGGACCGCCATCAGTCCCGATCTGACACTCGCCGTCGACCGAGACACCTTGCAGATCTTCGGGGCGCGGGTGGGGCCGCGTGCGCTGTCGCGACACGATGGCGTATCGGTATACAGCACACTCACGACCATCGGCGAGTCGATGATGGACAAGGAGTTGCTCTACACCGGCAGCGACGACGGCCAGATTCAGGTGACGCGCGACGGCGGCGGCAGCTGGACGAATGTGACGTCGAAAATTCCGGGACTGCCCAAGCTGGCGTATGCGAGTCGCGTGACGCCCTCCCGCCATGTGGCGAGCCGAGTGTATGCCACGTTCGACATGCACCGCAGTGACGACTACACGCCGTACGTCTACGTGAGCAACGACTACGGGCAGAGTTGGCGCCGCATCATCTCCGGACTGCCGGAAGCTTCGGTGTACACCATCCAGGAGCATCCGCGTGTGGCGAACTTGCTCTTCGTCGGTCACGAGAAGGGCGTGCACACCTCCATCGATGCGGGCGAGTCGTGGATTTCGCTGAACACGAATCTGCCAACCGTGCCGGTGACGTCGTTGCTGGTGCATCCGCGCGAGAACGATCTGGTCGTGGCCACGTTCGGACGTGCCTTCTGGATCCTCGACGATCTTGGTCCGCTGGAGGCGATGGCTGCTGCGGGCACGGTGACGGCAGATCGCGTGCTGCCCGGGAAGACGGCACGCGTGTTCAACACGCATCATTTCAACGGGTGGTTCTGGGCGGGTCACTTCGAGGCCCCGAACGCCGCGTACGGCGCTCCAATCGCATACTGGCTGGCCGCGCCAGCCGGGAGCGTGCAGGTGCAGGTGAAGGATGCCGGCGGCGAGGTGGTTCGCACGTATGCAGGGACGACGCGTCCTGGCATGAACCGCGTCTATTGGGACCTGCGCCACGAGCCCACGGAGGAGTTCGATCCGAAGGTCGTGTACAACCCCGTCTTTCGTCCCGTGCCCACCGGTCCTCCCGTGTCTCCGGGGCGCTATACCGCAACGATCACCGTCGAAGGGCGCGGCGCGTTGCAGACCTCGTTCGACGTGCAGGGCGATCCCGCCATACCAGTGTCCGATGCGGATCGCGCAACCCGTGCCGCGGCGATTGCACAGCTGTACGCGATGCAGCGGAGCGCCAAGACCGCTCAGGAGACGGTGAAGCCGATCCTGGAGCAGTTGACCGCGGTCCGCGCACGAACCGGCTCGCAGGCGCTCCCGGCCGCGATGCGCACACGGGTGAACAGTGTCGCGGACAGTCTCGGCGCCGTCGATCGCGCCGTCGCTGCGGGAGCGCGGTCGGCAGGGCGCGTGCTCGAGTCGATCGCGGGTTACACCGGTGCACCGACCGCCGCGCAATCACGCTCGATGGGCTGGGCGTTCGACGACATGACATCGGCGATCACGCGGCTGAACGGCATGTTGCAGAAAGAGGTGCCGGAACTCTTCGGCGCCTTGCTGGCTGGCAATGTGTGGCCAGGTGGCGCGCGCGCAGTGCCGTTGCCGGCGCGCGGTGCCCGCTGAGGAACCGATGCCGAAAACGGGGGCGGGCGACGTGCCTTCGCGCCCGCTCTCCACGTCCTCCGCGCTCGCCAATTGACGAACGTCAGGCGAGAGTACGGGTATGCCCCCGCCCGACCAACCTCCCGTTCCCGACCTCGACCGCACCGCCGTGCTCGGCACCCTGCGATCGGTAGCTCGCGCACTCGCCGCCGGAACCAACTCCAACCAGGTGCTGGAGACGCTGTGCGAAGCAGCCACTGCTCGTGGACGGGCAAGTGGCGCCTCGGTGTCCGAAATAAGTGCCGATACTGGCGTATTTATCGCGGTCTCGGGTCGTCACAAACTGGAGATGTCCGGGATCCGCTTTCCCCTGGCCGGTACGATCGCCGCTCGCGTAGCGCTCGAAAAACGGACCATCTCCGTCGGCTCGGCTCACGAAAGCTCTCCATTCTTCGCGGAGCTGCTGCCACGGTTGGGGCTCGGTCCGATCCTCGTCCTGCCGCTCGTTGCCCAGGATCAGCTTCTGGGTGTGCTCTCGGTATTCAGAGACCTGGGCCAGGCGCCTTTTGATGAGCTCGACGAGGAGCGGCTGGGAACCGTCGCCGACCTGGCCTCGCTGGCGCTCTGGAAGGCCCGCCTGCTCGAGGACGCCCAGTCGGCAGACGCGGCCAAGACCAGTCTGCTGGCCACGTTGTCGCACGAACTCCGCACGCCGCTGACCGCGCTCGAAGGGTACGGCGAGTTGCTGGAAGACGAGATTCTCGGTCCGCTCTCCGCGCCCCAACGCGATGTCATCGTGCAACTCCGCATCGTCGGTCGGCACCTCGGCGCCCTGATCGAGGACATTCTCACC
>CAYWCJ010000021.1:24893-26265 GCA_964456595.1 uncultured Gemmatimonas sp. | reverse complement strand
GCCAATTACGCCGGCACGAGCTTCGTGAAGCTCTCGGACCTGGGCAAGTTGAAGTACGGTTCGAAGCTCATGAACGTCACCTGCGACAAGACCGATGACGGTATCGGCTCCACGGGCTACGATGACGACGGCGTGAAGTCGATGAAGTGGCCACTCATTCGCGACGGCGTGCTCGTTGGGTTGCAGACCAATCGCGAAACGGCGCATCTCGTGGGCGAAGATTTCTCGCGTGGCTGCACCTTCGGCAATTCGTGGCGCGACTATCCGTTCCTGCGCATGCCGAACGTGCACGTGGAGCCGGGTCCCGCCAACTCGCCGACGCGTGACGAACTGATCGCCGACGTGAAAGACGGCGTGATGATCGACGGTCGCGGCAGCTACTCGATCGACCAGCAACGTTACAACGGCCAGTTCGGCGGCCACATGTTCTGGGAGATCAAGAACGGCAAGATCACGCGTCAGTGCACCGACGTGACGTACAACGCCATCACCACCGACTTCTGGGGCAACCTGGACGGCATCACGGGGCCGAACGAGTACCAGAAGCATGGCACCGGCGGTGACGCGAAGGGACAGCCGACGCAGACGAACTCGATTTCGCATGGTTCGCCGTGGCTGCTCATTCGGAAGATGATGGTGGGGGCGGCGTTCGACTGAGCCTCGCGTCTGCACCGGACCAATCACGGGTACCTGCAACCACCAGGCTTCGAGCTTTGACTAAAGGTTGTGAGCTATGAGAAAACGGCGGCGTCGCGCGATACCACTGCGCAACGCCGCCGTTCTCTCGAAGCCCAGAACTTCAACCCACCGCTGGAAACCTGGCGGTTGTCTCACGTCATCGCGTAAACCACCAGATTCACCACGAACTTCGTATTGTCCTTGCTCCGGAATCGCTTGTTCTTCCAGCTGTAGTCCCACTCGCAGCCGTAGTCCTGGTTCGCGTACACGACCCCGAGTCGTCCATTGCGCTCGACTCCTCGCAGATAGTTATGGACGAGGTCGTCGCCCCAGCCGTTGAGCTCGTGGCTCGTTTGCGGTGGGCCGTCGAACGCGAAGAAGGATCGGAAGATGGCGTGCGAATTCGGTAGTTTCGGCAACGCGTCCTTCCCGCCGAACGTTCGCTGCATCTCCGCTTCGAATGACTTCGCGTACAATCCGTTCACGTCGTGATTGCAGTCGTCCGAAAACAGCAACCCACCGTGCTCGACGAAGCGCACGAGCCCCTTCCGTTCCTTCTCGCTGAAGCGCACCAATTTGTGCCCCGTCATGAAGACGAACGGGAATGACAGCAGCTCCGGCGAATCGGCAGTGATGACAACCTCCTGCTGCTGCACCGGAATGCCCGTGTACTGCACCACTGAATCGAGGACGT
>CAYWCJ010000021.1:0-24883 GCA_964456595.1 uncultured Gemmatimonas sp. | reverse complement strand
CACCTTGGGATTGTAGTCCCAGTCGCCCGAGTCATACCGCAGACGTGCGAACACGAACTCGTTGCCATGCGTCGGCAGCACAACGGCGCCGGCCGCGACTCCGAGTCGTTGCAGAAAGCGTCGTCGATCGATCGGCTCGTGCATCATGCGTTCATGCGCCTCACACTACGTCTGGTCGCAGGGCAAGCATTCGCTCAACCGCGCGCTCATGTTCGACTCCTGCTCATGATCTCGCGGACCTTCTGCGTCAGCTCGACTACCTGATACGGCTTGCCAAGAAAGTTACTGGATGCACCGATCGCGTGGAGTCGCAGATCAGCATCGCCGGCATAGCCGGAGGCGTAGAGCACCTTGGTGGCCGGATACAGTTCAGCAATTCGTGCGGCCAGCTCCGGACCGCCCATGTTCGGCATGATCACGTCGGTCAGTAGCAGATCCACCCCCGCGCCATGCTCGGCCAACACCCGCAGCGCGTCCACACCATCGCACGCCGTGAGCACAGCGTAGCCCTCATGTTCGAGAATGCGCTGGGCCAGACGCCGAATCGCGACCTCGTCCTCCACCACGAGGATGCTGCCATGAGCCTCGTTTCGCGCGGCAACCGATTCGGACGCGTGGTGCGCAGCAACATGAAGCGGCGTGGTCGCATGCGTTGTCGCCAACTCGTCCGCCGAGTGCTGTCCAACCAGCGGCAGGTACACGGAAAATGTGGAGCCCGCCCCAAGCATTGTGCTCACTTCGATGGCGCCATGACTCTGCGTGACGATGCCGTATACCGTCGCCAGTCCGAGACCAGTGCCCTGACCAGGCGCTTTCGTGGTATAGAACGGCTCGAAGACGCGCGCGCGCGTGGCCTCATCCATCCCCGTTCCCGTATCGCGCACGTTCACGCGCAGGTGCGGACCCGGTCGCATCCCGGGGTGCGTGTGCGCGAACACCGCGTTGACGTTCACGGTCGCCAACTCGAACGACAGCATGCCGCCGTTCGGCATCGCATCACGCGCATTGAGTGTAAGATTGAGCAGGATCTGCTCGATCTGACCCGGATCAGCGAGTACTGATGCATCCGAGTTGCCCGGGGACATCACGAGACGGATATCCTCGCGAATCACGCGCGCCAGCAGCGGCTGCATACCGTCGAGGAGCGCGCGCATGTTCAGCACCTCTGGTGCGATCGTCTGCTTGCGGCCGAAGGCGAGCAACTGTCGCGTCAGCACCGCGGCGCGCTGCCCCGCGCGTTGAATGTCCGAAAGATCGCGCCGAATCGGATCGTCGGGCGACACGTTGCGCGCCGCCACATCGGCAATCCCGGTGATCACGGTGAGCAGATTGTTGAAATCGTGCGCAATGCCGCCGGCGAGCTGACCGACCGCTTCCATCTTCTGTGATTGCCGCAACTGCGACTCGAGTCGATCCCGCGCCTCTTCTGAACGGATGCGTTCAGTCACGTCGACAAACGTGACGACGACCTGCTGGATCTGCCCATCGCTGTTCAACACCGGGTACGCGTTGCACACCGCCCATGTGAGCGCTGCACGACCTGGCACCTGCATGCCGACCACCAGTCCATTCAGCGGCTTCCCGGTCATCCCTACGCGATTCACCGGAAACTCCTCCAGTCGCATCGGCGTTCGATCTTCGTTCAGGAACGCCCACAAAGGATCGTTGGCCGCCTTGCCGCGCAGCTGATCGCTGGAGAAGCCGAGTATCGCACTCGCCATCGCATTGCTGTCGAGAATCGACGTATCCGGCGCGTGCACCACAACGCCGGCCGGCAGGCTCTCGAGCAGGGTACGCGAGTACTCCTCGCGCGCACGTAGCGCCTGATCCGATTGCTTGCGAAGGAGCTCACCGGCGGCCGGCAGCGCACACACCGTCAGCAACGACTCGGTCACCTTCGGTACGCGCAGCGCACTTCGCCCGATCACAGAAATCACCCCAATTGGCTGCCCCTTGGCGTTGGTCAGTGTGATCCCGACATAACTCTCCGCGCGCAGCTGCTGGAGTCGTTCGTCCTGCGGAAACCGCTCCCACGCACCAGCGACCAGCGTTCGCACACCATCATCGTGGTACGCGCCAAGCGCAGACTCCTGGACTCCCACTACCTGACACGACACCGCGCGGCCGTCCACGCATGCCGCCTCACCGTACGCGGTCAATCCGTCCGACGACAAGCGATCGATGAAGACGGCGTCGGCCTGCACCGTGTCGGCCAGAAATCGAGCAAGTCCGACGAAGAACTCCTGATCACTCGCATTGTGCGCATGGCGCGCGAAGAACGCCTGTGCCTCCTCCGCATGACGACGCTCCGTGACGTCCTCGGTGGATCCCGCTATCCGATACACCTTGCCATCGGCATCACGTCGCGACGCCCCGCGCGACAACACCCAGCGAAAGGAACCAGCCTTGTGGCGCAGACGATGCTCCAGTACGAAGTTATCGTCGCCGCCACGCAGATACTCACGAACGGTCAGCAGTGCGTTCGGCAGATCATCGGGGTGCACGCGCGCAATCCAGTCGTCGTAGCTCGCCTCACCTTCATCCTCGGCATAGCCAAGCAACCGCCTGCCCACCGCAGAGATGAAGAATGAGTTGCTTCTGATGTTCCAGTCCCAGATGCCGGTGCTCGATCCTTCCACAGCGAGCGTGAATCGATCCTCGCTCTCACGCAGCGCTTCGAGTCCTGCCTGCGTCGCGCGGTCCAACTGCTGCTTCGCGGCGATCGCTTCCTCCTGCAGGCGATCGCCCGTGATGATCAGCAACACGAAAGAGAGCAACAGCCAGAGCATCAGCGCGATCGTGAAGCTGATGGTAGGGCCGACGTCCGTGCCGAGCGCATTCGTTTGCCCCACCGTGCGCATGGCCAACGCGAAGCGAATCAGCTGCACCAGCGTGATCATCGTGAGCAACACGGACGCGAGCTGGATCGCGCGCGATGTCCGCTTTCTCGCCGACCGCCAGAGCACGAGTGCCGATGCGAGCGGGAAGCCGATGGTGGCCAGCGACATCACGAACGTTCGCGCCCGGTATAACTCTACGCCGAAATAGAAGAGGAGCTGCAATGCCGCGAGCGAGGCGACCGCCATCGCGGTCTGCCGCGCCTCCGGCTTCAAATCGACAGCCAGCCGGCATCCGACATATAGCGCGGCCATGCTGAGCATGACGCTGGCATTGCCGCCGATCACCGGAATCACTGCAGGCACGAGTCCGCGCAGCGACAGCAGGATGATGCCGAGCATGAGCGTCACGGCAGACAGCAGCCACCATGTCATCTCGGACCGACGCACGTACGTACGCCACCCAATCAACATGGCCAGCGCATTCGTGACGCTCACGATGGCGATCACGAAATACATGGTACGGATGTCGAGCTTCATGATCGCTCCCACGCAATCGCCTCGAACTCAGCGCGCGCCGGCGAGCAACGCCAGCCGATCGAGCAGGCTCAACGCAGCCTTGTCCTCCTCGTCGTCCACGCGGTTCATGTACTTCGGCACCACCCATCTCACCTGGTCGTACACCGACGACCACATCCACGTCGCGCTCACGCGCTCGTACAACGCCACATACTCCGCCATGATGCCTTCGAGGGCCGGCGCGAGTTGCCGTCGCGCCATTGCTTCGTACAGTCGAAGCTCCGTTACGCCAACGACACTCCAGAAATCCGGATCGTCACGCGTCTTCGCAATGAGGCAGTCACGTACTTCGGCCACATGCTCGACGTTGAAGCCCAGCCACTGCGCGCTCGCACCTTCCACGATCAGCTCCGCGCCCATCCGGTTGAGCGCGGGATAGTACAGGTCCGCATGCTTCAACTGTCTCGCAATCGACTCCGCACTCGCGTATCGGCGCAGCATGCGCCCAATGGCTTCACGTTCAGCGGTCGGATTGCCGGCAATTGCTTCGAGCATGGCCAAACGCTTCCATGCAGACCCGCACAGGCTCTCGCGCTCGATCGTCGGTTGCAGTTCGGAGATCTGCTCGAGCAGCGTGATCGCGCTCAGGATCTCCTCGCGTGCCGCCGTCAACGCCGCCGCCTGATCGGTGATATCGCCACTCGCGTCCGACAACCTTTTCACTTGATCGGCGCGCTCGAAGGCGACCCGTGCCCGCAGGTTCCCCAACTCCTGCACCGCCTTGATCGGCGCGGTGCCATCGTTGCAGGCCACAGCCGCACCATACCACTCGATGGCCTTGGCGCGATCGCCCAGCTGCGCCCATGCAAGTCCGAACGCTTCGGCGACCGCACCGACATCACCCCACTCATGCTTGAAGCGAGTCTCGAGCACCGTGAGATTGTCGCGACCGCGTGCCTTGTCGTACCCCGCATAACGACTCTCGACCGTGATCGCTTCCAGCGCCAGCAACAGCACACGCCATGACGCGACGCCCGCATACTTGTCCTCGCTCGTACGTGCGGCCTGCTGTACCTCTGCCGACGGTGGCACAAACCGCCAGTCCGGATCACCGTAGCACTGATATGCCGCCCACGTATTCCCGCCCATCCTCCATGCCGCTTCACGCGCCTCGGCCACCGCATTGATGAACCGACGCCCCTGCAGCAGCTGACTGTAGAATGTTTTCGCGAACATCATCGCCGGGTCGTCTTCCACCGCCCACCCCGTCGCGATGACGCATCGCACACCAATGCGAATGAGCTCCTCCGCGACACCTGCGGCAAAACGCGCGCGATCTCCGCGCGAGCGTGCTTCATCATCGAGAATTTGATCCGAAGAGCCGACGGCGCTGTAACAGCAATTGACGAACACCAGCTCCGGTACCACCGCCATCGTCGCGATTTCGCGCGGCCCCAGGTACACGCCGTTGGACAGGACGACCCCTCGCGGATCCGTTGGCGCGTGCAGCACCGTCGCCGCGTTCGCACCGTCCGGAACGACGTCCGGTGCTTCGCCGTGCCCGGCGATGTGAATGATCCGCCAGTCGCGCTCGAGCAGCGAGTTGATCACGGTACGCGCGTCAGCGCCCACATCGCGTGACCCCGATCCGCAGATCAACTCCTTGAGACTGCCTGTCTCCAATGCCGCGTGCGATTTGAAGAGATCGGCAATACAGCGTGCTTCCTCACGCGCGGCCGGCAATCGCGGAAACGCCGGGTTGTCGCACTTGGGCTCACCAATCACCAGCACGTGGGCATCTGCGTTCGCGTCCTGCACGTGTCCGCGAAACTCCACCGTGCGCAGCTTGCGCAGCAACTTCGTACGAATCGCCCACGGTGGTGATGAACTCTTTTCCGCCGTCATCGAGGTGTCCAGCAGCTCCCACGGAATGCCGGCCGTGCCGCGGTCAAGCTCCAGCAGCATCGCATCCGATCCGCCAAGAAACGGCTGCATCTCGAGCGGCACCAGCAACCGGAAGAGCGACTTTCCGATCTGCTTGTCGGTGCTCTCATCGTCTGTAGCCGTGCACGTGAGCTCGCGCAGCAGCTTGAGTTGCGTTGCCTGCGCGCGGACCTCCGTGCGCGCACGTCGCGTGTCCACGGTGTACGCGATCATCGCATCACCTTTCGTATCCTGCTGCGTCACCGCTGTGATCAGGTCATACTCCGAGCCGCGATAGCTTGGATCAAGCGGACGCTGCAGTCCTCCCAATCCTACCTGCAGAAACGGCGTGATCGTGAACTCGCCCGGCGATGCCGTGGCGAGAATCTGCAATGAACGCCACCCTTCAGTCGCACGATCGAGAAACAGCTCCACCAGATGCAGATGCTGCACCGTCGGCCAGCCCGCGTCGGTCAGTCGCACATTCGCTTCGCGCACACCTTGCGCCACAAGACGCGCCGCCTGCCCCGCGGGATTGCCCGATCCGCTGCTGCCGATGAGCGAGGCGGCCAGTTCGAACGGTGTCTTGTCACGCGCATCGCGATCAGCCAGTCGCTGCGCCCACGCCATCACCCCCTGCCGCACACTCGCCGCCAGCGCCGAGGCGCGCAGCTTGCCCTCCTCGCCCAATCCAACCACGATCACCGCGTCGGGACGCGGTGGCTGCATTGGATTGTCGTGATTCGCGTGCGTGTTGACGAAGATCTGCTGCGACCCCGGCTGGTCCGGATACAACCCGACGCGCAGCGCCGTGCTCATCGTTCCTCCGATGAGCTTGTCCATCGCGTCTTCAGTGCCGGTCAGCTTCATACCCCGATAGTGACCGAGGATCATCGGGTATCGCACGAACTTGAGATTCGCATTCGTCACGGTGACGAGAAGCGGCGTCGGCAGTGTTCCGGTGTGACTCATTACAGGCTCCCTATCTCAACGCGGGTTCGATGCGAACGCTGTCGATGGCGACGCACATCAGGGTGTGCTGCGCATCACGGCCTGCCACATCGCATGCGCAACTTCGGGATGTGCGATGTCACTGTGCGCGCCGGAGAAGCCACCGCCGTTCTTGATCACGCCGCTCGACTCGAGATTGTAGACGTGCCCGGGCTCGAAGGCGTACTCGTGCTCCGCCGATTGCATCGTCATGTTCGTGCCGCCTGCTCCGACCCCCTGAATACCAAACGATCCGATGCCACCGTACTTCGGATACGCGTCGCCCAGCAGGAACTGCGACTTCACGCGCACCGCCGCAGGATACAGTCGACCGACAGCCCTATCGAACGTTGAATGCGTCGTCACGATCGGACCGCGCACAAGCTGCTGCTGCAGGATGCGATTGAAGTAGCCGACCTTTCCCGGCGCGATTGGCAGATCCGGCGAGTACGACCACAGCGACACCGCGCCCTGCACCAGAAAGAGCGAATCGACAGGCCTCGGCAACGGTATGCCGCCGGGCGCGCCAGCGACGGTCGCTGACATCACAATGCAGCCGAAGCTGTGCCCCATCAGATGAAACCGCGTGCTCGCCGGCGCCGCGTTCTGCAATGCGATCAACAGCGCGTGCGCACCGCCTTCGCCGATCGCACGCGCCCGATCCTTCATCTTCCAGAACGACATCTGCTGCAGCGGCGCGACCACGAGTCCCTTCAACTTGCCGAGCAGGCCGCCACTGAGCAGCCCTGGTGCCGCCTCGCCCCCGTCAGCCTCGCTGACTGCCGACGCACGCGCTTCTTCGTACACCGCGTCCGCATTCCATGCGCCCTGCTCTTCGCCTGGCGCCGCGCCCGGGTTGTCGCCACCACTCGGCAGTGATGCTTCACGCGCCAGTGTCTCGTATGCATTGCGTACATGATCGGGCAGCTCATCGCGCTCGCCATCGTCCTGTTCGGCCGCGATGAGGATTGTACGAATCGCATCGCGTGCCGTCTGCGTGTTCGCGATGCTCGCCGCATACGCATCGATCTGCGCTTCGATGTTGGTGCCATCGTCCGCGCCCAATACACCGCCAGTTCCCGGGATATTCTCGTCGCCGAAGGGGAGACTGGGCCAATGCACGCCAACGACGATCGACTTGAATCCGGGTTGCCTGGCGCGAATGAGCGTGCTGTCCGGCGACTGGGCCATCGCCGCCACCCATTTGTCATACTGTTCGATCGCCGCTGGTACGTCGCCCTGCCAACCATGGCTGCAGAAGAAGACATCGGTGATGCCGTCCGCTGGATCGGCCACGCGTTTGCGCACGAGCTCACTGAGCATCGTGCCATCGCTGGCCGCACGCTCAACGCCATCCGCGTCGAAGTTGATGAGATGGTACTGCACATCGGATCCGGGAATCGTGCGCACAGGCATGAGAATAATCCTCAGGAAGGGAGACCGGGCTGCACTTGCGTGTCACCGTCGCAATACACCGTGTAGAGCAAGCCAAGCGGGTTGCCGTGCTTGAAACAGAACTCGCGCCGCAGGTCACGACAGAGCGGTCCGAGTGCCTCGCCGCCCAGGAAGCGCGGGAAGAACTGCATCGCCCATGCCGTGGCAAAGAGGGCCGGCGTCTTGCACTCGGTTCCAACGACCCCGCGTGCGCCCTTCTTCAGAAAGTACGGCACGAAGCCATCGTAGAACGCGGGCGTGAGCTCCGCTGACTCGCACGCATTGAGAAACACCAGCGGATGGCCGGGCAACTGCACCTTCGTTGGTGCCTCGCGATTCAGATCGGCGAGCGTTACCCGCTCATCCCCGCTCATCACGAGGCACGATGACATGATGCCACCAGGATCGGCTGGACTCGCCGTGATCGCGTGACAGTACAGGTACATCAGCTGATCGTTGGACTGCGCCTGCAATGCGGCGAGCAGTTCGGATTTGGTCGATCGCTTCGCCACCTGCACCGTGCCATTCGACATCGCTCCTCGATTGGCCCAGTACGTCACCTGCGACGCCACGACATCCAACTTCATCTGCGTGTCGATCGTCTCGTTCACATTCACACTCACCGAGAGCGACGGCGCGTTGCTCGTGATCGCCGCGTCGTCCACCAGCAGGTTCACCTGCCGCGGCAGCTGTTCGATGATGTGTGCGATGCCGAGGAAGTTGTTCCAATCCAGCGCCGCACCGCCGCCGGTCTCTCCCACGTACAGCATCCCCCACGGAATCGGGAATCGCTCCGCGAGAATCTGGATGTTGAGCACCTGACCCGGCTTGGTCGCACGCGCGCGAATCGCATCACCGACGTCATTGACGTCCTGACCGGCCAACGGTCCGTAAAACAGGCGCTGAAACATCTCCGCGCCTGCGAACGCGAGCGTTCGGAGCGCCGCGTCGCGCGCACCGTCTTCGATGGTGATCATCGTCTGGAACACCTTCTTGTTCGCTGCGTCGGTGAACGTCACGACATCCATCATGGCCTTGCGGGCGCGTGCGACGATATCGCCGAGCTCCGCTTCCGTGATGGGGAGAATGACGCTACTGAAGCCCACTCCGCGAATCGTGCACTCGTAGCCGTTGAGGACGGGCTTGAAGCCGAGTCCGAGTTCGCGCGGCTTCAGATGGGAGCCGGCGGTCAGCGCGCGTCCATAGACCTCGCTGGTCGCAGGCTCTGCCCCGATCTCTCCCACCGAATAGCTGATCTCCATCTCAAGCAAATAGTTGCCGGCCTTGTGCACCGTCGCCGTGAGAGTGCAGCGCCCGGCCTTCTTTGGAATGATCGCAAAGCCCACTCGGTTCGAGGACGGTCCACGGCGAGGGACACGCAGAACTACCGATTGCGGCATGATGTCGAAATCCGCTCCAGCCAACTGAATAGTGACGTCCACAGTTGATTCTTCTACAGCGAACATCATGATCGCATCGGGCAGTCTTGCGGCGAAGTCCACGCCATCGACTCCGCGGGCGAGGTCCACACCGAACTGAAGCGTGTAGATGTCGCCGACTGACAGTGGCTTGTCGCGCGGATGATCCTTGATGCCGGCGTTGAGATACCGCGCCTCAGGTGGGAGGACCTCTACAGGCGGTGCTGCACCCGACTCGGGATCCGAGGGCGGCTCCGCATTCTGATGTTGCTGCGGTTCGGACGGCGGAGATTGCGGTGGTCGCGCGGACCGCGTCGTGCGCTCGCGTGTCTCTTCCGGCACACTCAGCAATCCGCCGTCGAAGGGTGGAGCGGCCGAGGTCGCCGGTCGTGCATCACGGGCGTCGTCCGGCGGCACAAATTCGACGTCGCGCGCTTTGCCGCGCTTGGGCCCGCGGGTTGCGCCTCGTGAGCCGCTAGGAGGCGGTTCTGCCCCCACTTGCGTGCGCGTCAGCAACAACGTGACGACAATCGCTCGCGCGGCAGCTTGAGCTTGAACGTCGTCGTGCCACGTCGCGGCGAGCACGACCATTGTGCGCCGCGAAGTGTCGAAGAGAGAATCGTGTGCAAGCATTGCGGGCATCGCGAACGGATGATCGTGCAGATCATCCGCCCACAATGGCGTCGGCGCGTTGGCGCGCGGGTCCGTCAGTTTGATCAGCTCGAGAACGAACGCGCGATACTGCTCGCGAAACGCATCGAGGTCGTGCGCGGAGGGCGACATGGCGGCCGGTACGGGCGGAAAGGTCATTCAGTGTGAGCAAACCGCTGAAGTGACCAACCTACGGCGCATTCGAGGGAGTGCAAATGGAATGCACATCACGAATGCGCCGTAGCGCACAAACCGTTGCTCGACTCAACGTCCCCGCTTGCCCCAGACCGGCGCCACCGGCTCCTTCGTTGCGCGATCGCTCGGCTTTGCCTGCAACAAGCGCATCGCCTCCTGTACGGCGCGCTCGAGCTGCGGATCATGGCCAGCGATCACGTCCTTTGGCCAGTTTTCGACGTCGATATCGGGCGCGACACCTTCGTTCTCGACGGCGAACTTGTCATCACGATCGAAGAAGCCGAACCGTGGTGCAATCATCGATCCGCCATCGACAAACGGCGGCGTATCAGTGGTCGCAACGAGCCCGCCCCACGTGCGCTTGCCCACCAACGTGCCAAGCTTGCGGCGCTTGAACATGAACGGCATCAGGTCGCCACCGCTGCCGGCCATTTCGTTGATGATCATCACCTTCGGACCCCAGATGCCGTTCGCCGGACTGGTGTACGGATAGCGATCGCCGACGGGGTTGTTGAAGTAGCCATCGTAATCGCGGCCGAGCAGATCAACGATGTAGTCGGCCGCCGATCCACCGCCGTTGAAGCGTTCATCGACCACGACGCCGGCGCGATCCTGTTGTGCGAAGTAGTAACGGTTGAAGCTCGTGTAGCCGGGCTGTCCCGTATTCGGCAGGTACACGTACGCCAGCTTGCCACCGCTCAGCGAATCGACGATGCGACGATTGCGCTCCACCCATGCACGCGTGCGCAATCCCTGCTCGTTCGCCACGGGGATGACCGTGATCTGGCGCGCGCCATCCATCACCGGACGCGCGTTGATGGTGAGCACCGTCTGACGATTGGCCGTGCCGTCCAGCAGTCGATACAGGTTCTCGGGTGCGCTCAACTGCACACCATTGATGGCCAGGATGTAATCGCCGGCCCGCACGTTCACGCCGGGCATCGACAACGGCGCGCGCAACTCGGGGTTCCACGTTTCGGTGTCGTAGATCCTGGCGATCCGATAACGCCCCTGATCGACCGTGAAATCTGCGCCAAGCAATCCGCCGTTCGCGTTCGGCACTTCCGGCAAGTCGCCGCCGCGCGTATACGAATGACCAATTGCAATCTCTGCCCCCATCATGTCGATGACGTAGTTGAGATCCGCGCGATGCATCACGTGCGCCAGCAACGGCTCGTACATCTTCTTCATCGCCGGCCAATCGGTGCCGTGCATGTTCTGCACGTAGAGATTGTTCCGCTGGTTGCGCCACCCTTCATTGAAGATCTGCGTGAACTCGGCGCGCGGATCGACGTAGCTGCGCAACACCGCGTTGAGGCGACCCGTGCCCGCGGTGGGCGGCGTACGATCCGCTTCCACGAGATACAGTCCGCCCTGCGCACCAGCCGTGCGATACAGCAGCTTGCGGCCGTCCGCACTCACCACGTACTGCGCCGCACCCGTCACGAACGCCTGTGCGCGACGTGTGCTGAGTTGATAGCGATGAATCGTGCCGCCGACGCCGCCCACGCCACCCTCGGCGCGACCGGTGCTCGATGACGGCGTCGGCTCCCAAAAGAACACCGTTCCCGCCGGACCTGCACGCAGTTGGTTGTAGCCGCGATCCGTGATTCCCGGCACTGCCATCACGCGCTGCTGAATACCATCGAAATCGATACGCACCGCACCACCGGCCGGCATCGCGGGCATCGCTGCTGCACGTGCCGCGCTGTCTGCAGCAGGCGCGGCCGCACGCGTGCTGTCGGTGCGCGCGCCTTCATTACGCGCGCGTTCGTCGTCGCTCTCCGGTAACAGCGGACTCGGTTCCGCGTTGCTGAGTACGGTCAGGTACAACGACTTCGTTTCCGGATGATCGTACGCCGACATGTCCAGCAGCGATGTGTTGAGCCCCACGTTCGTGCTGGCGAAAAACCAGAGATACTTGCCGCTCGCATCCCACGCCGGCTCGGTCGCATCGGCCATCGCGTCGGTCACCTGCTTCTTCGCGCCCGTTTCCGTGTCGTACATGTAGATCGCGCGCATCAACGACTTGAGACGCTTCGGATACGCGAGCCAGCGCGAGTCGGGGCTCCACACCGGCACGATCGAACGATCAGCCATGAAGTACGGATCGTTGTCGGCAACCTTCGCCGTGCCCGCCGTGACGTCCACCATCCAGATGCGGAAGTGCGTGTCCTGGAAGGCAATGCGACGACCGTTCGGCGACCAGCTTGGCGCATACGGACGACTCGGCTCCGGCAACGTGATCTCGCGCGGCGTGCCCAGTCCATCCTGATTCGCTATATAGAGCTTGTACTCGCCCGACTTGTCGCTGAAGTACGCCACGCGACTGCCATCCGGTGACCACGTTGGCAGAATTTCGGCGCTGCCACTCGCGTTGGTGAGATTGCGCACGTCACCCTTTTCGGCGGGAATCGTGAAAATCTCGCCGCGCGCCTCGACCGCTGCGCGCTTGCCCGTGGCCGAGAGTGCAAGCGATGTGATGCGCGTGGAGACGTCCTTCCACTGCGCCATCATCCATGGGAAATCGCCCGTCGCGGTGATGTTCACGATCTTCTCACGATTCGTTGTCGGATCGAGTTCGTGGACGTATCCCGCCTGCTCGAACACCACCGTGCTCGCACCAGCATCGAGCGACTTCACGTCGAAGTCGGTGAACTTGGTCGCCTGCGTGAGCTTCTTCGATTTCGTATCGAAGCTCCACACGTTCGACACGCCATCGCGATCGGAAAGGAAGTACACGACATCACCAACCCACACCGGATCCATCTCCTTCGACCCGTTCGACGGTGTCGTGTCCACATCGAACGACTTGAGGTCCATGATCCAGATCGGGCGGTTCTGGCCACCGCGATAGTTGCGGCGCTCCTCATCCCACGACGACGGCATGCGGTACGCGATGCGACGTCCATCAGGCGAGATCTTTCCCTGATACGCACGCGGCATGGGCATCGGCTCTTCGACCCCGCCTTCGTACGAAATCATGAAGAAACGAGGCGCGCCACTCGGCGCCCATGTCGCGCGCGAGCTCGCGAACACCACGGACTTTCCGTCCGGCGTCCATCCCTGCACCATGTCGGCCGACGGATGCCACGTCACACGCTTCGGCTGTCCGCCTTCGACGGGCACGGTATACACGTCCGTATTGCCACCGTACTCGGCGCTGAAGGCGATCAGCTTGCCGTCGGGCGAGAGCTTCGGGTTCTGCGTCTGCCCCTGAAAACTCGTCAGGCGACGCGCGGTGCCACCGGCGCGATCCGCCACCCAGATGTTGTTGGCGTAGGCGAACGCGATGTGTGCGGCGCTGACCGTCGGCGTGCGCAGCAGGCGCGTTGGCGATTGGGCATTGGCCTGGGTCGCAGTCGCGAGGGTACACGCGGCGACGGTAACCAGCGGGAGAAGTCGGTTCGTGCGCATCGGCGGGTCGGGAGGGGGCGCTCGTGGGCGAACAGTCGGTTGCAGAAGATACGAGGCGAGCCGTCCGAACGCTGACATCGGCGTGACCCTCGCATGTCGAATGTTGTCAAGTAAGCGTATGCACTGTATGCTTTCCCATATGAAGACTACGCTTATTATTCCGGATACGCTGGTCCGTGCGTTGAAGCGTCGCGCCGCCGAGCGTGGGACGACGCTGTCGGAAGTCGTCGCTGATCTGCTGCGCCGCGGGCTGGAGAAGGAGCCGACGGTCGAGCTTGGACCACTTCCCGTGTACCGGATGGGAGCTCCGCAGGTGGATCTTGCCGACCGCGATGCGCTGTTCGCGGTGATGGACGGTCGCTGATTGTGTTTGTCGTCGACACCAATCTCCTGCTGTATGCCGTCAATCCCGATTCGCCGGACCATGCCGCGGCGCACGACTGCGTTGACGGGTGGCGCCGTGGGGAGCGCTCATGGTTCCTCACGTGGAGCATCATCCACGAGTTCCTGCGCGTAAGCACGCACCCCAAGATGTTCCCGCAACCGCTCGACCTCCCGCGCGCGCGCGCTTGGATTGCGGCGCTGCTGGCCGGCCGCTCTGCCAGCGTGCTCGTACCAACGGATCGTCATCTCGCGGTGCTCGAGGAGGTCGTCGCCCGACATCCGCGCCTTCGCGGCAACATCGTACACGACCTGCATACGGCGGTGCTGATGCGCGAACATGGCATTGTGGAGATCCGCACCGCCGATACGGACTTTCATCAGTTCCCCTTTCTGACGGTCGTCAATCCGCTCACGCCAGTGCCGTAGTCGCGTCGTCGATGGCCGACCCGGAAAGCGCGCTTGCACGGGCGGATGCTACGCGCCACCCGAAATCACGAACTCCCAGCAGCCGCTGAGCCTGCTGCGCTGAGGCGTTACGCATCCACGTCGGAGCGCAGCTGCGCCACCAATCCCTCGGCCGTCAGCGTCCCCTCGCTCGCGTCGCGCACAAGATCCCGAAGCCACCCGCGATAGGCGATCCCCAGTCGCACGCCATTGGTGAGCGTTACCAACGGACCGATCAGCATCGCTCGTGTGATCGCGTCCGCTGACTCCACGCGCGCGCCCATCGCCGCCACGTACGCCTCGAACGCACCCATCTCCGTGTCCACGGCGTCGAGTTCGGCGCGCAGCAGCGCCAGCGTCGCTTCCGAGGTGAGCCGACCCGAGAAGAACAGCTTGACCAGCAGCGGCTCGCGACGCGGTACCGCAGGCGCGGGTGCAGCCAGCCACAGGTCCAGCGCCGATAGTCCTGCGTCCGTGGCTCGAAAAAGCTTGCGGTCGGGACGCGTCTCTTGCGCGATGCGCTCGTGTTGGACCAGGCCATCCGATTCCAACTCGCCGAGCATTCGGTAGATCGCCGCCTGATCTGCCGACCAGAAATGGCGAACCGACTGATCGAAGGTGCGCTTGAGGTCGTAACCGCTCATCGGCCGGATCGAGAGAAAGCCGAGTATGGCGTGACGGAGCGACATCCGAAGTCCGTGGAGAGGAAAACCGGCGCGCGTGTGGAAAGCCGCGCTTGCGAAATATATAAGACAACTTAAGTATATGACATGTCATATATACTTCGTATCTCTGCGTTCGCGTTGCCGACGGGGTTGCTCGTGGCAACCCTGCCAATGCAACTCGGCGCTCAGCCAGGATCCCGCCCCTCGTCCGGTATGATGTTCGGCGTGGCGCTTGGCGTCTCCCGCGTCTCGCTGCGCGCCCTTCCGACACTTCCGGCCGTCAACGGAACCGACATCGCGCTCGGCTGGCATGTCGGCTACCAGACGTCGACTCGATTTGCCATCAAGTTCGCGGCCTCGAGCTCGGTATACCGGTACCCGGGGCCGGGGCGGGCGCGGAAACGCGGGTTCGAAACGCTGATGCCGATGCTCGAATACCGCGTCGATGACCGACTGCGGCTCTCCGCCGGTGCGGGCCTGCAAATGGACGCACCGGTCTTCTACGACCTGCGCCCGTCCAGTGCCGGTGAGCGCACGTTCCATCACGGGTTGGGCGCGGTCTTCGGCCTCTCCTACGCTCTCCGCGCTGGCCAGCGCTACTCGCCCGACGTGCAGGCGCGCTACAACGTCGGCTACGCCAACGTGCCGCAGGGGCGCGTGGTGGGGCAGACGGGCGCGCTGCTTATCGGGGTGCGCCGAGATCCGATGGCACCGTCCGTAACGCCACCGAGGTGACGGCGCCATTGAAGCCGCGCCGTCACCTTCGACCACGCACGCTCGGCGGTTAGAGCGGAATTCTGTTTCC
The DNA here is from genome assembly GCA_964456595.1 of uncultured Gemmatimonas sp. Taxonomy (GTDB): domain Bacteria; phylum Gemmatimonadota; class Gemmatimonadetes; order Gemmatimonadales; family Gemmatimonadaceae; genus Gemmatimonas. The sequence goes on along the minus strand of CAYWCJ010000021.1, from coordinate 9,201 downwards.
GTGCTTCGACAGGAACTGCGCGAACGTCAGCATGTCCGGCGCGAGCGATCGCGCGAGGACGGGATCACGACGCGCGATCACTTCCGCTTCGAAGTCGCGATACACCTGAAACATGTTGCCCATCTCGTCCGCACCGGGAAAGCCAAACCCACGATAGGAGTCCGCGTCCACGGCGTGGTAGGTAATGGGACCGATGCCAAGCGCCGCTGACAGCTGCGCGCCCATTTCGGCGATGGTCAGAAACTCCGACGCGATGCCGACCTGCTGTCCAATGAACTTCGGGCCTGCCTTGAAAATGCCGTACGCGACGTTGCCGATATCTTCGACGGCGATGCCCGCAAGACGCTTGTCGGCCATCGGATACGCCCAACTGTACGCGCCGTCCTCGCCCTTCTTCGGGGCAAGACCGAACGAGTACAAGTTGTCCCAGTAGAAGCTGGTGAGGAGCCGTGTGGTCGGAATGCCGACGAAGTATGCATCTGCCTCGGCCTTGGCATCGAAATGCGGCACGCGGTAGCTGCCCTGCAGCATCGGCATGCGCGTGTCGTCGGCGGCCATGAGCGCCCGCGTGTCTTCCAGTGTGGACCAGATCACGTGCGAGACGCCTTCCGCGCGTGCCGCGTCGGCGATGTTCCTGGCCTGTGCTTTCTCCTTTTCGGCGGAGAAGTGCTCCCAGAAGTTCGTGACCGCGTACACGCCGTACGCGCCGCGAAACGCCGCGCACAGACTCTCCAGGTCGTCCAGATCGGACTGCACGACTTCGGCACCTCGCTCGGCGAGGGCGTTGGCGCTGTCCTTGTTCGGATCGCGCGTTATCGCCCGGCAGGCGAACTCGCTCGAGGCGTCGCCAAGGATTGCTGAACAGAGACCGCCACCCTGTGCGCCGGTAGCTCCCACGACCGCGATGATCTTTTTCTCAGACACGATGTCAGCCAGCTGAATGTGGCTCCGGCGGTCCCAGACGTTGGAGCGGCGCGGAGAAAGAAATTCCCTCAGGAATAAGATGTTTCGGCCGCCGCCAAACAGCAATCATCGAGCGCCCGGGTTCGCGAAAGACGCGGGCGTGTTGCATGATCGTGGCGATCACGCCATCGAGCGTACTCAACAAGAGCAGAGAGAAGAAAAATCCTGCGTCGTGCGCACGAACGGGGCGGCCTCTCTCTGGAGAAGCCGCCCCGTCGTCGTCGTTCGAGCTCTGCCCTACCCCCACATTCGCACGCCACCCAGCGTGCCCGCCAAAAACGCCGCCAACACCCGTTGCACCAATCTCGGCAGCGTCGCCTCGACTTTTTCGTTCATGTCAGGTTACCCGCATTCGCTGAAGCCACACACATGGCACTTCACACACCCTTCGGCAAACTCCAACTGAGAGCCGCAGTCGGGGCACGTGCCCATGAACACTTCGCCACCCATCTGACCAAACCCGTCCGTCTGCATCTGTTCCGCCCCCTGTGGCGGGCGCGACGTTGGAACATTGGCGAATGCCGGCTGTGGCGCCGTGAGCGAGCTCACCGGACTTGGCTGTGGCGATTGCGTGAGCAGGTCCTGCTGCACGCCCTGCTTGTCGCGCCACCACTGCTCGAGTGCGATACCAACCGCGTCGGGCATGGACAAGACCTTGTTCGGGCCGAGCCCGACCGCGCGATCGGAGGAGATGCCGCGCAGCTGACGGTGCACTTCCATGAGCGGGATGCCACTACGTAACGCGAGCGATACGAGACGACCGATGGCTTCGGCGTCGGCCATCGCACTGCCGCCAGCCTTGCCCAGGTTGAGGAACAGCTCGAACGGCTGCCCCTTCTCGTCTTCGGTGATGTTGACGAACATCACGCCAAGCGGCGTGTCCTTGCGGATGGTGGTGCCGCGCAGCACCTCGGGGCGTGAACGCTTGGCACGACGCGAGGCATTCTCCGCCTCGGCGCTGAACAACGCCTTCTGCGCCCGCTCCAACTCGTTCTGCAACTCGGCGATGGTGCCCTGCAACTCGCCCATCTCGCGCTTGAGCGCGGCGTCGGCCTTCGCATCGGCGGGCGCCCCATCGCGCTTGGCCGCCGCATCGGTGGTGGCACCGGTGCTCAACACCTGGTTGTCGCGCGAACCATCGCGGTACACCGTCACACCCTTGCACTTGGCTTCGTACGCCATCTCGTAGATCGCGCGCACATCGTCGACCGTCGCAGACTGCCCGAAGTTGGTGGTCTTGGAGATGGCCGAGTCGCAATGCTGCTGGAACGCCGCCTGCATGCGGATGTGGTAGTCCGGCGAGATGTTGTTGGCCGTGTTGAACACCGCCTGCCACTTGGCCGGCACTTCGGCGTGCTTCACGGAGCCCGTCGTCGCGATGCGCTCCATCAACTCGTCGCTGTACCACCCTTCACGCTTGGCGATGGCCACGAAGTCTTCATTCACGTCGGGCATGCGCACGCCCGCCTGATTGCGCATGAAGGCCACGGCGAACAACGGCTCGAGCCCGCTGGAGCAACCGGCGATGATGGAGATGGTGCCCGTGGGCGCGACGGTGGTGACGTTGCAATTGCGCAGCTGCTGCATCGGACGAATGCGCTCACCGTTTTCGTCGCGCGCGCACGTCGCGTCGGGGCCAAAGATCGACTGCGCCCACTCGGGGAACGGGCCACGCTCGCCGGCGAGACGCTCGCTTTCCTTCTTCCCTTCCACGTCCACGAACTCCATCACCTTGCGACCCATCTCCACGCCTTCGGGGCTGTCGTACGGGATGCCCATGCGCACCAGCATGTCGGCGAAACCCATCACGCCAAGTCCGATGCGACGGATACGCTTGGACAACGCATCGATCTCCGGCAACGGGTACTTGTTGACGTCGATGATGTTGTCGAGGAAGTGCGTGCTGATGGCGATATCGCGCTTGAACGCATCCCAGTCCATCACGCCATTGGTGACGTAATGGCCGCAGTTGATCGAGCCCAGATTGCAGACGTCGTACGGCAGCAACGGCTGCTCACCGCATGGATTGGTGGCCTCGTACGCACCCAGGTGCGGCACGGGGTTGTAGCGATTGGCTTCGTCGATGAAGTACACGCCAGGCTCGCCGGTACGCCACGCGCCGAGGATCATCTTGTCCCAGACTTCGCGGGCGCGCAGACGACCGGTGATCTCCTGGCTCACGGGATCGACCAGGTCGTACTCGGCATCGGCCTTGAGCGCCGTCATGAACGAAGTCGTGATGCCGACCGAGATATTGAAGTTCGTGATCTGCGTGAGGTCTTCTTTACATGCGATGAACTCCATCACGTCCGGATGGTCGACGCGCAAAATGCCCATGTTCGCGCCGCGACGCGTGCCCCCCTGCTTCACCGCATCCGTGCTCGCGTCGTACAGCTTCATGAACGAGACTGGCCCCGACGCCACCCCGGTGGTCGATCGCACCATCGACCCCTTGCTGCGCAACCGCGAGAACGAGAAGCCGGTGCCCCCACCGCTCTGATGAATCAACGCCATGCTGCGCAGCGTGTCGTAAATGCCCGCCTGCCCATTCGACAGCGCGTCTTCGACCGGGAGCACGAAACAGGCGCTCAGCTGACCCAACGGACGGCCGGCATTCATCAACGTCGGCGAATTCGGCTCGAACCGACGCTGCGTCATCAGGAAGTAGAACTCCTCGGCCAACGTCTGCACCGCACCGTCGCTCGCCCCGTAGCGCCGATCCGCTTCCGCCACCACCGTCGCCACGCGCCAGAACATATCCTCCGGCTTTTCGGTCGGTTTCCCCGACTTGTCCTTTACCAGATAGCGCTTCTCGAGGACGGTCCGCGCATTGGCGGACAAAGTGACGGGACCTTCCGGGGGCGTAACGGAGAAGGGCATGCGTAAAGCTCCTGCGATTGGGCGTGGGGCGGGCTGCGGGGGCAGCGACGTCGATGCGATTCGGGTGCGTGCCCGAACAGCATATTGGTTCCGGCGGGACGCGTAGGTTACCGCGTTCGTGAAGCCGCGCAAGTCGTGCTGTAAGTTGTTGCGCTTGAACATCTTGCGCGTTGCACATCACGGAAATGCGTGATCCGTTCCGTTATCCACCGTGATAATGAGCACCCAAGCCGAAACATGTATGTGACGTCACCGTTGCAACCGTTACCGAAAACTCGCCTCGCCAAACACAACGCCGCAGTGAGTCAAGTCCATGCATGACATATGCTTGAACCAGGCTCATGTTCATCGACGCGCGCACTATCCCTACAGCAATCCGACAGAGTATTACCGGCGTGACAGTGGCGTTATGACGAGCGCTCGGTGTTGACTTGCCTGCTAACACATCCCAAGCGGGCAGTTGCCTGGAAACACGTTCAGCGCGTTGGTCGCCGTGGTACACCCGGCAAAAGCGTCTCTGGGCTCACGGCTCCATGCTGGGTCGTGAGCTCATGCTCTGGCCTAGAAGTACGACCCGAGGCTGACATACATCGCGCCTCGCCGACTCACGCCGGCCGGCGCCACGTACGGCAGCGCGGCGCCGAGTCGAATCCGATAGGGCGCGTCGTATTGCAAGGCCACATCGACCACCAACTCCGCCCCCGCCGACGCAATCCACCCGTCCCGTACACCCGGTCGCTCGCACAGCCCGACACTCGCACGCTGTGACGCCAGCGATCCCGGACACCAGGCTCGCCCCGCATCACTGAACAGCGTCATCGACATCCGGTCGGCGAAGAAACCGAACGGCGAGGGGGCCTGTTTCAACATCCGCAGCGGAACTCGATAGTCGACGCCTCCCCCCAGCGCGCGAATGCCGCGCTGCGCTCCCGGTACCACCCCGCGTATCGCGAACGTGCGCGACGGATCGCCCACCGACACACCGGGCAACAGCTCCGCGGACACGCCGCTCACTCCGCCCACGCTGAACTCCGTGGCCGTCTTCGTATCGGCCACACCGACGGCGGCACGCAACGACAGCACGTGCCGGGAGAAGCCGGGCAGGTCGAGCGGCACATAGCCGCGCCCCGACACCACGGTGCGCCATGAGCCGGTGAGCGACGGGGCATCGTCCCGCCAGCGATACGACGTGCTCGTGGAGACCGACATGCCTTCCTCATGGGCGATCGCCAGCGCACCACGACGCAGCGTATTCCACGACGCGTTGGCAAAGACCGACGGATACCGCGTCCCGCGTCGCAGCAGTGCATCGGGCGCGCCAAGCAACGAATCCGTGGTGGCCGAAAAGTCGCGAGACTCGAACTGCGCGCCGACGGTGCCCGCGATCGACCAGCGCACGCGCGGCCGGCTGAAGGTGCTCGACACGGTTGCGAAGCGCCGACGCCGCGCGATCTCGCCGAGTGGTGCGCGCGCACTGTCGACGACACCGAAGGTTGCGTCCCACGCTTGCGACCACGAGAGATCGAAGACAGGCACACCACGACCGGCGTAGCGATACGCGGCTGCACCATCCCATTCACGCAACGATGGATTGACTGCCGCACTCGCCGCCCAGGCGTGACGACCGAGAATATCGATGCTGCTGCTCGAGACGCCGAACGTGCTGTTGCCCAGTCGACCTTCACCGATCACCGGCAGCCAGTAGCGCGGCAGCAGTTGGCGCAAAACGCGATACGACGTACTCCTCGCGGCGGAATCGGCGCTCGATGCAGCGGAGGTGTTGGCGGATGGGTCGGTCGTGATGGCAGCGGAAGCGGCAGATGTTGCAGCCGAAACCGGATTGATGGCATGACCAACGAGCGGACCGACGATCGCTCCGTTCGTGTCGAGTGGTGCGACCGCCACGTGATATCCATCGGCGCGAAAGAAGAGCGCCACGACACGCGTTCCGTCGGGCGAGACGCTGGGCTCGTACACGCCCGTGCGCACATTGCTTGCCTGGCGCACATCACGTTGCGCGGCCGCACGCGGGTCACGCCAACCGAGCGTGTCAACGGCGGCAGTGGATGGCGCGACACGCGCCGTTTCGATCTGCATGCGACCACTGCGATTGCTGGCCCACACCAATCGCCTGCCGTCCGGCGTCCACGAAGGACTCGCCAACACCGCGCGTGCGCCGGTCACCACCTGCTGCATCGCGCCGGTGCTATCCATCACCACCACGCGTTCCTCGCCCGTACCCAGCAACTGCACGGCCGCGATACGCGATCCATCGAGCGACCAACGCGGCTCCGCCCAGTTGCCATCGGGCGACAGTCGCACGAGCGGCACGACCACACCATTCGCGTCCACTCGCACCAGGCGCGTCGTCGCCGCACCCAACTGCACCGCGACGATCGCACCATCACGACGGACATCCGGCTGCGTGAGGCGCGCACGCTCCGTCAACCGTCGCTCGGCATCGCCACGGCCGACGTACAGATCCGATCGCACCACATACGGATCGCTCAAGTCCGTCTGCGCGAAGATCACGCTGTCGCCCCCAGCGGGCACATTGGCGTCGAGTGCATTGCGTCGCGCCACACGCCTCGGCGGAGACGCGCTGCCATCGCGCGCCACAATGCCGGACGCATCACGCGCCCGACCGCCGCCACGCGTGCTGGCGACGAACACACCAGCGACCTCGCGGCCATTGCTCGCCGTCCAGATCAGGCTGTCCGCGTTCAGCCACCTGGGCGATGCGGCGTACCATCCGTCGCTCGAAATCCCGCGCCACGCGTCGTCTCCACTCGCTGCTCCACTCGCTGCTCCACTCGCTGCACCACTCGCTGCACCACTGCGCTCGGTACTCGTCGAGCTCGCGGATACCCCGCGCGTTCCTGGCCCGTCGCGCGTCGCGGGCAACGCAAGCGGGATGTCGGCGAACAGTGAGTCGAACGTCTGACCAAACGCCCGGCGCGACGCACGGTTCAGTCGAAACGGTATGACGTGCGTCGCCGTCGCGTCGACGAAACGTCGCATCGAGCTGTCGCCGCCCGCCGTCGAGGCCTGCTGCATGAGCAGCGTACCGTACGCATACGCCGTCGTGCCACGCGGGAATCGCGACGTTGCCAGACTCCAACGCGAGATCGGCGGCACCTGCCCCGCCAACGCTGCCGCATTGGCCACCGCGCGCGATTCGGCGGCATACACCCGACCGCTCCCCGTCAGCTTCGATTCATAGTGGACCGCCAGTCCTTCCTTCACCCAACTCGGCGTGAATGCATTCGGAAAGAACAATGGGTTGCGACCGAACAACGCGCGACCCACGGCCCAGACGCCCCGAGCGCGATCGATGTGAAAGATGTGCGCCAACTCGTGCGTGATCACCAGCTGCAACCAGTCGTCGTGGAAGCGCAACTCGACGGAGGAAATGGGCGGCACCGCGTACACCACGATCCGATTGCTCGGGAACACCTGCGCGAAGCCGTTGCTGTAGTCCACGTTGTCGGCCAGCAGCAGGTCGATGATGCCTTTGGGTGCCACGAGCTCTCTCGACAGCTGCGCATAGGCCAGTTCAGCAAGTGTCGCCGCCTTTCGCGCCAACGCCTCCGTTATGGCCACCGCTCCGCTGTCCGGCTGCGCCGTCGCGCGATAGTGCACGCGAAAGTGCGGTGTCGGGATCGTGCGCACCGCCCCCCGCGGATCCACCTGTGCAGACGCGATCCGCACCGCGGTCAGCATGGACATGACCAGTACGGCGCACAGCGACGCCACCATGCGTGTCATCACGGTCGCGCCAACTCGCGGAAGTACGCCTCCAATCCGGCCACGATCGCTTCAGCGTAGCGTCGCTGGAATGCAGGATCACGCATTGCGGCTTCCTGCTCAGGCAACATGAGGAACAGTCCCTCGGTGAGAATCGCCGGATACCACGACGGACGCGCCACCGCGAGGTTCTGATAGTGCACGCCGAGATCACGCAGACCGAAGCGCGCGACGAGCTCGCGTTCCACATGGCGCGCCAGCGGTTCGCTATGCTGGTGAAAGAAGAGCGTGCTGGTGCCATTCGCCGTGAACGGGTTCACGCCATCCGGCAACGCATTCAGGTGAATCGACACGAAGGCGTGCGCATCAGCCCGACGCGCCGCCACACCGCGTTCGGTGAGACCGACCGCCGCCAGTGTCGTGCGCGTGAGCACCGGATTGGCGCCACGCTCGCGCAGCAGCTCCGCGACGAGCGTTCCGACGGGCAGGACCGCATCGCCTTCGTACAGCCCGGTCGGCCCGGTGGCACCCGCGGGCGGATGACCCGGATCGACCGCGATCGTGAGCGCGGCCAGCGGATGCGCGGGATCGATTTTCGGCACGCGTCTGACGCGAAGCACGAAGGCGCGACGTGTCTCGTCCCAGAGTGAGAGCCATCCGTACACCGGTCTCGAGAGCGAGAGCGTGACGCGCGCCCGATCGCTGGTCACCTGTTCCCAACTGATGCGACGAATCAGCGTATCGTTGCCCAGAATCGGGGAGATCTCCGGATTGACCTGCACGCCGTAGAGCGTGAGCACGATCGACCGTCCGTCGGGCTCCACCAGAAATGCCGGCCGCTCGCCCAACGAGATCGACAGATCCACCCAGTCCTGAGCCGGCGTCACCCGCAGTCCGCCACTGACGCGACGCGGCAACGCGGTCCCCTCCGGCAGCGTCACCAGGTCTTCGGTCGCCACCCATGCGTCGAGCGTCTGATCGAGCTGCAGGCGCGTGAAGGCACCCTGGCGACCAGACACCTCGAGCATCGTCCCCGGCAGCAGCAGCCACTTGTACGTGCCGTCGGGGATGGTACGCGCGTTGACCACGCGATCGGTGTCGCCCCCGACCAGGGACGTACTGCGCAGCATGCCGACCACCCGACGGTCGGGATCGGTCAGCTGCACGGCGGGCACGGTCATGCGAACGGTGTCCGGTCCGCGCGCGGCGACCAGGGTCAATCCGGAAGCGATGCGACGACCCGAGACGTCGGTTGCGAATGTCACGCCGACGTCATCGACTTGACTAGTTCCGATTCCGTTGGCTGGAACGGCGGCGACTATCTCGCGCTGTCCAGCGGCGGCCAGCACCGCGCTCGACTGCGCCCGTACCAGCGGTACCATCGGACGTCGCACAGCATCAACACCTTCCAGCCAGAGGAACGCGTTCGACGGCGCCCGCACGCTCACCCGCACCAGTTCGTCCGGACGCACTCGGCTTCGCGACGACGGTTGCAGGGAACTGCTGTCGAGCGTGAGACGTCCGCCCGATGAGAGCATCGTGCGAACCGGGAATCGGACTCGCAGCGATCGGCGGACGGAATCGGCGCCTCGCACAATCACGAGATCATAG
>CAYWCJ010000020.1:16398-26406 GCA_964456595.1 uncultured Gemmatimonas sp. | reverse complement strand
GCGATTCGACCGTCTGGGTTCAGGCTTCTCGACTCACGTCGACGACAACGGCGGGACATCGTTGGTGCTATTCTCTCAGAAGTAGCGGAATGCAGAGATGCGGAGAGTTACAATGCGCATTCGCTCGTCATCTGCGACTTGCAAGCCGAGTACGAACGGTCCACGAATCCGCTTGACGATGAATCCGGGGGGAAGCATGACGGTACCTTGTAGCACTCCGTCCGGAGCGTACACGTCCACCTCGCCTGGAGCTCCGCGCATCACGTTGCGCTGCAGCCAAAGGTTACCCTTGTCATCGTGTCGAAAGCCGCCAGCGACAAAAACCCCTTTCTGCTTCGCAGCGGGGAACGAGCTTAGCAGCTGACGAATCGCCAAGTCGCTGATTCCGCTGGCGCGCAGTTCCTCGCAATGCGCTGCGCGAAACGCAGCCGCAGAATCGCGCTCGAATGGCGTGACAGCAACAGGCGGGACGTCGTTTCGGACGATCGCCGCGAGTGCGCGACCTTGGGCATCAACGCGTCGAAGGCGATACTCGGTCGCTCCGTCGCCAATAGCAACTGACCCATCGGGAGCGATCGACCTATTGCAGAGTGGGCAGGCCGTCGTGATACGTCGACTACTGTCCCTATGCACGCGTTGCCTGGTTGCTGCGCCGCTGACTACGAGCAATGGCGCGATCACCTCGTCGCGAGAGGAGATCTTCAGTTCGGCGCCATGGACGGTGCGCCAGGGTCCGGCAACAGGAGCTGCGTCAAGCTTGATGTCCGCAAGCAGGTCACCGTCGTGTGTCCAGGATGACAGTCGCCTGGTCGCTGGATCTACGGCAAGAAACGTTTCGGCAGTGAAGGGCGAAAGCGACGACACGCTCTTGAACTCACCGGGTCCGGATCCCGCCCGTCCGAGGAATTTCGGCGTTCGCCCCGAACGCACGATCGCGATCCTCGTTCCGTTGCCCGCCACCACCGCAACGACAGAGTCATCGAGCCACTCGGCATCGCGAATCTCGTCGAAGGCTGGGTCATCAATCGTCAGAGTGGCGATCGTCCGCGATTGCGCAATTCGCAGATCACGGTTGGAGGGATCAGAGCAAGCCGCCGCGCACAGAACTACGACCAGCGCGATCGATCTGCCTGTTTTCGAGAAGTGCATTCGTAGTTCTCGGTCGGCGCGAGTCCCCGTCACGCTGCTGCAAATCTTCGCTGACGCGACGTGGCGCAGGACCGCGTGTGGCTTGGTGGAATCGGCCCAGAGTATACGTAATCGGCCCTATGCAGCGGCGCGCCAACCGCTACGTCCACGGCACATGATCAAACCCCGGCGGGCACCTACCCTGCGCGTCCGGCAGCACCGGCGTTGCGTTCGTTGTGTCATCGCTCGGCGGCACACACATCCACTCTGTCTTTCGAATTCGGAGCGACACGTCCGCCGACTCCGGAGCGACGGGGCTGTCCTGTTGGCATGCGGTGATCGGCAGTGCAATGGCCAATGCCAGCATGACCAAGCGACCAACTGAGCGGCTGCGACGATGCTGCGTGTGCGTGTGCGTGTACGTTTGCGTGAGCATGACGGTCTCCCGAGGAGGTGAACCGTCATCGTACGAGGCGACTACGCACGCCATGAATAGCGAAATCGGCCCCACGTGCACGTTATCGGCAGGTTAGACAGGGCCGATTACGTACACCTGTCCCGCTCTGCGCACTTCCCCACCTCCGCGACTGCCAGTAGCCTCCGCATACATAGTAGCGTGACACTTGATCAGACGCCCGCCGACGTGGGAAGGCGTATTCCGGAGGCGCCCGTGACGGTGAGAACAACCGCGCAGACAGGATCGACGGCAGATTCCGACGCATCGCAGAGACACACTGATGCGCACGCGGCACACGCACATGCGGCACACGCACAGGCGAACGCCGACACGTTGTTGACGCCGGTGGTCTCCACGGCGGACTGGATGGCCGCGCCCACCCTCGCGCCCTCCTCGCCGTCGCCCGTGCTTCAGGAACGGCTCGGCGCGCTCGCTGTGCTTTCCGCTGAGTTGCAGCACGCGCGGGTGCTCGCTGCGCCATCGTCGCTCGCGCTCGACGTGGTGCAGCGCGAGATGACGGCGCTGCCACCGCAACTCGCGGCCGTGGACGCACAGTCACCCTTTGCGATCTGGATGTCGGTCGCCGCACTGGCCGAGCACTATGGCGCGTATCGACTGGCGCAACTGGTTGTGGATGGCGTTCGCGAGCTGGTGCTGGCTGAATACGCACGTACGGTCGATGCACAAACGCGCGCGCAACGCGATGAACTCGTCGCCATCTGCTGGGCGCGACGCGGACGCATTGCACGCATGGCCGGCGCATTCGATGATGCGATCGAGTGCTATTCGCAGGCGGCACGCGACTCGCGAAAACACCCATGGAACGATGCTGGCCCTTTGGCGGAGCTTGGCTTGGCGACCGTCTCCGCTATTCGTGGTAACATCCCCGACGTCGAACGTCGCGCCATCGCGTTGCTCGCACGACAACCGCAGATCTTCCCGATGTATCGCGTGCACGCGCACCAGTTTCTCGTGCTGGTCAAGCGCAAGCGGGGCGCGTTCATCGATGCGCTCCTCCATGCGTGGTCGGCGTACGACCTGCTTTCGACAGACGATTTTCGCCGGCACGAACTCGTGGGCGCGATGGCGGAGATCGCTCTTGACATCGGCGACGTCGATGCCGCAAGCAATGGTTTCGACGCAGTGCTTGCTACCGATGTGAACGACCGCATTCGCGTGTCTTCCCTCGCCGGCGCAGTGCAGGTCTGTCTGAGACGCAGACAGGCGGGCGACGGAGAAGGGAACATCACACGCCTGCAGTCGCTCATGTCGTCGCTGCAAACGATGCTTGAGAGAAACCTGTCACCGAACGATCGTGCCACGGCACTTATCGCACTTGCTGAAGCCGAGGCGGGGCTCGGCGACCGCGATGCAGCATCGCGCTGGCTCGTGGCCGCCGCGGAGACCGCAGCAGACGCGAAGCTGTTCGAGCGACAGTTCCAGATCGAAGCGCTGCAGGCGACGCTGCGCGCACCCACCGCATCTCCGTTGTCTTCAGCAAAGACGATTGACGTGAAGACAACGACCTGGTCCGGCGTGCCTGAGCACGCGAGTGCGCGCGGCGGCACACGTCATCCGGCACTCGCTCGACTGGAGTACAGCGCCTTCTGGGACATCACCGACTCGCGATAGCTTCACCCGCCGCCAATCGCGCGACGCCTACCCTTCTCCGGTGACGATGACGCCCTCGCTGCTCCGCATTCGCACTCCACTTCCAACGACGCTGGTGAGCCTATCGCTTCCAGAGGATGTGGTTCAGCAGCTGCGGGCAGTCGTAGGCCAAAGCGTGTCGATCGTGGCGGTGTCGTCGGTCGAGTCGGCCGCGGACGCACTGCTGCGCAGCGCCGATGCGTGTCTCGTGCTGGCAGTGCCCAACGACTCGGCGGACCTGCGCGTCAAGGAACTGGCACCGCTACGAGCGGCGTTTCCTCGCGTGCCCACCTTGGCCATCCTGATTCAGGGGACGTCGTCGTACCGTGGTGCCCTGCGGCTGGGGAGTGTCGGAATCACCGAGATGGTCGAGGCGAATCCGGAACTCGAGCGACAGGCGCTGCTGGCTGCATTCGCGCGCTGTCATGCCGACGGCGTCGCGAGCCGACTGTGGGAGGACGCGGCGATCGAGGTGCCTGAGTCGATGCGCCTGCTCCTGCGCTCGGCGATTCGACTGGCACATCGTCCGGTGACGGTCGTGACGCTGGCGAGTGTGCTCGGGCTCCACGAGCGAACGCTCCGCAAGTATTGCGAGGATCGGCATCTGACGAGCCCGCAGTGGATCATCGGATGGGCGCGCGTGCTCGTTGCCGCCCACTATCTCGATGAACCCGCGCGTTCGCTGACCAGCGTCGCCGAACTCCTCAGCTATCCAAGTGCGTGCGCGCTCCGCAATCAGCTTCGGCGCTACGTCGGCGTGAGCCCGAGCGCGCTGCGCGCCAGCGGCGCACTGCGCACTATCAGCATCTTCCTCAAGGCCGCGTCGCAGGCCGCGGTCGGCCATGTGGGAATTCAGCCCGGCGAGCTTGCCGCGGAACGTCCACCGCTTCGCCTGATTGTGAACGCCGCCAGCTGACGACCAACGGTCACGAGCCTGCACATTCCCGCCTGCGCCGTGCGCCCGAGGTCCACGTCTGCGCGAGCACATCGAAGTCGAACATGGCCCTGACGCAGACGGGAATGCACAGGTGCGTTCGCTTCACTTCTCTCTTCATTGCTTTCTCCAGTCGAATGCCACACATCAATCCCCAGACCAATTCCACAGCATTCATTCAAGGTGGACTGGATGAACGACCGCGTGATGATCGCAGGGTCTGCGGCATCGACGTGTCGTCCGCGCTCTACAGGAGCATCGTACAGTGGCGGCTGACTGTCTATCGCAGGATCGGAACGGGCGATACGTAATCGGCCCTTGTGCACGGAGCAGGCGCGAAGCTCCTGAGTTCTGCACAGCGGTGCTGCCAAGCTCCACGCTACGCTACCACACTCGCTGCACACCAAACGAATCGAACATGTTTTCGTTTGACACCAACGCCATCTTCTCCTCGCGTGCCTGCGCAATCAGCATGCGACCGAACGGATCGCGATGCTCTCCCGGCAGCGCGCCGGCGACCTGACCATGCGCCAGCGAAATCGGCAGCTCGCTAAATCCCTGCTGCCGAACCTCGCGCGCGAAATCCACCGCGAGCGGACCAGCGCCCGGCAGCTTGCCGAGGCGATGCTTGGTGCTCACTTCCCACGCGGACGCAGCGCTCACAAAGATCTCATTGTCTTCGCTCGAGATCGCCAGTCTCGCCGTTGCCGATAAGCGTTCGTCGCCAGCGAGCCACCACAAAAGTGCGTGCGTATCGAGCAATAGCCGCACCTGCTCAACGCTCCCAGGCCGTCAGTTCGCGTTCCGGAAGCGGATCGAAGAACTCGGCGGAGACGTACACCTTTCCGGCGAGCGCTCCAAACGCGCGCAACGGCGTCGAGGCGGCGATTGGCACGAGCCGAACGACCGGGTTCTTGCCGCGCATGATGATCACCTCCTCGCCAGACTCGGCGTCCGCGAGGAGTTGCGACAGTGTCGTTTTTGCTTTGTGAACGGTGACCGATTTCATGGCACCTTACGAGCGACAGGCGGAACGAAACTCCGAAGTGTCAAAGTTAGTCACGTTACTTAGCTAACGTCAGACCGTCAGCGTGCGGCGGTTGGTCCGAGGGAAGCATGGTATTACCAGGTATTATTCAGTACAATTGGACATGGCAAAATCTGCACCATATTCCCGAATCGCAATCACGCTTCCCGCAGAGGACCTCGCTGCAGCCGATCGACTTGCGCTGTCCCAAGACCGCTCGCGCAGCTGGATTATCGCCGAAGCTGTCCGCAAGTACGCTGGAGCAATGGACGCTGCCGCATCGATCGCGACTGCGTTGCCCCGAGGCCGTCGAGCGAGCGGCCCCGAGGCAGGTTCCGGGCCCCGAGTGGCGGATCACCCAGCGCACTCGGGACTCGGCGTGTCGCGATTGGCACAGCTTATACGTGACATGGCGCTCACACCCGAGGCACGCGTTCGACTGGCCGAGGAAACCGTCCGTCTGACTGAGCCAGCCGACGGCCGACGCACCAATCGGCTGATGGCGTTCGATCGCTACGCGGACTTTCTCGATTGGAAGCGATCGCGTCGAACCGAACGATGAGCGCGCGATGAGCGTGCAATGAAGGAGTACGAAACCCGGCTCGCCCGCGTCTGCAGCCGTCTCAATGCGGAACGCGCGCGTTATGTGCTGGTGGGCGCGACGGCCATGCAGCTCTGGGGCACGACGCGCGCCACGCAGGACATCGACATACTCATCCAACCCACCGAGGAGAACGCGGCGCGGGTGCTTCGCGCGCTCTCGACGCTGGGCTTTGGACTCGCGTCGGAGCACTTCGCCAAGGACGTGGCGGCGCGCGCGGTGACGATGATCGGCGACATGCCCAACGTGGACATTCTCACGCGCGCCTGGAACGTGCTGTGGGCCGAGGCCGAGCCGCGTGCGACAACCTTCCTCATCGAGAACGTGCCTGTTCCAACAGCATCGATCGAAGATCTGATCGCATCAAAGCAGACGGGCCGACTGCAGGATCTCGCTGACATCGAGCTGCTCGAGGAGATGCGGCGTATACGCGGCTCCTGACCCAACCGCGACGATCAGCGCACCGGCCTGAGCGAAATCGCGTCACATCGCGATCGCCCCCTCACGGCTGCACCCGCACCACCTCCGCCCGCTCGATCGCACCACTCTTCGGGCTCTTCACGTGGTGCATGTAGATCGTCCCGTACTTGCCAAAGCCCACCAACGTCCGCCCCGGCGGCAGTTGCACGCGCTCGGTGATCTCGCCCGTCCGATTTACCACGTCATACAACAGGCCGCCCTTGGCCGCCGCCGAGGTATTGGGCAGGATTCACACATTTCCCTGCGGATCGGCGCGCACCTGCCCTTGGCGAAGCGCGGGTAATGGTCGGGAAGATCGGTGGCGTCGACTGTGGTGAACGTCATGCGGGGAGGTGATCGACCCATCCGGTGCCATCCCGGCGCGCCAAGAGTGCGGGCCGCGTTGGAGAGGAGCTCCGTCTGTGTGGTCGTCGCGTTGATGCTGGTGACTTCGGGCAGTTGCAGCTGCGCCACCAGCACGCCTTCGTCCACCCTCGGCAGGATGTCCTTAGATGTCCGCGAGGACCTTGCGGCGACCGTGCTGCGGGATGCCGCGCGACGTCGCGGTCGTCCAGTCGTTGTGAGCTGTCGTCCAGTCGTTGTGAGCTGACGCGCGAGTTGCTCGTCGACGAATCGCGAGTTATACTCGGGGTATGAAGACCGCGATCTCCCTCCCCGATGCGGTGTTTCAGGCCGCCGAGCGCCAAGCGAAGCGCGCGCAGAAGTCCCGGAGTCAGTTGTACGCCGAAGCGCTGGCCGAGTACCTCGATCGTCACGCCCCGGACGAAGTGACCGAGGCAATGAATCACGTCGTTGACCAGTTGAGCGGCACGCCCGATCCGTTTGTCCGCGCTGCCGCGCAGTCGGTGCTCGCGCGCGTGGAATGGTAGAAGTGACGCAGGGCGAGCTCTGGTGGGCGGAACTCCCGGTCCCGGGCGGCTCTGCGGCAGGCTACCGCCGACCGGTCGTCGTGGTGCAGGGGCACCCGCTCAATCGGAGCCGACTTCCGACCGTGCTGTGTGTGCCTCTCACGAGCAACCTGACGTGGGCGACGGCCCCGGGGAACACGCTGCTCTCCGCGAAGGCCGCAGGCTTGCCGAAGGACTCCGTGGCGAATGCCTCGCAGCTCTTCGCGATGGATCGCGCGTTCCTGACCGAGCGCATTGGGAAGCTGGCGCCGAAACGCCTCGACCAGATCTTGGTGAGCATCGACATCGTGCTCGGTCGGTAGCAAGTTTTACCTTGCCTTTCGACTGCACGCTCTCGCATCTGACAGCTGTGGCCGAAGCGGCGATTGTCGCCCATTGACAGAGCGTTCCTTCCCGGGTTTGACTGCGGCGACGCTCGTTATTGAGGGCCGCCCGCGATCGTCGGCCGTCGTGGCCGCACTCGGCGCGACAATACGCCCGCGCCGTTCGAACGCGCCCAACAAGTCACGCTCGACGAGTCGCCGGGCCGCATCGGTCCGCGCGCCAGCCAACAGTTCGCTCGCCACGACGCTCGAGAGGGTGGTGCGCGGCAGCGCCCATTCCAGGAATGCTTTGAGCAGGCGCATATCGGCGGGACGGCGCAGCACGTCGATGAGGACGTTCGTGTCGAGTGTGTAAATCATCCGGCCCGGCGACTGCGACCAACCGGCGCGAATCCTCCCGCCGCGGCGACGCGATCAAGGGCACGAAAGACTTCGGTGCGAAACACGACGAGATCCAGCGCTGCGTCGATGGTGGCGGTTTCCGTCAGGGCGACGAGCGCGGTCTTCGCCGCATCGAGTTTGCGCTGATCAACCAGGATATTCTTGCGCTTGCGCACGACGGACGCGCGGCGCGCGGGGAGTCGGGATTTCGCCATGACGACCTCGGGATAGGTGCTGCAACGAAGGTAGCACGCCATACAGCTCCGGACCACGAAAAAGCTGTATGACGCAGGATCGGTTCAGGCGATACGTATCCGGCGATTGAGCACGGAGCAGGCGCGGTGCCAGGCAGCTTGCCGAGGCGATGCTCTGTGGACACTTCCCACGCGGACGCGGCGCTGACAAAGATCTCATTGGCTTCCTCCCAGGCCGTTCGTTCGCCTTCAGGACGCGGCTCGAAGAACTCGGCGGAGACGAACCCCTTGCCGGCGAGTGCGCCAAATGCGCGCAATGACTTCGAGGCAGTGATTGGCACGAGCCGAACAACCGGATCCTTTCCGCGCATGATGATCACGTCCTCGGCGGACTCGGCGTCGGCGATGCGTGCGGCATTGTCGTTTTTGCTTTGTGAACGGTGACCCAGTTCATAGCATCTCAGGAGACGGCGACGGAACGGAACTCCACAGTACTGTTCTGAGCTATACATCGAACTCCTCGAGGAGATGCAGCGAATACGCGGCACCTGATCGAACCGCGACGATCAACGCACCGCACCGCCTTCCGTGCAATTGCGTCACATGGCGATCGCCGCCTCACGGCTGCACCCGCACGACCTCCGCGCGCTCGATCGCGCCGCTCTTCGGGCTCTTCACGTTGTGCATGTAGATCGTGCCGTTCTGTCCAAATCCCACCAAGGTCCGTCCCGGCGGCAGTTGCACACGCTCGGTGATCTCGCCCTTCCGGTTCACCACATCGTACAGCAGTCCACCCTTGGCGGCCGCCGAGGTACTGGGCAGGATCCACACGTGCCCGTCGGGATCGGCGCGCACCTGCCCCTGGCGCACGGGCGGGTAGTAGTCGGGAAGATCGGTGGCGTCGACTGTGGTGAACGTCATGCGAGGAAAGTTAGGCTGCCCCGGCGGTGGTGGCGGCTGCGGAGAATGCGTGACACCGATGCCGCGGACGGCGACGTAGGCGGCGTTGGCGCTGGCGTTGGAGTCGTTGTTTGCGCACGCGCCGGTAGCGCAGCGACCGACGTGGCGATCGCCACCGCACCGACGAGTATCGCGCTGGCGGCAGACGATCGTGCCGAGCTGGATTCGATCCGATGCACGATTGCAGGCACGAGTGAATGCACGAGTGAAGGCACGACCATGTGCAGGGTCAGCTGCCGCGGCATGTGCAAACGAGTCTCCGCACGCAGGTCAGAAGAAGAAGTAGCCGAATTCACTGCCCGATTGCCCCATGCGCATCAGTTCGAGATTGCGCGGCTCCAGCATGTTGGCGATGTACGCGGGAAGCACGCGCACCTGCCCCTTGGTGAGCAGTGCCCGCGCACTTGGCGCCGCCTGAATGAGGTACCCAACGGCGATGCGCCGCGCCGTCACCAAGCGCTGCTGCGCCTCGGTGTGGTCGTACGTCTTGGGCAACGCCGCGAGAAATTTCGCCGCCGGCGTCCAGAGCGAGTCCACCAACTTCGTGAACCGTCGACTCATCGTGGCCAGACTGTCCGCCTGCTTGCGATTGAGATGCAGCTCCTGCGACTGTTGCAGCAGCATCGCCATCGGATTCGGGAAGACGCTCTGCGAGTACTGTCGCATCTGCGGCTCGGTCATCTTCGCACCAGCGCGATTTCGCCCGCGATCGAGGTTCAGTCGCAAGTTCTGCCAGTCGCGCGTGGGGGCCAGGTCCACGCGCATCTGCATGGTCATGACCACCGGCGTGCGTGAAATCGTCTGCGCCGCACGGGTGGAGCCGAAGCGCTGATTCACTTCGTACTTGTAGCGCGACGTGTTGGTGTCGAAGCCGCGCACGAACAGCAGCGACTGATCGAGGAACGGTGTCTGCCCCCATCCACGCAGGTTGGAGCCATTGAGCAACAGGTCGGCCGCGCCAATGG
>CAYWCJ010000020.1:0-16388 GCA_964456595.1 uncultured Gemmatimonas sp. | reverse complement strand
GGTTGGAGACGGTGAACGACAAGGTCGTGCGCTGCGGCAGTCGAATGCGCGCCGGATTGAGCTGGATGCGCAACGTCGTATTGCCTGCGGTCCACGGCTCCACGCAACTGTTTCGTTCGGCGAACTGGCCAAGTTGCTTGCGCAGGCAGTTGCGTGCGGCGCCCGATCCGTTGTCCAGCAGGCTGCGCATGGCAGTGGCGAGCGCGGGATCAGCAAGCGTATTCGGATCGAAGACGAACGCGCGATCGTTGCTGCGGCCGTCACCGTTCACATCACCCGCAACGGTCGGTGTGAAACGGCTGCCCGAGGTGAGACGTCCGCCCCACGTGAAGGTGATGAGGTTGCGCAGGTTGTATGACAACGAATACGCGATGTCATGCTGCGGCGATGCGCCGGTCGCCGTGCCGATCAGGAACGGATCAGATACCGTGCTGGTGAAGCCGCGAAACTGTTCGGCCACATTCAGATAGCTGTACTGCACATTCCACCGAATGCGCGGCGGCTGGATGGTGTACGGATTGATGGCGATCGTGAACTGGCGCGTTTGCGAATTGAGATCGGAGCGCAGCGCCGGGACTGCGTTGAACTGTGGTGACAGGCGCGCATCACGCGACGCGATCAGTCCCGAGCGCGGGTCGATGCTGGTGGGGAGCACATAGATCGGACGTGCGCCCTCGTTGTCGAGCACGAATTGCTGCTGCCGGCGGAAGTTCAGGTCGAGCGCATCGGGCTGATGAAAGTTGTACGGGTACAGTCCGTTCAACGTGACCGTATAGCGATTATTGAGGACCGTACCGAACCAGCTGAGGTTGGAGCGAATGCTCTGCTCCTGCGCGTACCGTGGCGAGAACAACGTCACACTCGGCAGCACGTTGGCGAAGACCGTTTCGCTGGTGCCGTTCGCACACTGCGTGGGCAGCGCGCCCGCGTCGGCACGAAGCACATCCCAATCCACGATCGGTGTGGCGGCGCCCGTGCAGGTGAGTTGCTGCGCAGAACCCGGCAGGCGCCGTACCGTACAACCACGAGAAGCCCACCCGTGGGCTCACGTACACGCGATTCGGCACGTTGGTGTTGCTCACGCCGAACGCGTCGCGAATAAGCGGGTTCGCCGATGGCGTGGTCAGAAAGCGGTTGCCGTCGAAACGAATGCCGTACTGTACCTGCACGTTCTGCGTCGGACGCCAGGCGTCACCCACAGCCACGGCACCGACCATCCCCGTGCCCGACTGCGTGACTGCGTTGAGCGCACGGGAGTACGACGACGGGATACCGGCCTCGAGATCGGCCAGCGACTGATAGGTAAACCTGCCAAGCAGATTGAAGGCCTGCTCCGACGATGCGCGATCGATGCGCAGCTCAGTGATGAGCTTGAGCCGATGCTTGTTGTTGCCACTGAACCATGACAGCATGTTGCGCCCTGACAGCGACGCGTTGGTGTTGCTGCTGTTGTTGGCGCTGCCGCCGAAACCGAGCGAGCGCGCGGTCACCGTGCCGTCGCCAAGCGTGGAGGTGACGAGCACCGTGCCGCCGGACAGCGTCAAGTATGGATCGCTGTTGTAGCGCGAGCCAGTGGCGCTGAGCATCGACTCGGTAAGAACGCCGGAGCCGAAGTAGTTGGTGTGCCGCAGTTGCAGTCCGCCGCTCATGTTGCGCGATTCGGCCAGCGACGCGGGTGTTTGCGTGGCCAGCGATGTGGACTGCGGCCCCGCTGCGCTGAAGGCGCCGTTGTAGGCGATGTTGAACGCGTGTCCACTGGTGGGTGACTTGGCCGCCCAGTCGATGCTGCCGAGGATGGAGGCATTGGTGCGTGCCGCCTGATCGCCGCTGGCCGAGCGCGCGATATAGTTGGTGCCGGACTGTGTGCTGACATTGATCTGCGCGCCGCTGAAGCCACCGTTGGCCACGTCATAGCCTGAGCGGACCTGCGACGACACGCCGGCGTCACGCGGGATATTGGAGACGCCCGACTGTTGTCCGTTGAGCGACGAGTTGTTCTGCGCGCCATCGAGCCCGAAGATGGAAAAGCGATCCGGATTGCCGTCGACACCTGGAATGAGCTGTACTCCGGGAATGGTGGAGGCCATCGCCGAGAGATTGCCGGCCAGTTCGGGGGGAATGAGCGCACCGGCGATGTTGCGGTCCACGCCCGAGACACCCGGCTGCGGATTGGCGTCGTTGCGCCCTGGTTGTTGTCGTGGTCCGTCAGCCGCGACGTTGACGGTGGCCAGCGTCTGCGCGTTGGAGAGCTTGATGTCGGCAATGAGCACCTCTTCATCCGCGACGCGCTTCACGTGAAGCGTCGCGGCTGGTAACCGAGCGCGGAGAAGGAGATCCAGTAGTCCCCCTCTCCGTTGGGATAGGTGATGGAGAAGCGTCCGTTCTTGTCGGTGCGTGCCGTCTTGGTGATACCGCCGAAGTAGCTGACGGCGGTGATCTGCGCGTTCGGAATCGGTTGACTATCGGGGCCTGTCACGCGTCCGCGAATGACGTCGGCGGTTTGTTGAGCGTGCAGTGGCGAAAAAGGCAGTGCAACCCATGGGGGCAGCGCCGGCGCGGCAACGAGCAGCAGCAGTGCGGCAACAGCGGAGGATCCGCGGGCCAACAACCAGTCCAGCGCGAGTTCACAGGTCATATCATTGCTCGTGTGCGCATCGTGGGACATGCGGTTCCTACGCGTAGGCCGATGAGGCGCGCGCCGACGTGCGTCGAATCACTATCCAATTCCAGCACATGCGCATACAGCGTTGGATAACATCAGTTCCATGTCCGTGCGCCTGCGGATCGCTTCATCTCAACCTTGGGGCGGGCAGACACGACGACGGCCACCTCTTTCGAGATGACCGTCGAGATAACCGTCGTTGCTGCGTGACCTCGACCGAGGTGGCAAGCCTGCGAGTCTAGCGCGTCGCGTCCGGCCCTCTGGCGTTCGACATGCTCACCCGACCCGCGTCGGCGCGGAGTGCTGCGCGATGCAGATCAGCCACGCCATCGCGGGAGATCGGCAACGCCACCTCCCGCTCGGAGACGCGAAGTTGCCGCGCTTCGCGAGCCGCGGCGCTGCGTGACTCACCACCTTCCCGTCCGATGGCAGCCATATGGGCCCGATCCTGACTCACCGTCACGCCACCTTTGCGTCCGGCGTTGCGAGCTTCATCAGACGACCATTCGTGCGCGGTGCCCTTTTCGTGCGCCGCCCGGCCGCCCTTGCTCGCGATTTCCTTCTGTCTCGCTGGATCCATTGACGCGAACCCGCGTCTGCTCTTTCCGGTCATACGCCCCCCGGCTCCGGAAGTGACTCAACATCTGCGTTCACGGGGGAAGAAACAGATTTGCACCATTCCATCCCGCGAGATACGCCCCGTTACGCCACGGGTACTCTGCAAGCATCGGACCGCTTGCATTCTGCATGATCGTGGCACTGAACGCACTGTGCAAAGGCGGGGCCAGCAATGTCGTCGCGTTCTATATTCCGCCGAATGCCGCTCCTCGTGCGTTTTCTCGGAACATCAGCTTCGCGTCCAACGGTCGAACGCGCCGTCAGTTCGCTCGCCATCACTCGTGAAGGCGAGACATTTCTGATCGATTGCGGCGAAGGAACTCAGCGCCAGATGATGAGATACGGTGTCACGTTTTCCTTCAATGATCTGTTCTTCACGCACACGCATTCTGACCACATACTTGGCCTGACGGGGCTGCTTCGCACTCTTCAACTTGGTGGACGAACCGACGAGTTGCGCCTGTGGGGGCCGCCGGGCGCAGGCAGGACGTTGCGTCAATGCATCAGTCTGGGTGGCGAACGCACCACGTTTCCGGTCACAATTACTGAACTTGAACCTGGAAGTTCTGTGAAACGCGGCGAATATCGGTTCGATACTTTCGCGGTGGACCATCGCGGAGGTGCGTCGATCGGCTTCGCATTCGTGGAAGACGAGCGGCGCGGACGGTTCAATCCGGAGCTCGCCCGGGAGCTTGGCATCCCGGAAGGCCCGATGTGGGGACGAATTCATCGCGGGGAACCGGTAACGCTGGATGACGGACGCATCATCGAAGCGTCGGTCCTGGTCGGCGAACGACGCCGAGGACGGCGCATAGTGATCACGGGCGACACTCGGCCGTGCGACGCAACTGTTGCAGCGTCAAGAGATGCGGATCTTCTCATCCATGAAGCGACGTTCGCCGATGACGAGGCCGCCCGGGCCCTGGAGACGGGACACAGTACGGCGCGGGAGGCGGCTGAGGTGGCTCGAAAGGCTGGAGCGCGTCGCTTGGTGTTGACCCACATCTCAGCGCGGTACTCGCGCGAGGCGCACGAGCTCGAGCGTGAGGCGAAGGAGGTGTTTGGGCGCACGACGGTGGCCCGGGATGGAACGGAGATCGAGCTGGGGCTGACGGATGAGGTTGCGGAAGGCGGCGAAGAGTAGGCTGTTGCGGAGACGCAACGGGCTCGGCGGCTACGGTTGGTCGATGATCGACAGGCGAGGACGAACGGTGTCCAGGCGTGCTGGAAACAGCCCGAGTTGCCAAGGGTCTGCGAACACGGTCTCGAAATCGTACGGTAAGAATGCCGTGGCAAGCCGAGCGGCGAATGTGCGCCTGAGCACGGCGACATAGTACTCCACGTCGTAATCACGCGGATCGATGGGCGCCGCGCTCACGCCCTCGTCATCGTGATCGGCAACGAGCCCCGCGCCCGATGTGGTGCGATAGACACGCACGCGTTCACCGACACGCCAACTGTTCCGCCCATTCGCGAGCATTGCTTCGTACGACAATTCGCGACGCGTACTGCGCAGCTCCGCATACCGAGCCGGGGTCCGGGTGAGTCGTACTCGACTCGACACCTCGCGCGTGTGCAGCGCGCGCGATCGCAGCGCCATCACCGTCTCCACGTACACCCGGCGCACGCCCTCCACGTCGTCGCGTAACAGATGATCGATGACCGTGCGCAGAAATGCTTCGCCAAACGGCTCGGCGCGACTGGAACGGAAGGCCACGCCGCGCAACACGAGCGAGCCCTCGTAGCCGAGCAAGGCGTAGTTCTTGGGTTGATGCGACAGCATCGCCGAGTAGCGTCCTTCGAACTCGAGATTCACCAGTGGCGGCAGCAACGCCGCGACCTCGCTCACCACGCGTCGTTCGTCACCCTCGGTCCATGATTCGGGCACGGAGAAGTACACGCCGTCCGTATCGGCCTCGAGCAGTGTCACACCACGCGCGGCGAGCTCGGTACACATGAACGCCAGGGTTTCGCGCCCTCGACGCGTCACCTCGTTGGCGGCATGGACGTCGGCGAAGCGTGTGAGTCCGCCACCAGCCGCGAGGTAGCCGTAGGCGGAGTTCACCACGAGCTTCATCGCGGCCGACATGGCTTCGTGCGTGTAGCGTTCAGCGGACAACGGTGGTGCGGCCTTCGCCGCTGCTTTGGCTTCCAGCCGTCGCTCGACGAGTCGGTCAACGATCGCGAGCAGTGCACCCAGATGATCGCGCGCCGGCCCAATACGAAACGCGCGCATGAGCGAGGGATAGAGACTGGCCACGTCCGCCTTGACCACGCGATGGGCCACTCCGGTCGCAAAGAGGTGCAGCGCCGCACCTGTGTGTACCGTGCCGTCGCCGTCCTGATGTGCCGGCAACGAGACGCCCGCGCGCAGATAGGCGCGCACGAGCAGCGGATCGATGACACCCGTGGCAGCCCCCGCATCGGCCAGTCGCTCGTATCGGCGCGGCGCCATGCGCGCGAGCGCGAACGCAGCGCCACCAAGCAGGCGTGCGATACCCGCCACCTCCTCGACGTCTGCAGTCGCGTACCGACGCACGCGCTCCGGATCGGAACGATAGACGGCGTAGATCTGGTCACCGCGAATCAGTTCGCGATCGGGTCCGGCCAACCCGAGGTGTCGAGCGACCGCCTTGAGGCCATGTCCCGGCAGCTCCCGCGTCGCGACATCGTAGCGACGCACCGCGTCGAGCGTGTCGATCAGTTCGCGACCGGGGGCGACAAACCGGACGCGACGCGTCGCATCGCTGCTGCTTACCGCGCCTCGCCGCGCCGCACGCTGCGCGAGTGACCTGGAGGGCAAGCGGCCGAGCGACAACGGCACACGCAGCAATCGCGCACGCTGATCGAGAAACGGCAGGTCAAACCCGTGCAGGTTGTGATTCTCGATCACATCGGGGTCCGCCAGCTGCACCACCGCGGCGAGCCGACGAATGAGATCCGCTTCGGCCTTGTCGGACGCATCGTCGGCTTCAAGCAGGTGTGACACACCATCGGGTGTGCGCACTGCCACCATGAACATCCGATCGTGCCGTGCATCGAGCCCGGTCGTCTCGAGATCAAACTGCAAGCGCTGCAGATCGTCGAACGCGAGATCGCGAAAGTACGTGCGGCCGGTGGCCACGAGATACTGCTCTTCGGGGGGCAACATGAACACCGATGCCGAATCGAGGTCGCGCACGTGGTTGATCCGTTCACCGAGTCTTCGCGATGCACCAGCGCAGACGGCGTCGGCGAGTGTGTCGGCGTGAGCAGCGCTAACGACATAGCGGAGCGCACCCGTGCCTTCGAGTTCGCGATACATAACGGGCGCGTGCAGTCCGCCCTCGCGACCAAGTCGAGCGCCGAGATGCGCGAGGTCATCGAGACTGTCCAGCAGGAGCCAGGGGCGAAAGCGCGCCTGCTCGCGCGTGAGCGTTCTGGTGTGCGGATCGCGTCGCCACACGAGTGCGGTACCATCGAGTGCCGCCCACACCGACACAATGCCGGGTGTCGGATCCCAGCCCCACAACCACTCGTCTTCGTCATGGTGCGAGTGCAGAGGTCACCCCGCTCGCACGGCGTCCCGCTGCAACTGTCGCAGGCGACGCAGTGCCGGATTGCGCCAGGCAACGAGTGCGACCACGCCAAGCGTGGCGATGCCGCCGAATACGACCGCGGGCACGGTGCCCAACGCCTTCGCGGCCACGCCCGACTCGAACGCACCAATCTCGTTGGACGAGCCGATGAAGATCTGGTTCACCGCGGAGACGCGCCCGAGGAGCCCTTCGGGCGTGCGCGACTGGAGCATGACGCTGCGAATCACGACGCTCACCATGTCGAACGC
This sequence comes from uncultured Gemmatimonas sp., assembly GCA_964456595.1. Lineage (GTDB taxonomy): Bacteria > Gemmatimonadota > Gemmatimonadetes > Gemmatimonadales > Gemmatimonadaceae > Gemmatimonas. The sequence goes on along the minus strand of CAYWCJ010000020.1, from coordinate 9,282 downwards.
GCCACTCGCCGCCAGCAGCATCACGGACAGCCAGAGCACCGTGCTGAGTCCGAAGCCAATCATGCATGCACCGAATCCGGCCACCGCAAAGAGCAGCGTCGGACCTGTGCGGGAGAAGGGTGGCCAGCGCGTCAGCGCAATACTGGTCATCACGGCGCCGGCGGCCGGGGCCGCACGCAACAGACCGAGGCCGCTCGGCCCCACGTGCAGAATCTCCGCGGCGAACACCGGCAGCAGCGCTGTCGCGCCGCCAAAGAGTACGCTGAAGAGGTCGAGCGTGAGCGCGCTGAGCAGCATCGGATCGGCGAACACGAAACGCAGCCCACCGGTAATCGACGTGCGAATGGGTTCGGTGCTGGCTTCGCGAACGGGAGATTTGTGTCGCACGGCGAACAGCACCGCGGTCGCGAGCACCATGAAGCCGACGTCCACGATGTAGCCAAGCGTCGTGCCGCCGATGGCGTAGAGCACGCCGCCGAGTGCGGGGCCGAGCACGGCAGCGAGCTGCCAACTGCCACTGCGCCAGGTGACCGAGTTTGTGAAGACCTCGCGCGGCACGAGCTCCGCGCTCAGCGCCTGTCGTGCGGGCTGCAGAAAAGCGCGCGCGATGCCGCTCAGTATGATGACCAGGTAGATCGCGTTGACACGTGCGCTGACGGCCATGGCGCGATCGAAGGGTGCGTCGTGCGCCAGCACCCAGAGCGCGATAGAGCAGATCACCAGCACCAGCAGTGCCCACAGTGCAATGCGTCGGCGATCGTGCGTGTCCGCGACGTGACCCGAGAAGAGCGACATGCTGATGGCGGGGAGTGCTTCCGCCAGTCCGACGAGTCCGAGCGCGAGCGGATCCTTGGTCAGATCATAGATCTGCCACCCCACCACGGTGCCCTGGATCTGCAGGCCGAGTGTGAGGGTAAAGAGCGCAATGATGTAGCGACGGAAGTTCGGGATGCGCAGGGCCGCGTACGCATCTGGCGCAGTGGTCGGCGGAAGATGGGCGGCCATGCGCCCAAATGTAGCGAGGCACGCTGGACCAACCCATCAAGCGCGGCGGAGGCATCGAACGCGCGGGCAAGTGCCTCGCGAAATTCGGCGGTCACGGTCGGCGAGTCGAGCGCGATGAGTTGATAGGCCGGCGCGGCTACCGTGGCGATCGGCCATTCACCGGTCGAGAGTCTGGCGCCACTCGTCAGCACGAGTGCGAGCGATTCGCCGTCAGCGGAGGGCGTGGCGGCCACTTCGTATCCGGGCCGTATCCAGCGTACGCGACTCGAATCAGCGGTCCATTCCGGCAACGTCGCGCGCACCGACTCCCACCACGACGGCGCAGCGACGGCGATCGGCGGGAGGTAGATGGCGAGTGCTTCGCCGTCGGCGCTGGCACCGGGAATGAGAAACGCGACGGCCGGCGCCCGATCGATATCGCTGACGCCGAAGCTCGTGGAATCAAAGCGGAAGCTGTCGAGCGTTTCACGCGCCATCTCAGCGCGTTCATCACCTACCGAGCGAATGGAATCGACCAGCTGGGCCAACGATGCGCGACCGGCGACGGTGACATTCCGCGCGACCGTGTCGCCAAAGAGCGTGCGCAGCGTCGCCAGCGCGCCGGTGCGCACGTCCACCACGGCGCGACGTCCGACGTGGCGATGCTGCGTCCCCCCGTCGATGTCGATATCGAGCACCTGTCGAAACGTCAGCCATGGACCGTGCACGTCCACGATCTCGATCTCTTCATGCACAATGGTCGACGGATCGGCGGGGATGTCCTCGTCATCGATATTGATCGGCAGCGCGCGCGGATGGCGTTTTTTCCAGATGGCGGCCTCGCGCATGACGGTGCTGTCATCGAAAAGCATCAGCGAATCGGTGGACGTCAGCTCACGCGACCAGAGGCGCGACGAGGCGAACGAGGCATCCTCGTACTCCGCGCCGTCTTCGGCGATGAAGACTTCGTAGAACTTGCCGTCTACTTGCGTCAGCAGGATTGGTGCGCTGCGCACGCGAATCCCCTCGGCACCGCTGCGCACCCAGTACGTGGAGTCGCCGGCCGCGAAGAGGAACTCCGCCGCGGGCGGCACGCGACCCGGAGACGCTCCAGACTGGCAACCGGTGGCCGCGAAAGATGCCGCGAAGACGAGCGAGAACAGAGCGCGCATGGCTCCGAGCGCGCGCCCGCTCCTGCGCTCGTTCGACGGCGTCGGCTGCACGATCTTCGACGTGATCAGACGAGGCTCAGCGTGCGCTCATACGAAGCGTGCGCACGCCATCGATCAGGCGAGCGATTTCGTCGGAGGTCGTGTAGCAGGCGCAGCCGGCGCGCACGAGTCCTTCGTTGGCGAGACCAAGCTTGCGTGCGACGGTCGTGGCGTAGAAGTCACCGTGCGAGACATACACGCCCCGCGGCGCGAGTGCGCGCGAAACCGATTCGGCATCGTGCCCGGCCACGCGGAACGACAGCGTCGGTGTACGTGGCGTGCCGGGCAGCGGTCCGTAGAGCGTCACCCCATCGATCGCCGACAGTCCTTCCCACAGCTGCGTGAGCAGCGTGTCGCTGCGTTCGTGCAGCGTGTGAAATGACGCGGCGAGTCGATCCCGCCGGGACGCGCCTTCGTTCTCGCTCAGCGACGCGAGAAAGTTCACGGCCGCCGCCGCGCCCACAATGCCCTCATGATTCTGCGTGCCCGTTTCGAGGCATTCGGGCACGGAGTCGGGCGCGGGCTCGAGTCGTGGCAGGTCGAGCGCTGCGGTGGCATCGTGGCGACCGTAGCAGATGCCGATGTGCGGACCATAGAACTTGTACGCACTGCACAGCAGGAAGTCGGCATCGATGGCGCGGGCGTCCACCAGTGCATGCGGCGCGTAGTGCACGGCATCGACCACCGTGACTGCGCCCGCAGCGCGCGCCATGGCGACGAGCGCGGCGACATCCGTGATGGTGCCGACGATGTTGGAGCCCGCACCGATGGCCACGACCTTGGTGCGCGGCGACAACAGCGTCGCGAAGGCGCCCTCCTCGTGCCGGAACGTCTGCAGATCGAGCGGCAACCAGCGCAACACGGCGCCGCGCTCGCGCGCCAGCGCCTGCCACGGGGCCACGTTCGCGTGGTGATCGAGTTCGGTGACGATGATCTCGTCGCCGGGCTGCAACGTTCGACCGATGGCGCGCGCGATGTGAAAGAGGATCGTCGTCATGTTCGCGCCGAACGAAATCTCGCCTGCACGGGCGCCGAGAAAATCAGCCAGCGCTTCGCGGGACGTAGTGAGCATCGCATCGGTTTCTGCACTGGTGGGGTAGGCCCAGTGCGTATTCGCATTGTGATGGAGCAGATAGTCGCTCATCGCGTCCGCAACCGCGCGCGGCACCTGCGTGCCACCCGGGCCGTCGAAGAAGGCGACGGGGTTTGCGCCTTCGCGTCGCGCGAGGGCCGGAAAGTGCACGCGAATCGCGTCAGTGGACAAGACGCGTGACGTCACACCGTGCGACCTGCTCACCATGGTAGACGTGCTCATGCGGCGTCTCCCGACACGTGTCCCGAACGCGACCGCATTTCGGCGCCACCCATACGTTCAACCACGCGCGCGGCTTCCACGTGATCGGCTTCTTCCCCCAACTCGATGTGCGCCATGCGAAACAGCTCCGAGGTGATCTGCAACAACGGAGACGGCACCTTCTGCTCGCGCGCGAGATCGGCGGCGATGGCGACATCCTTGTCGAGCAGTGCGAGACGAAAGGTGCGGGGAAACGCGCGCGTGAGCACGCGCTCGGGGAACAGGTTCATGCTGGCGTTCGATCGTCCGCTCGATGCGTTGATGACATCGAGCGCGACCTCGGCGTTCACACCGGCCTTCTCCAGCGCGACGAGTCCTTCCGCGGTGCCCCAGATGTGCATGGCCAGCAATGCGTTGTTGACCGCCTTGAGCGCGTCGCCGGTGCCCACCGCACCGCAGTGCACGATGCGCTTGCCGAAGCACTCGAGCACCGGCCGCACGCGTTCGAGCAGCGCCGCATCGCCGCCAACCATCACCGTGAGCGCGCCCTGCACTGCTCCGACCACGCCACCCGAGACCGGCGCGTCGAGAAATCCGATGCCGCGTTCCGCCAGCTTCGCCGCCATGCGCCGCGATGTGGCCGGGTCTCCCGAGGTGCAGTCCACCAACACCGAACCTGCCGGCATGGTGGCCAGCATGCCGTCGTCACCATCAAGTAACGACTCCACGTCACGCGAGACCGGAAGACAGGTGATGACGATGTCACGATCGCGTGCGGCGTCGGCCGGCGTTTGCACGGCGCGCGCGACATGCTCGCTGGCAAACGTCGTTGCGCGCGCGATGGTCCGGTTCCAGACCACCAAGTCGAACTCGGGCTTCGCGAGATGATGAGCCATCGGGGTACCGATAGCGCCAAGTCCGAGGAGTGCGATGCGATTCATGAAGGACGATGAAGGAGGAGGCGGTGCCGAACAAAGATGGCGGGTCGGTGGTGTGCAGAGGAGGTGAGGTGGTGAAGATTCCGTGCATGGCGCACACGACGCGAACGCGGGTCAGGCTGGACGTGGATGGATTGGCGGGGATTCATGCGGTGCGCGCGGTCTGGACCGCGCTCGGCGCGGTGCCCGGCGTCGTGTCGGCGGATGTCTCGATGGCCGGGGTGGTGCTCGAAGTCGAAGGCGCACTCGATCGCGTGCAGTTGACCGAGATGCTCGCCGCGGCCGGGGTGACCCTGCGCGCGATTTCGGTGGAACAGCGCGCCATTTTGCCCTTGGCCTGAGACGGGCTGCAGGCCGGCCGAACGCGAACACGCGACAGCTTCTTGTCCTTGGGCACCGGGGCTAACTTGCGCCCCGAAATCAGCGCCGTGCCCAGAAGCACCCAGCTCAGACCCTACGATCGCCGCGCGGCGGCGGGCTCCCGCGCCCGTCCCGGGGGGGAACTCCAGTGACGCCACCCCGTTCGAACGAAAATCGGCCGCTCGCGGCGTTGCTCGTGCCCGATCTCCTCGAGTTGCTCGAGGAATCGCCAGAGAGCGTCGGACCGCAGACCGAAGAGATGCATCCGGCCGACCTCGCGGATCTCGCCGAGGCACTGCCGGAAGAGAGCGTGCGCGCGTTCCTCTTTGCGCTCCCCAAGGAGCGCGCGGCGGCCGTTCTCGAGTACCTCGACGAGGAGCTGCGCACGCAGGTGCTCGAAGAGCTGACGGCGGGAGAGGCCGCGTCGATCGTCGCCGAAATGACGCCCGACGAGCGCGCCGACGCGCTCGATGAGCTGGACGACGAAACGGCAGACGACATTCTCTCGGAGCTGGGTGCGGAAGCGCAGGCCGAGACCGAGCGCTTGCTGGAGTACGATCCGTACACGGCTGGTGGTCTGATGACGACCGAGTTCGTGTCAGTAGAGGAAGCGCTCACCGTCGAGGAGGCGCTGCGATCCGTGCGGTCGATGGCGCGCGCCGGTCGGCGTGAGGCGATGTATACGATCTACACCACCGACCAGAATGGACGGTTGCGTGGCGTGCTGTCGTTGCGGGAGTTGCTGGCCGCGCCGGAGGGCGGGCGTATGAGCGATCTCGCGTGGAGCGATGTCGTGAGCGTGGGGCCCAACATGGCGCAGGAGGAGGTGTCGCAAGTCACGTCCAACTACGACCTCGTCGCGCTGCCGGTGGTCGACACCGATGGACGGCTGCTTGGCGTCGTCACGGTCGACGACGTGATCGACGTCATTCAGGAAGAGCAGACGGAAGACGTGCAGAAGATGGGTGGAATGGAGGCGCTCGAAGAGCCCTACATGCAAATCGGTCTGTTGCAAAACGTGCGCAAGCGTGCCGGCTGGCTGTCCGTGCTGGCGGTGAGCGAGATGCTGACGGCCAGCGCGATGGCGCACTACGAGGGAGAAATCGCGAAAGCCGCACTGCTGGCGCAGTTCATTCCGCTGGTCATGAGCTCGGGCGGCAACTCGGGTTCGCAAGCCACCTCGTTGATCATTCGCGCGATGGCGTTGGGCGAAGTACGCGTACGCGATTGGTATCGCGTCGTGATGCGCGAGTTGCCGGCCGGATTCATCCTCGGCGTCATACTCGGCGCATTGGCGGTGACGCGCATTCTCGTGTGGAACGCGCTGGGGCTGTACGACTACGGACCGCACTTCGGTCGCATCGCGGCGACCGTCGGTCTCACGCTCATTGGCATCGTGACGTTCGGCTCGCTCACCGGCTCGATGCTGCCGTTCATTCTCAAGCGACTTGGCTTTGACCCGGCCAGTGCGTCGGCGCCGTTTGTCGCGACGCTGGTCGACGTCACCGGCATCAGCATCTATTTCAGCGTGGCGTATCTCGTGCTGAGCGGCTCGTTGCTGAAGTGACGCCCCAGGCAGCGGAACAGGAGCGTCGGGCAACGCTGCGCGCGACGCTGCTGGTGGTCCTGAGTGCCTGCTGCTTCGGCTCGGTGTCACCGCTCACGGTGCTGGCATTGGAGAGCGGCGCGTCACTGCAGGGGATCCAGGCGTGGCGATACGCCACCACCGCGCTTCTCCTCATCGCCTATGCGGCCTGGAAGCGCGTGCCGACGCATGTCGATCCGGCGCAGCGCTGGTGGAAGCCCCGGACACTGCTCATTGCCGGCGGTGGGCAGGCGATGGTGGCGACCTTCGCGCTGCTCGCGTTGCGCTGGATTCCAGCGGCGACGGAGGCATTCCTCTTCTACACGTTTCCGGCGTGGGTGGCGGTGATGACCGCGGTGCGCGGCATCGAACGTCTCGACCGGAATCGCGTGGTCGCGCTGGGCCTGGCCCTCGGGGGGATCGCCTTCATGGTGGGCGCGCCGAGCGCGGACTCGTTGCACCCGACCGGTGTGACGCTGGCCCTGGTCGCCGCCGTGGTCTACTCCGTCTACATCCCGGTGCTCGGCGCGTTGCAGCGCGAGCGGCCGCCGCTCGACGTGTCGCGAGCAATCGCGGTGGGCGGCGGGATCGTCTTCATGACGTGGGCGATCGTGACCGGGACCCTGATCGAGAATTTCACCGCCAAGGTATTCCTCGTGAGTGCGCTGCAGGGGGTGCTGTCGGCCGGCGCGTTTCTCGGCTTTCTGGCTGGGTTGGCCAAGCTCGGCGCCGTGCGGACGTCCATCACGTCGACGGTGGAGCCCTTCTGGACCGCGCTGCTGGGGGTGGTGATGCTGAGCCAGCCCGTAGGGGTCGGAACGCTCATCGGCGGCGCGGCGATCATGGGGGCCGTCCTGCTGCTTCAGCGCCCGGTCGTGTCCTCAGCCCCATTACATTCGTCCTCAGCGCGTGAGGGCGACCGTCCGGGTCGTCCGCCTTCCCGAGGAGCGGCATAGGAGTGGCATGGCGAAGATCCTGGTGACCGGGGCGGCAGGCTTCATTGGCTATCATACGAGCGAGCGATTGCTCGCGCGTGGCGATGCAGTCGTCGGTCTCGACAACCTCAACGACTACTACGATCCCACCCTCAAGGACGCGCGTCTCGCGCGCCTGACGGGAAATGCCGGCTTCCGCTTCGTGCGCATGGAGCTCGGCGATCGTGCGGGGATCGAAGCACTGTTCAAGGCCGAGCGCTTCGACCGCGTGATCCATCTCGCGGCGCAGGCGGGCGTGCGCTACTCGCTCACCAATCCGCACGCCTACATCGACAGCAACGTGGTCGGGTTTCTGCACATTTTGGAAGGATGCCGTCACCACGGCGTGCAGCATCTCACGTACGCGTCATCATCGAGTGTGTACGGCGCCAACACGGCGATGCCGTTCTCGGTGCACCAGAACGTGGATCACCCGGTGTCGTTGTACGCGGCCACGAAGAAGGCGAACGAGTTGATGGCGCACACGTACAGTCATCTGTATCAGCTGCCCACCACCGGCCTGCGCTTCTTCACGGTGTATGGCCCGTGGGGTCGTCCCGACATGGCCATGTTTCTGTTCACGAAGGCCATTCTCGAAGGGCGCCCGATCGATGTGTTCAACCACGGGCATATGCGTCGTGATTTCACGTACATCGATGACATCGTCGAAGGGGTGCTCCGCACGAGCGATCATACGGCGCCACCGAATGCGGAGTGGAACTCGGATGCGCCCGATCCGGCCACGAGTCGCGCGCCATATCGATTGTACAACATCGGCAACAACAATCCGGTGGAACTGATGCATCTCATCGGCACGATCGAGCAGCAGCTTGGTCGTGTCGCCGAGAAGAACATGCTCGATATTCAGCCGGGCGATGTACCGGCCACGTTTGCGGACGTGGACGCGCTGGTGCAGGACGTCGGATTCGCACCCAGGACGCCGATCGACGTCGGCGTTCGCAACTTCGTCGCGTGGTATCGCGACTACTACGGCATCGGAGATTGATCGCGTCATGAAGATCGCCATGATTGGAACTGGGTACGTCGGACTCGTGTCCGGCGCGTGCTTCGCTGAATTCGGTCCGCATGTCACCTGCGTGGACCTCGATGCCGGCAAGATCGATCGGCTGCGCAATGGCATCATCCCCATCTACGAACCCGGGCTCGACGATCTCGTCGCCAAGGGGATCAAGGCCGGGCGACTGGACTTCACCACCAAGCTCGCCGAAGCCGTGGCCGATGCCGACGCGGTGTTCATCGCCGTGGGCACGCCGTCACGTCGGGGTGATGGTCACGCCGACCTGCGCTACGTCGAAGCCGCGGCCGCTGAGATCGCGCGCGCGATGACCGGCTACACCGTCGTCGTCACGAAGAGCACGGTGCCGGTTGGTACCGGTCGTCGCGTGGCCAAGATCATCCGCGAAACGAATCCGGACGCAGACTTCGATGTGGCATCCAATCCCGAGTTTCTGCGCGAAGGCTCGGCCATTGGCGATTTCATGCGCCCGGATCGGGTGGTTATCGGCGCCGAGAGTGAGCGCGCGCAACAGGTGATGCAGTCGCTCTATCGTCCGTTGTATCTCACGGAAACACCGATCGTGATGACGACGCTCGAGACGGCCGAGCTCACGAAGTACGCGGCCAATGCGTTTCTCGCCACCAAGATCACGTTCATCAACGAGATCGCGGACCTATGTGAAAAGGTGGGCGCGAATGTGCAGGACGTGGCGCGCGGGATGGGACTCGACGGGCGCATCGGCAAGAAGTTTTTGCATGCGGGCCCGGGATACGGCGGTTCCTGCTTTCCGAAGGACACGATCGCGCTCGTGCGCACGGCGCAGGAATACGGCTCGCCGGCACGCATCGTGGAGGCCGTCATCCAGGTGAACGACACGCGAAAGGGTGCGATGGCGTCGCGCGTGATCTCGGCGGCGGG
>CAYWCJ010000019.1:25959-26865 GCA_964456595.1 uncultured Gemmatimonas sp. | reverse complement strand
TCCGGGAAGCGCTGGCTGCAGGTGACCCAGCGCTTCCCGGACGACCTCGTGGCCAAGGCGGCGCTGGCTGACCGCGCCGCCTCGCTCGCCGCCGCTGAACATGACAAGGAAGCGCTGCAGCTCGCAATCGATGCGTATGAAGCGTTGTGGGCTCAGTCGCCAACCGAACAACAGCGCGCCTCGCTGGAGAGCGCGCTCAAGACCCTGCGAAACTACGCATTCTAGCGGCGGCACATCCGAACAGCGGACCCGGAAAACAGCGGACACGGAGAACAGCCGGAGAAAAAAGGAGAAGTGCGGGAGAAAGCCGACGCGATGTGACAGTTCTTCCTTGATCGTTGTGTGGTTCTCCGAATTTCTCCGGAGTTCTCTCGTTTTCTCCAAATTGCTGTTCGCTGTTCGCCGTTCTCCGAACGTTCTCCAGACCTCTCCCGCCGCTGTTCGCCGTCGCGGTTCAGCGCGTTGTGACCGTCTCCGAGGCGGCTGGTCGCGCCACGACGTTGGGATTCCCGTCCGACACGTAGCGCGCCCACGGGCCCGGCTTGTCCATCGTGTCGAGCGTCGTCACCAACTTCGTACCGCCCTGCAACGGAACGCGCGGCAATGACTTCGCATCGAACTTCGGATCGAAGGGGCTGCGCGCCGGTCCGCCGGCCACTTGAAAGACCGCGTCGTGGTGGTAGCGCACCTCTTTCCTGGCCCGCTTGTCGTACCACGCGCCGTTGTACGACCACTCGCGGGTCTTGGGCCAGAGGCCATAAGGCAACGCCATCCCGCGCACCACGTAGCCCGGCACCGCCGAATCGATCGCCATGGCCCCGCGCGCCAACTGCTCCTGCACGACGGCGTCCGAGTAGCGGCTCAGCTTCGCGTGCCAGAGTGTGTGATTGCACAGCTCGAAGCCCT
>CAYWCJ010000019.1:25655-25949 GCA_964456595.1 uncultured Gemmatimonas sp. | reverse complement strand
GGCGCACTCAAGCTCAACGTGCCCGCCGTACCGCTCGAAGCCCTGCGCCACCAGAAAGCGCAGCTTCGGAAAGCGCCACGCCGACTGCTGCCCGTCGATTCCCTTGTCGCCAAAAAACGCGTGACCCGCTTCGGCCGCTGGCAACGCGCAGAACAGACCCTTTGGCTTCCAGTCGGGATGCGACTTGATGAAGTCGAGCAGGATGCCGACGGCGCTCGTCGGGTCTACCACCAGCACTTTTGCCCGCTGCACGTACCGGAACTGGCTGGGCGAGGCGTCGTCGAAGGTGAAAAG
>CAYWCJ010000019.1:19797-25645 GCA_964456595.1 uncultured Gemmatimonas sp. | reverse complement strand
AATCGGCACATAACCGCGCGCATGTAGCTCCGTCAGTTCGGCGCGGAACCGGTCGCGCGACACCTTGTACGTGCCATCGGCGTCCACCACCTGATGCCATTCCAGAATCGGGATGCGCCCGAGCTCGTTGGGAATTCGCCCGGCCGTCTCTCCCCGCGACGCGCGCTGTACGCTGCGGTTCTGCGCCAAACGGCGCCCGACGACTCCGGATACGTTGGCACTTGTCGGTCCCCGGGGACGTACGAGTGCGTGGGCAGGCACCGCGATGATCGCCGCGAGCGCGAGCGCCAATGCAACGGAAAGCTGCACTCGCAGTGTCGAAGGACGCGCCCGCGGTGGCTGCAACGCGCGGGTACGAACGGCAAGGGATTCAGCAGGTAGCGCTGTAAGCAGGGACGTGCGGGCAGGCGACATCTGGTAGACCGGCTCCTGGAGAAACGACGATGGACGCGAAAGCTAACGATGCGGCAGGAGCACCCGTCCCACCGCGCCACGAGCAGCGTGACCAGCGTCGCGACAGTGATGGCCAAAATCTTCGCCAGGATCAGCGCCAGGATCAGCGCCAGGATCATCGTGACGGGCAGCTCGTCGCCGACGCCGATGTACCGACGATTCATGTCGAGGCCGCGTCAGCCAGTGCGCCCACCTCGTCGTCGCGATTCGGGGTGCTGCGACGCGGAATGCGCACGCTGCGCTCGTCACTGCGCATACCCGCGTGGTTCCCGCGCGTGCGGCCTTCGAGCGTCGTGCTCTCGCTGCTCGGCGCTGGCAGCATCTTCGGCGCCGCCAGTGGCTCATGGTGGTACAGCTGTGGTTTCGACGGGTGCCCCACGGTCACGCAATTGCGCGCGTGGCAGCCCACCGAGGGCGGCATGCTGCTCGATCGATCCGGCGCCATTCTCGCAGCGCTCTCGCCCGTCAAGCGTATCAACGTGCCGATCACTCGTGTACCCGCGCCGGTACAGGCGGCGTTCATCGCCGTCGAAGATCGTCGCTTTCGCACCCATCACGGCATCGACTGGTACGGCGTCGCGCGTGCGGCGGTGATGAACGTGCGTGCACTCGGCGTTCGTGAAGGTGCCAGCACCATCACGATGCAACTCGCGCGAAATGTTTTCCTCAGTCATCGCGCGGCCGAACGCAGCTTTTCACGTAAGCTGCTCGAAGTGCGTTACGCGACGCTGCTCGAATCTGCGCTCACGAAAGACGAGATCCTCGAGCGCTATCTCAACGCCATCTACCTCGGCAACGGTGTGTACGGCGTCGAGGGCGCGAGCCGGGATCTCTTTGGCAAAAGTGTGCGTGGGCTGACGCTCGCCGAGGCCGCGTTGCTGGCCGGCTTGCCGAAGGCACCAAGTGGGTATTCGCCGAGGCGCGATCTCGCGCGTGCGACCATGCGTCGCGCGGTGGTGCTGACCGTGCTCGAGCGCGAGCATGTGGCCACGCCGAGCGCCATCGCCCAGGCGCGAGCCACGCCGATCCTCGTACCGCGGGCGGAGTGGGCGCCTCGGGTCGTTGATTCCTGGGCCGTTGAAGTCGTGCGCGTGACGCTCGATTCGCTGCGGAAGATCGGCATCATTCCGGCCGTGCTCAACGATGGGCAGTTGCGTGTACGCAGCAGCTTCGACAAACGTGCGCAGGCGGCGGCGGAACGCGCGATCGCCGCCGGTGCGGTGCAGGTGGACAACCAGCAGGACGAGTGGTCGGCAACACGCCTTCGTTCGCAGGGCGCATTGGTCGCCCTCGATCCGCGCACCGGTGCCATCGTGGCGCTCGTCGGTGGTCGTCGGGTGGAACGTCGTGGCTTCAACCGCGCCAGTCGGGCGCATCGTCAACCCGGTTCGGCATTCAAGCCGTTCGTGTACGCGGCTGCCTTGATGCGCGGCTTCACGTCGGCGACGATGGTGGAAGACGAGCCGATCGAGATCGGATTCGGTCGCGACACGTGGACGCCGGCCAACTTCGACGACAGCTACGCCGGTACGATCACCGTGCAGGACGCACTCGCGCGTTCGTCGAACGCGGCGACCGTTCGCATCAGTCGGGACGTTGGAATTTCGCGCATCGCGGCGCTTGCCCGTGCGCAGGGGATCACCAGCAATTTGCCGATGGTGCCCGCGCTGGCGCTCGGCGCTGGCGCTGTCACGCCACTCGAGCTGACGGTGGCGTATGCGCCGTTCGGCAATGGCGGCATGCGCATCACGCCGTACGCCGTGGAGCGTGTCGAGGACGTGTTTGGACGCGTGCTCTGGCAGCGGCCCGTGGTCGATGCGGTGCGCGTGCTCAGCGATGTCGATGCGTTTCTGGTGACGTCGCTGATGCGGGGCGTCGTGGACGATGGCACTGGCCGCGCCGTGCGCACCGCGGGCGTGCGCGGTCCGGTCGCCGGGAAAACGGGAACGACGAATGACGGCGCGGACGTCTGGTTTGTCGGATACACGCCGACGATCGTGGCCTCCGTGTGGTTCGGTGCCGATGAGCCTCGCCCACTGGGCAGTGTCGCGAGCGGAGGTCGGCTCGCCGCGCCGGTGTGGGCCCGCTTCATCAAAGACGGGTGGCACAGTCCCGAGCGGGACGCGGCGTGGCGCCCGCCCGCCGGCGTCGTATCGCGTCAGATCGACCTCGCGTCGGGAATGCTGGCGGCCGAATGGTGCGGCGAATCGCGCCGCGCCTGGTTCCGGGCCGGCACCGCGCCCACCGAAACGTGCGAGAACGACAACGGATTCGATTGGCGGGAAGCGGTGAACGCCATCGAGCTCCCCGAACTTCCGTCGATTCCGACTCCACCGCGCCCGCCGCGGAACGCTCGCCGTGCGGGCGACCGCGATCTCACCGATGCGTTCAACGCGGTGATTGGCGCGATCGCGCGGGGCGACGGCGCCAAGGCGATTTCGCGCCGAGTGCTGTCGGAGCTCAAAAAGGCGAACGAAGAGCGCGAGCGGATGCAGCGCCGAATCGCCGATCGGCAGCGGCAGCTCCAACGGGATGCGCAACGCGAGGCACAGCGGATAGCGGAGCGTAACGGGCGGACGTACTAGTCGCGGGATGCGACGATTGAGGGCTGACGTGAACTTCCCAGTGTCCAGCGGTGAGTCTGAGTAATGAGCGAGCAAGTACGACTACCGTGCGCTCGGGTCACACACTCGGATTCCCGCCGAAAGACCCTGACGCGACGATGGTGTACTGGCCTACTCCAAACTCCGACTCATGGCTGGATACCGGGTAGCTGACGGTGCCGCGGTCACGCGAGCACGACCTAGATAACGCCCAGCCACTCCTTCTCTCTCCCACCATACCCCGGAAAGATCTTCTCCAGCTGTTTCGCACCGAGGTGCTTCGACGCGATCTCACCAAACACGCTGCGAAAGTCGGTGGTGAGCGCCAGGTCGCGTCCTTCGTTGAGCTGCTCCGGCTCGAGTCCAGGCCACTTGCCATGCACCGTGCGCGCGCCCTTGAGCGAACCCCCGATGACGAACATCGCGCCTGCATGACCGTGATCGGTTCCTCCGGTGCCGTTCTGCCGCACCGTGCGCCCGAACTCCGACATCGTCAAAATCACCACGTCGTCCATGCGATCGCCGAGATCCGTCACGAGAGCGGCAATGCTCTGCGAGAAGTCGTTCAGTCGTGCGGCGAGTTGGCCCTGGGCGCCGCCCTGATTGACGTGCGTATCCCATCCACCAACATCGGCAAACGCGACTTCGAGTCCGACGTCCGACTTGATGAGCTGCGCGAGCTGCAGCAGATGCTGACCAAACGGTGAACGTGGGTACGTCACCCCCGCGGCGGCCTTGTACTGCTGCGGATTGGCCGCGCGCAGCACCTTGAGCGCCTCGAACATCTCGGCGCCACTCCCGTGTACGAGGTCCGCGTTGCCGGTGCGATAAAGCGCTTCAATGCGCTGCTCGGATCCGCCGCCGTTCGTGCGAATGGAGAACTCTTCGATGGAGTTCATCGCGACGGTCGGCGCACTGCCGCCGAGGATGCGTGGTGTCTGCGCCGTCATGGCGACGGCGCGGAACGGAACCGTGCTGCCCGGTACGCACTGCTCGCACGTGCCCTGCGTGGCGAGATACCGATTGAGCCAGCCGTCGGTCGTACCTTTCCGATCGGGCGTGCCCGTTTCCATGTAGTCCTGCGCGTCGAAATGCGAGCGTGTGGAACTTGGACTGCCGACCGCGTGAACGGGCGCCAGCATACCGCGATCCCACAGTGGCTTGAACGGCGCCAGCGACGGATGCAATCCGAAGAAACCGTCCAGATCGATCGCGCCCGCCGCGCCGGCGCCACGCGTCGGTGCCGCGATCGCCAACTGTGGACGCGCGCGATAGTACGCGGCCTCGCCAAACGGAACGACGACGTTCAGCGCATCGGCAGCACCGCGTTGAAACAGCACGATCAGTGTCTTGCCGCGCGCGAGCATCGGCAATTCAGCGGCAAAGGCGGTGCGGCGCAGAAAGCTCGGGCTCAGCCCCAGCGTCACCAGCGACAGCGCACCCGACTTCAGGAACACTCGGCGGTTCATGGCAATCTCCTCTCGATGCTTCGCTCGATCCGTGAGTGCGCGCGCCTAGCGGCGCTGGAATTCTGGAGCGCCGAGCGCGAGCCCGACGATCTGTGCGAACCCGGTCAGCGGCGGCAGGTTGCCGATCGCTTGTGTGAGTGTCGCGCCGCGGGTCGGCTTGATCGCTTCACGGCCCGCAGCCAGTTGCTGGCGTTCGATCGGCCGACGGTCGGCACGACGCCTGGCGTTGTCGACGCGCGTCTCGGGCGCTCCCGTCGTCATCGCACCACCGATCATGTCATCGTCGGTTACATCGAGCGTATCGGCTTTCATCGCATCGGAGGCGGCGCGTGACTGCAGAAACGGATTCGTACCGGTGAGCAGCACCTGCCGCGTGTCGGTCGAGACCGCGCCACCAAAGAGCGCCTGCGCGACGCCATCCACCTGCTGTTCGCGCGCCACGTTGGAGAGCTTGGCCGTCGTCGGCCACGCCGCCAGCCGCACGCCCGGCACGCGCCCCGACGCCGCGGCAAGACCGAAGTTGATGCGATTGAGGATCGCGCCGGTGTTCATCCACGCGTCGCCCGTCTCCGGATAGCCGTTGGGCGCCTGGTGACCAAAGATCGGCTGACCGAGACGGCTCACGAGTTGCGCACTACGCGGTGTCGGATCAGGGGTTGCTCCCATCGCCCGCAGCGTGCTCGTCACCAGCTCGAACGGCGACTTCACCTTCGAACGATAAGCCGCAGTTGCGAAGAACTCCGGGCTGGTGACGATGCTGCGTACCGTTTCGCGAATGTCGCCGTCGGTGCGACGAAACGTTGCGGCAGCACGCTCCACCAGTGCGGCAGGCGGCGTATCACTGACGAAGCGACGCGCCAGTTTGGTGGCGATGAACTTCGCGGTGTTCGGATGCCTGGCCAGCATGTCGAGCACCAGCTCGCCCTCTTCCACGCCACGACCGGCCGCGAACGACGTGCCGAGGATGGTCTTGGCACCAGCATCGTGCGCTTCACCGCGGAACGTGAAGTCGCCACCCTGCGCGCCTCGCGAAATGGTCCATCCAGTGAGCGCCCGCGCGACTTCGGTGACGTCGTTCTGCGAGTATCCACCGTCCACACCGAGCGTGTGCAGCTCCATCAGTTCGCGGGCGTAGTTCTCGTTCAATCCGCGACGACGATTGCCTGCGGCCTGCGTGAGTTCAGCGAGACGCTGCTGCGCCTGCGCAACGGTCATGCGGCGAAGTTCGGCCAGACGCTCGGGCGGAAGCTGCTCA
Organism: uncultured Gemmatimonas sp.; assembly: GCA_964456595.1. GTDB lineage: Bacteria > Gemmatimonadota > Gemmatimonadetes > Gemmatimonadales > Gemmatimonadaceae > Gemmatimonas. The sequence continues at coordinate 19,865 of CAYWCJ010000019.1, read as the reverse complement.
AGCCGCTGACGCTGCGCCGGCTGCACGAGACCGCGATCCATCAGCTCACCCATCGTCATGTTGGCCGC
>CAYWCJ010000019.1:3921-19787 GCA_964456595.1 uncultured Gemmatimonas sp. | reverse complement strand
ACTCCCGGCCGTAGTTCTCGTTCAGTCCGCGGTTGCGCGCCTGTGCGCGGCGCGGCGTCTCGAGGCGTGGGCGCCCGCTGTCGGCCACGCTCTGCCAGTTGTCGAGGTAGTAGAGCATCGCCGGGCTCTTGGCCACTGCACCGAGCAGGACGCGGAACTTGCCGAGGGCGTTGGGGCGGATCGTGTGGGCGTCGTACTCCTGCAGGAAATAGCGCGTGCGATCTTTTCCAGCAAAGATGTTGAAATGGTTCTCCCAGAAATCGACCATCACCTCGTCCAGTTGACGCTCCGACGCGACGGCGCGGAGCACGCGTGCAGTCGCGATCTCGCCAAGGAACTGATAGGACTGGCGGGTCTGGGCAGCCAGCTTCATCGAGTCGGCGGCGCTCACCTTGCCGCCCTGTGCCCGTAGTCGCGCCAGCGCGGCGCCCGGGGGAGGATACTCGTTCATCAGCTGCTCACCCGTCATCCCCAGCGTCTTGAAGGACGCGAGTGCGGCGGTGGTGGCGGCATCCTCGATGCGCGACGGTTCGAGCTGTCGGGCAATCCAGCTGTCGACGCCCATGGCGCGCACGGCCGCGATGTCGCCGGGACGCGCGCCGAACGCCAGTCGGTTCAGCGCGTGCTGCACCTGCTGGTCGGCGGTCTGCTCACGCGACGCGATCTGGGCGGCGCTGGCGATTCGTCCTGACGAGGGCTCGGTTGCGACCTCCGGTTGACTGGCGCAGGCGCTGGCGAAGAGCGCCAGACTGACGAGGGACGCGTGAATGGAGGCGTGACGTGTGCGCTGCATGCGGGAGCTCGTGGCAAGGGTTCGGGCTGTTGGACGCTGCAGTCGCAGCTGCGTTAATGACCAGAGTCGCGCGATGATTGGTGTGCCCACATTGCGTGACGGACCTTGAGCCGTTGTGGGGACGTCGGTTCCTTTCGCCATGCCCGAAACCCGACGTCGCCGCTCGCTGCTTGATAGTGCACTCGCCACCGGCGCCTTGACCACGATCGCGACCTGTGGCGCGCTGATTGGACTCGGGCTGCGCGACGGCGAAGCGAGTCGCGTCTTCCGCTTGGTCGGTCGCGCGTTGCTGGAGCGGATGGGTGTCGCGTCGGCCGAGGCCCCGCTGACATCCGTCGCGGTGGGCTACATGCATCATCTGGTCGCGGCGACACTCTGGGGCGCCGTGCTCGGCGTCATCATCCTGCGACCGCGATCGTGGGCTGGACGGGTGCTGGCCGTGATTGGATGTGTGGTGGGGTATGGCGTGCTGTCGCTCCGCGTGCTGCCGCCATTATTACGAATTGGTTATTCGGTGACGGCAAGTGCCACGACTGTGGTTCCCATTGGAGTAGCGCTGGTGTTGGCGCTGCTGGGCGACCTGTGGATCGACGCGATGGAAACCCGCGCGTAGTTCGCTGGGTACGTCCGGTGACGGAACTGCGGCGCTGCGGGTAGTTCTGGCACGAAATGTGACCACTTCGCGACCTGTGTGGCGACGTGCATCACACTTTCGCTCATGGGCAACGATTTACGTTGCTCAGACTATGGGTTGAACGTCTTTCTCGCGAACGGCGGACGATAGAGTGGTCTTCCCATCTGGTGTTCCCTTTATCCGCAGGAGGTGTGCAATGGACGTCCTCGTCAGACTCGAGGCTCGTCCGAGTGATTCGCCGGTGCTTGCGCACATAAATTCGATTCCCGTGCTTCCGTTCGGAACGCGCTCGCGGCGTGAGGTCATCACGCTGTACGGTGCGGCCGACGCGCAGTCTCTCGCCCTGGCCCTCGCGGCTACGGTGGAGAGTGAGCGACAGGAAGTGCAGCAGTCGGGTGTGGTGCGACACATTGGCGTGTGGCCGGACCGTGGGGCAATCGGGGATACAGCGTGGCGGGACGGCGTGACGGGCCGCCTGATGACACGCGACCTCGACATTCCCTTCCTGGCACTCGAGGCTCGGGCAACCGAGTTGCTGGACGAGTGCGGCACGACGTTGCGTCGAGTGGCAGCTGGACTCGGCATGACCGACTGGCCGGAAGGTGCGGAGCGTGCGTTGAGCTTCTCGTTGTCCGCCAACCAGTCCGCCAACGATGGCGGCGGTTCGGGCGATGCGCTGCGCGACGAACTCGGCGTGGAGAACTGGCTCGATTCGCTTCGGGAAGCCGATGCGTATTCGTTCGACGTGGAGGGCGATTAATCATCCCTTCCTTGTTCGAGCAGTCGTGAAGGGCCGCGATCAACGATCGCGGCCCTTCGTATTTCCGGCCGCGAATTTTCGCGAGCTCGCGCCCCGCTGTAGTCGGGCCCGCCACCACACCCCACCACACCGATGTTCGTCAATTGGAGTTGACGATCGGGTATCCGGACGCCAAGCTCGCTGGGTCGGGACCGCGTTCCGCCCTCCCGACGCGTTTGGCCCTGCACCGCGCGACGGTGGCGCCGCGCTCAGGAGGAACGATGCGGGATTACGATTCTGCCGGCATCAGAAACATCGCCGTGGTCGGCCACGGCGGAGGCGGCAAGACCAGCCTCGTGGATGCGATGTGCTTTGCCGCCGGCTCCGGCCGACGACACGGCACCATCCAGACCGGCACCGCGCTCACCGACCATCTCCCGGAAGAGATCGAGCGTGGTTACTCCATCGCCCTCGGCTGCGCCTACGCCGAATGGATGGACAGCAAGATCAACTTCATCGACACACCGGGGTCGCTTGACTTTCAGGGCGATGCGCTGGCGGGACTCGCCGCGGCGGACGGTGCGCTGTGCGTGATCGGAGCCGCGTCCGGCGTCGAGGTGGGCACCGAACGGATGTTCCGCGCCGCGGTTGAACGACAGGACCCCGTGCTCTTCGCCGTGTCGATGATGGACAAGGAGTTCGCCGACTTCGATCGCATCTACGAACAGATCAAGCAGCGACTCACCACCAAGGTCGTCCCAGTCGAAATCCCCATCGGCGCCGGTGCCACCTTCCGCGGCGTGATCAATCTCTTCACGCAACGCGCGTACATGTACACTGCTGGCGCGAAAGGCGAATTCGCGGAGGCCGATGTCCCCGCTGAGTGCGCGGAGCGGTTCGCCCGCTATCGGCAGGAACTCATCGAAGCGATCAGCGCCACCGATGATGCCCTGCTCGAGCGGTACCTCGAAGGCGGGGAGATCGATCGTGATGCAGCAATCGGCGGGATGAAGGACGCCATGAAGCGCATGGACCTCTTCCCGCTTTTTTGCGTCTCCGCCGAAACGATGACAGGGGTGCGCGCCCTCCTGACGGAACTCGTGCAGCTCATGCCGAACGCGTACGAGATGGAGGAGATTCACGCCCTCAAGGGCGCCGAAGGGCGCGACACGATTCAGCTCCATGCGAATGACGACGGTCCGTTCGCCGCGCTGGTGTTCAAGACGCTCGCCGAACCACACGTCGGTGATGTCTCCTACTTTCGCATCCTGTCGGGGAAGGTCAGCAACGGGCACGAGGTGTACAACGCCACGCGCGACATGGCCGAAAAACTCGGCCATCTGTCGGTTCCGTGCGGACGTGAGCGTGTTGAAGTGCCACAGTTGCACGCGGGCGATATCGGATGCGTCGCCAAGCTGCGCAACACACACACCAACGACACGCTTTCCACGAAGGAACATCCGATCCGGCTCGAGGCGATCGCCTTTCCGGAACCGCTCGTGCATTTCGCGGTGCGCGCTGCGGCACGCGGTGAGGAAGAGAAGCTGCAGCTCGGACTGCATCGCCTGCACGACGAAGATCCGACCTTCGAAGTGCACTACGACGCCGAGACGCACGAAACGATCGTCGGTGGAATGGGCGAACGACATCTCGACGTCGCGATGGCGGTACTCAGGCGAAAGTTCGGCGTACAGGCCGAACTTTCGAAACCCAGGATTGCCTATCGCGAAACCGTCACCGCCAAGGGCGATGGACAGGGTCGACACAAGAAGCAGACGGGTGGTCGTGGTCAGTTCGGCGATTGCTGGATTCGCCTCAGCCCGATGCCGCGCGGTGAGGGTTATCTCTTCGATGACAGGATCGTCGGCGGCGTGATTCCGTCGAAATACATCCCCGCTGTCGATCGCGGAGTGCAGGAAGCCGCGGCGCGCGGCGTACTCGCTGGTTTTCCGCTGGTCGATTTCCGCGTCGAACTGTTCGACGGATCGACACACTCGGTGGACTCCAACGAAATGTCGTTCAAGATGGCCGGCATTCTCGCGTTCAGAACCGTCGTGCCGAAGTGTCGGCCCGTGCTGCTCGAACCGCTCGACCTGATCGAGATTACGCTTCCCGACGCATTTCTGGGCGACGTACTTGGCGACGTGTCAGCGCGACGCGGACATATCCTCGGCACGGACACCACGCAGACGGGGACCACCATTCGCGCCGTCGTACCGCGCTCCGAGTTGCATCTGTACGCGACGCAACTGCACTCGCTCACGCACGGCCACGGCAACTTCACGCGACGCGTCACCGGCTACGAACAGGTCCCTGCCGAAGCTGCACACAGGATCATCGCCGAGCAGGCGAAGGAGGCCGAACTCGTCACCGCCCCGTAAACCACGCACTCGGCGAGAAGCCCTGCGGGTTCACTTCGTAGTACTGACTTCGAGACCATCGTCCCGTCGTCGGAAAGTACGGCGGCGGATACTGCAGCAGACAGCGATTGAACGACAGGTCGTCGTGATAGCCGTGCAGATTGCTCCCGCTCATGCTGCCCGTCTGCCCGGTGCGCGATTCGATCGTGCCGCCAACCAATCGCGTGGTGCCACGATCGACGTAGCGATTGGCCGCGAGTCCCGGCGGCGGCGAGGCGTTCTCCGCTGCCACCGACTTGAGTGCAAGCAGCGACGCATGAATCGCCATATCCGGCCGGCGCGTTGACGGATCGAACTCCTTGCGCGGCCACGTCCAGGCATTGCCGTTGCTGTTGGTCCGTCGCCACTGCGGCGTTGCCAGCGTGTTGTCGGCATACATCACGTACTCGCCTGAGAACAGCCCGATGACATCGTCTTCTGCACGACACGTTCCCGTTGTGATGCCGGGGCTTGTCGCTTGCACGAGTTCGTGTGCGATGACGAGCATGTTGCGCGACGCGATCGTCACGCGCCCGCGCACGACCCCGCTCACCGCGACCTTCCCTTCGGCGAAGATCACGCCGCGAAAGTTCGGATTGTATGCGGCACTCAATGGCCACAGATACGCGCCATCCGCGCGTGCCGCCACGGATGCCGGTACGCTCCCCGACGTTCGCAACATCCAGTAGCCCGCCACGTCCACCGCGCGAAACGTGCCCGTGGGTGAGAGTCGATCATCACCGCCCAGAAAGCATCGCGCATTCGCGTCGTCGAATGCGTTGGCCTTGTCCAGCATCATGTTCTGATACGTGCCACCAATACGATGCAGAATCTCGCGAAACTTGATCGGTGTGGCGGTTCTCCCGGCGACGGTGGTCGTCACGCCGCAGTTGTAGGAGTAGAGCACACTGTCGATCGGAACCGCCGAGCCGGTGGGCACGGGTACGCCGCCACCCGCTGGCGGCGGAATTGGCGGACGTGCCAGCGTGAAGCCTGCCCCGTACAGCAGCGTTGGCAGCAGCTGATAGACCTTGAAGAAGCCGTCATCAGGTCCGGTGGTGTTGCCGTCGCCGTCGGCATCGATGGCCACGAACTCGATGCGCATGGTGGCGAGTGCGCTGTCGCCGGTGACGAGGGCCGGCGTGAACACGTAGCCGGACTTCGCGGCGATACTCTTCAGCACATTGAGGTCGGCCGTCGTCGGCATCGGAATCTTAGAGATCTTCTCCGACGGCGGTCCCTTCTTGAACAGCGCGTACGACTTGTTGGTGACGATGCGTGCGGTGGTGACGACATCGTGAAAGGTGGCCTGCGGCGACGGTGATCCACCGTTCCACACGTTGATCGTATCGTTGCTGTGCACCGGCCCCTGCGCCTGTGCGCCGAGCGCCCAATAGAGCACGTAGCCGGCGGTCGAACGCGCCTGATCGGTGAACGACGCGTAGCGCGCGAACGATTCCTGAAACAGCTGCGACCGACGGATGGCGACATTGCCATAGCGATCTGCCGTTTTCGCCACGATTTCCGCCTGCACACCGAACTCGCCCGCGTTCTTGAGCGAGTCGGAGTTGCCGAGCCGCGACAACCAGATCGATCGCGTCAGCCCTCCGCCGATGTCCTTGTCGGTCTCGACGGTGAGGAATCCGTTCAGTGGCACGGTGTCCACGCGAGCATTCAGTCGTGAGCGTTGCCACTCGAGCGCCGAGATCGCCGCGTCGTCCACCACGGCAGCGCGATCCGACCCGGACTGCACGAGTGTTCCCGACATCGCGATCATCGCCGACGCGAGCGCCATCACCGTCGCAACCATCGCGACGAGCAATACCGCCACCAGGGCGAAGCCGCGGCGGTCGCGTGCGGTCCCGCGTGCGGTCCCGCGTGCGGTCCCGCGTGCGGTCCCGCGTGCGCGCGCCCGACGCGCGGTCATGGAACCACCACGGAATTCGAACCCGCGACGCCCGACAGGTTCGGTGTGCAATCCTGCACGGCCAGACCGTACTGATACGTCAGGCCAAGTCCACGATCCACGCCGCCGTCCTTGTATTGATACGATGACGAACCGCCGACAGCGCTGACCGTGGTGAGCGGATCGCCCCACAGTGCGGCACCAGCAAGACGTCGCCAGAGCACGTAGCGCACGGCGTCGGTTTCGCCAGCGCCATCGTCGATCGCATTGGGCCACGACAGCATCACCGCGTTGCTGTCGACGCGCCACGTGGCCGTCGCGCCGGAGGGTGTGATCGGAGGGCGACCACACGCGCGTGCCTGTCGCGCCACGGCCGTGTTGGGCATGGGGACGGTGTAGCGCACCACGTTGCGAGCTGCGCCGTTCGGTCGCGATGGCTCATAGGTCACTTCCACGCCGCGCAACTGATCGATGCGCGTGGATGGTGCGGTGCCGGTGTCCGGCGTCACGCCGCGATATGGCACGGATTTCACGAGTGGCAGCCAATCGCGCGGCACCGTGTCGAGCGCAGTGAGCGCGGTGTTGTAGCGCGATGGGTCGTACCAGTAGCGGAAGAACGGCGTCGATGGGGCGCGACGGAGTCCGGTGGCGATGATCTCGGGCGCACGATCATTGACCTGTCGAAGGAGCATGTAGTCGGCCGCGTCGCTCGAGGTGGTGTCGCGCGTGAAGCGGAAGATGATCAGTTCTGCCTCGCCCGAAGTTCCGGCAATCGCGGTGTAGTCGGCGAGGGGATACTGCAATGACGGCGACGATCCGGGGATCGTGAAGGCGTTGGCCATCCTGACGGCGTCCACCTCCGCACTCGACGCGTAGATGTCCACATAGACGGCACCGGTGAACTTCGCCGAGTCGGCGCGGTTGGTGGTCAGATCGCTGTTGAAGGCAAAGACACTGTCGTTGGCGAGCACAACGATCGGCTGATTGTCCGTCACGTTGGTGCCTGCAGTGCGCAACTCCTGTCGCATGATGTCCCGACCAAAGCGTCCGTTCTGCGTTTCTGCCGATCGCATCGACATGGCGCGGAACCCCTTGCCTTGGGCCAGCAGGAAGCCGAACGCCGCGCTCATGATCAGACCGAAGACCACCAGCGCGACCATCACTTCGGCGAGCGTGAAGCCTCGGCGCGCGCGTGTCGTACGAGTATGTATGCTCATGGCGCTGCGATGATGATGGTGCGGCTGACTGGCACGGGAAGCAGTGACGCCGCTACCGCCGACACGCTGACCGTGATTCTGGTGATGTTCATGCCGGAGGCGGTGTCCACCACAACGGCCGTCGCACTGGTGAGCCCATCCGCCGTGCCATTGAACCTGGCCTCCCTGAGCAGACCAAGTGTGGAGTACGTGGGCCACGCACGTGCGCGACCGATCTGCATGTCGGCGACCGACTGCGCACGGTTGCGGACGTCCGCATTGCGCACCGATCGCGAGAGTGTCGTCGTGCTCATCCCCATCGCCAGCACGACGCCCGCCAGAATCACCAGCGCGATCATCACTTCGATGAGCGTGAATCCGTCGCGCGCACGTGTGCGCGCCTGCGCAGGGATCGTGGGTTGTCTGCGCGCTCGGGTCATGGACCGTCTCATCGGCTCTGTCATCGGCCGTGTCTCCACGCCGCACCGGTCCACGCGTACCACTCAGGTCGCGCGGTGGCGCGTGCGATCACCACGGCGCGCGTGTCCTTGTTCGTTCCGCCTGCCATCGCGCGCTGCGTGGAGAAGTAGAGCGTGACGCTGCGATCGACGCTGCCGTTGCGCTGCAACACCAGCATCGGCTTGCTGGCAGTGGTGAGCATCACCGGCACACTTGGCGACGCGCTGCCAAGCGCGGGTACGGTCGATGGGCGTCCGAGCACGACGCGTTCAGGGAGCGGGAAGGGGCGCGTGCGCTCACCGCCGTCGGTCTTCGCGTTGTTGTTTGCATCCCACACGGTCTGGATGCTGTGCGCGGTCGTGTCGAACACCAGCAACACGTTGTGCTGCCGCGACGCCGCCTCGCGTTGCGCCACCATCAAGGACAGACCCACCGTGCGTGCCGCCGCATCCACCTGTGCATTGTCCACGCGCACCTTGGGCAATACCAGCGCCGCGAGCACGCCGATCATCGAGATGACCAGCAGCAGCTCGATCAGCGAGAAACCCAACGTGGAGTGACGACTACCCGATCGCGGAGCGATCATGGACATGGCGTGCGGCTGAAGACGGGTGCGTGAACCTCACCCGTACGACGCGGTCCGTGCAACGGTCGTCACGACTGATATCACGCGCTGTCACAGGCGTGGAACCGACTATGTCGATGTGTCAGTGAATCGGCGAAGGACGCGGCGGCGGTGCTGGTCGTAGGCTGACCTACCCGGTCAGACCTTGTGATACCCGATGCGCGCCGCTTCGCGACGGTCCGCTGCTTCGTAAATCTCGACATCGCTGAAGAACGCCGGCGCTTCCGCCTGCAGCACGCGCAGCACGGCGATGGCCAGACGACGGATCTCGAGCTCCGCCGCTTCGCTCGAGCGCAATTCGAGCATCGTGCGCCACGCGCGCGCATTGCCCGTCACGACAATCTTGGTCTCGGTGCTGTTGGGCAGCACGCCTCGCGCCGCCTCACGGGCCATCTTGCGGCGGTGCACCTTGTCGTCCACCCACGAGTATCGCGTCATGAGCGCATCGACCAGCGCGATATAACTGTCCAGCGCGCCCGTCACCTGTGTACGCCAGGCACTCTCGAGCGGTGCGTCGCCGATCATGGCCGGTGGCATCACAAAGCAGGCCGCGCTTTCGTCAACGTAGCGCTGCGACAGCTGCGAGTACGCAAAGCCCGCGCGATGTCGCACCAGTTCGTGCGTCAGCGAGCGACTCACGCCCTCGAGCAGCAGCGAGTAGTTGGCGTGTTCGAGCACGCTGCCATGCCCCTGCTTCTTGATGTTCTCGAGATACTCACGCGTGTTGCGCCTGGCGGGATTGCGCTGGCTCATGTAACACAGGCGACCCGCGAACTCGGCGAGCCGCTCGCCATCGGTTGACTCACCCATCCACTCCACCGGCATGTGTGACGGCTCGACGAACTGCGGACGCGCGAGAACCGTGACGGTGGGTTGCAGCAGGATGGCGGAATCGGCGAGTGGCATGGATACGATCGGTGGAGGAGGGTCGTGGAAGTGGAAGAAAAGTAGTCAACGCCCGGCGTAGTCCAGTCGGAATCGGTGCCAGGCGCGATCACGCTCGATCGTATCCAACGCCTCCCGCGCACGCGGGTCGAGCGCCACCGCCTCCGGATCGTGCCGCAGCACGCCAATCGCCTCGTCGCCTGACCGCGCGACTTTGCACCCCGGATTGAGCACGCCTGATGGATCGCCGGCTGCCTTCACATTGGCGAACGCCGCCAGCGCCTCCGGGCTCCACACCCGATCCAGCAGCGGCGCACGCAGTCGACCGTCTCCGTGCTCACCCGCCAGCGTGCCGCCGAACGTCGCCGTGAGCGCGCAGACGTCGTCGAGAATGCCCTGCACGCGAGCGCGCCATCCAACACGCGTCACGTCCACCAGCGGATTGACGTGCGCATGCGCATCGCCCGCGTGGCCAAAGATCACGCCCACCATCTCGTGACGGTCGAGCGCCGCGCGCACCCCGCGCACATACGCCGGATAGTGCTCCGGCGGCACGCAGCCATCCTCGATGAACTGCATCGAGCGCAATCGCGGAGCGAGGCGGGACAGGATCGGACTCGCGGCATGCCGCAACGCCCACAGCTCGTGTTCGGCGTGCGCATCGCTGGCAGTGGTCACCGCCGTCGCGCCGTGTGCGCGACACCGGTCCGTGACCGCGGACAGTGCGTCGAGCGCTGTTGCCTCGTCTTCTCCTTCGACTTCGATCAGCAGCACCGCGTCCGCACTCGCGTCGATGCCGGTAGGGCCGTCGCTCGCCGCGATGGCCAGAAACGTTCGATCCAGCAGTTCACAGGCACTCGCTCCCGCATCGCGTGCGTCCATGGCACAGGCCGTCGCCGCTTCGAGTGAGGAAAAGGTCGCGAGCACGGTCGCCGTCGCACCGGCCATCGGAAGCAGCGCCAGCTCGACCTCGACGAAGATCGCCAGCGTGCCTTCGCTTCCCACCAGCAGGTCGATCAGGTGCCCGCCTGGCGCCAGCGCGGCCGCGATGCCGTACCCCGACGATTCCTTGCGCACACCGGCATGCTGCAACGACGCAGGATCGGCGCGCAGCGCGAGCGCGCCGAGCGTCTCCGTCAGCCGACGCACGGCCGGCAGCTGCGTCGGAGGCGACTGCTCCCGACGAATCCACGCCGCCGATCCGTCGTCGAAGACGCAGTGCAAACCCGTCACCCAAGGTCGCGTCGCGCCAAAGCGAAGCGTCCGCGCCCCCGCGGCATTGGCGCCCACCATGCCGCCAATCGTACAGAAGGCGCCGCTCGATGGGTCCACCGGAAAACGCAGTCCGACGGCGCGTGCGGTCGCATCGATGACACCCCGCACCGCGCCGGCGCCAACGCATACCCGGTGTCGTGCCCGATCGACCTCGCCCACCTGATCGAACCGCGAGAGATCGACCATGACGCCCGGCCCGACCGCGCCCGCCGCCATACCGCTTCCCGAGCCGCGCGGCATCAGCGCCTGTCCCTCGCGCCGCGCCCAGCGAACCAGCGCGCACACGTCGTCGACATCGACAGGAACCGCCACCGCCGCAGGCAGACACCGCGCGATCCCGGCGCCCTCGGCGTACAAACCTCGCGCCAGCAGATCGCGACGAAAGATGCCGCGAAAGCCCGTCGGGCGGTCGTCGTCGCGGCGCAGCACGCCAGACTCGACGTCAGCGGACAGGTCGGGATCAGAAGGGATGGTCACGCCGCAGTCTCGCCCGATCGACACGCGCCGACAAGCGGGAAATCACCGACACGCATCAGTCGGGTCGCAGCCTCGGTCCAGAACGACCCGCCCTCGCCGTGACGGAACTCACGACCCCCTCGTATCTTATGCAACATGCCTCTCTCCCCGAGCATCACCAGCGCCATCGAAACGCGTGACGCGGCCCGCTTCTGCGAAGCGATCCTGCCGGCGGTGTCACGCACGTTCGCGCTGGGCATCAAGGTGCTCCCCGGCGCGCTTGGGCAGGCGGTACTCGATGCGTATTTGCTCTGCCGCATCGCCGACACCGTCGAAGATGCGCCCGGTGTCGATCCGCAGGTGAAGGCCGCGCTGTTCGACGACTTTCTGACGGCGTTCGACGATCCCACGGCGCTCGCACGCTTTCTCAACGGCGTCGCGGCACTGCAGGGCGAATTGGCGCACATCACGCTCACCCGTCACACCGACCTGGTGCTGGAGCACTTCGCCGCACTGCCGGTGAACACGCAAACCGTGGTACGGAAGTGGGTGGCCGAGATGGCGATCGGGATGCGCAAGTTCGTTCTCCTCTATCCCGACGGCATCCGCATCCAGACCATCGAAGAGTACAAGGAGTATTGCTACTACGTCGCCGGAACGGTTGGCTACATGCTGACCGATCTGTGGCACGAGCATTCGCCGAGCATCGGGCTGCGCCGACACGCGATCCTGCGCGAGCGGTGCCGAGCCTTCGCGGAAGCGTTGCAGACTGTGAACATCCTGAAGGACGTGGCGGTCGACGCGGAAAAGGAAAACTCGATCTACGTGCCCGAGGAGTTGCTGCGCGCCCACGGCAGCACGCAGAGCCGGATTCTCGCGCCTGAGCTGGTCGCCAAAAATCGCGAGGCGCTGACGCAGCTGATTCAGCTGGCGTGGCACGACCTCGAGGAAGCGCGCAATTACCTGCTGCTCATTCCGCGGCGCGCGGTCTCGATCAGACTATTCTGCATTCTGCCGCTGCTGCTCGCCTACGCGACGCTGCGCGACCTGGTGCAGAGCACAGCCATGCTCAAGCCGGGCGGCTCGGTGAAGATTTCGCGCAAGGAAGTGAAATCGTTGCTGATGACGGGGTCGATGCTGGTCATGAGCAACTGGGCGGTGCGAAGGCTGGTGGAGCGGGTACGGCTGAGAGCATTCGAGCTGGCGATCGCCTGACTCGAGGCGCCGACCACGGACAGCAACGCTTAACTGCAACCACCAGGCTTCGAGTTTGAGGTAAAGATGGTGAGCTTCCAGAACGCGCGACTGGACGCTCGAAGCCCGAACCACAAACTCGAAGCTTGATGGTTGACGATCTCGTCTCTACCGCTGCGTCGCCCCCAGCAACGCCTTCGTCATCTGCCCCAGTACCGACGGTGGCGCCTGCATCCCGCCGTGCTCCAACTCGTCGAGCAATTGCTCGGCCCGTAACTGCACCCGCGCCACCGTGCGCCGGTAACTGTTGCGCACCGCACGGAAGATTCCGTAGCCGGCACCAACCTGTACGGCGCCCACCGTCGCGAGTCCCGTCAGCATCCCGGCGGCATTCGGACTTCCGCTCGCCAGGAAGAGCACCGGTACCGCCAGCGTGGCGAAGAGCAGTGCGTTGAGTCCGACGCCGAGTCCGAGCATCATGTTGCGTCCGTTGCGTCGCGCGCCGCTCAGCTCCACGTCGAAGCGCACCACACTTCTGGCGTCGTCCACCGGCGTGACCGTCGCGATGAGCTGATCGACGCGCACGAGATCGAACCGACGTCCGCCCGCGCCGAGTGCACGCAGGGCGTTGCCGAGAGGATCGCGTCGCGGCTCCCAACTCGTGCGCTGCGGTTGTTTGCGACGGACGCCGAGTCCTTCCATGCGCGGCAACCAGGCATCCAGTCGCGCCTGCACATCGGTCGCGTTGCCCGGCACCACGCGCTGCGCGTTCACCATCGCTGCACCCAGCGAATCGAGCAGTGGTCCGCCACCCGGTTCGTCGAAGGCGATTCGGGCGCGCTCTTCCGCCATCGCTTGCCGCAGATGCTGCGCATCAATGCCGACCTCGCGAGCGACTTCGAGCAGTCGCGATTCCGACACGGCCTCCGTCGGATCGCCGCCGTCACCCTGCAACTCCGTGGCGCGCGCGAGCACACGCTCAAGCGCCGCGCGAGGAATCGCATTCTGCATCGTGATATCCGGCGCGGCCGCATCCGGCGCGGCCGCATCCGGCGCGGCCGCATCCGGCGCGCTGCTGCGCTCCACGCCGGCGTTCGGTGGCGTCATCGGATCGTCGGCCATCAGATCCCGCCCAACACGATGTCAAGTTGGCGAAGCAGACCGTCGCGAATGGCTGCCGGGATATCGTAGGTGCGGAGAAAGAGCGTTTTCACGTCTGCAACGTCGGTGCGCACACCCGACTGCGCCAGATAGAAGCGCATGTACGCGTCGCTGAGCTCGGGTGCGGTCTTCTCGATCAGCATCGCGCCGGTGCGCACCTGCGCCATCGCGACGTATCGATCGGCCTGTCCATCGCGCTGTTCGGCCGGCGTGGTGTTGTCGGTGATGACGCTGTTGACGAGTCCGCCGGTGAGCTCGTGCGCGAGCACCAGCACCACCTGCGCGGCGTCCGCGACCCGACTCGGAAATGGTACCACCACCACCGTCTGCCGTTCGCGCCCCACGCCCGAGCGGCCTTCGCCACCGATGGGCACCGACAAGACCACCTCACCGGTGCGCTGCCCCGTGTTATTGAGAAAGCGATCGAAGCGTGGGCGATACACGCGCTGCCAGAGCGAATCGACCGCCGTGATCACTGCGGCGCGCGTGCGCACCAATCGCGAATGCTCGGCGTTGAAGAAGCGCAGCTGTTCGTCCTGCACGCCGGTCGTAAACAGCCGGAGCCATTCGCGATCGGCGGCGGTGGGAAAGATCGCCGCGAAGGCGTTGGCCCCCGCCGCGACCGCCGATCGATCAGCCCGCGCATCGCCGCCCCGCGCATTTGCGTCGCGCAGCGCCACACGCTCCGCTGCCAGTCGCATCTCTTCCCAGCTGCCAAACTCGAACGGGAGAAACTGCGCCTGCAGATACGACGGCGACTGCGCGAGACGCTTGGCCAGCGTCGTGCGATTCACATCCAGCGACGTGAGCACATTGGCGCGGTTCTTCAGCACCGTGAGCGAGTCGCGATAGCCGCGCAGATACAGCGGAACGCGCAGTGTGTCTTCGCTTATGAGCGCGAACGAGTGCAGCCAGAGGTCAATGTGCTGCGAGGTCTTGATCGGCCAGCGCGCTTGCTGATAGGGACCGGCATTCGCCTCGGGCACCGGCGCGCCACGCGGACGCGCCGTTCGACTGGTGCGCGGCGGCGGTGTATCGGTCGACGGTTCGGGCTGCGCAACCGGAATCGGCTGCGCGCAGGCAGAAGCGACGACGGTGGCCGCCGCGGCGATCAGGCCGCGCCAGCCACGACGACGTGGCGTCAACGACAAATGAGACATGCGGTACAAGATCACCAAGGAAGGGCGGAAGAGGTAGCGCGCGCTCGCGCTCACGTCGCCGAACCGTTGGTGCGTTGTACCCGCTAGCTCGCCGCGCGCTTCATCTCGACGGGCGCATCCGGCAAGTCGGCGCTGCGGCCACAGGTCACGCAGAAGCGCCACGCGGCATCCAGCTCGGTGCTGCAGGCGGGACACTGTCGCTTGGTCTGGTCGATGCCGCAGTGAGGGCAAAAGGTCACCGTGCGACCGTCCGGCAGCCGGCCGCCGCAATAACGGCATCCGCAGGCGGAGCCCCGCGCAGTCCTGGCCGGCGCGCCACCCGCTTCCGCGTGCAGTCGCGGCGCCGACGACGGCGCGGTATGCGATGCGGTGTGCGACGCGGTGCGCGGCCCGGTCAACGGCTCCGCATATCCGTTCGACGTCCGATCGCTCGCGGCCTCGCCAGGCGCCGCCATCTGCGCCGCCTCGAAGGCGCCGCTCACGCGCTCCGACCCCACCGCCGTCGCCGATTCGCCAAGCGTCAGCGACGAGCCGGACCAGGTGCGAACGAGTGCGATCGTGGGGGACGGGAGCGTCAGCGCATGACGGCAGGCCGACTGCAACTCCGACTCCGCACGGACATAGCCGCGCTCCCCCCCGACAAGTCGCAACACCGTGCGCTCCCACGCGTCGGCGCCGCTGTCGGCCATCTCACGACGGGCTTCGCGATAGGGCAGCAGCCGCTCCTCGAGATCCGTCAACGTGAAGCCGCGGTCGCGCAGCTGCGGATGGTGCGTACGGATCGTGCGCACGAGACGAAACGCCAGCCGATCCAGATCATCCATCGAGCGAGGCGCCGACGATGCCACCTCCGGCCTCACCGCTTCTCGGCCCGCGTCATCTTGTCGTCGATGTCTCCGCTCACCATGTCACGACTGGCGCCACCGATCTTGCCCACCAGTCGCTCGGCGACGTTGAGCTCATGCTTGTGGGCGTCTTTCCATC